>JANLSD010000058.1:0-37329 GCA_031362245.1 Acaryochloridaceae cyanobacterium OTE_25_metabat_464 | reverse complement strand
GGGTTGGCGAATGAGTTCTTGGCAGTAGCTGAGGGCTTGGTTGATGTCCGTTCCGCCGCCGAGCTGGGTGCCAAACAACACCTCGACAGGATCTTGGAGCAGATCGGTGAGATCTACGATTACGGTGTCAAACACCACCATTTTGGTGCTCACCGCAGGCAGAGAAGCCAGCACCGCTGCAAAAATACTGGCATACACCACGGAAGTTGCCATCGAGCCGCTTTGATCCACGCACAGCACAATATCCTTTAGGGCAGAGCGTTTGCGACCGTAGCCGATGCGGGTTTCAGGAATAATGGTGCGGTATTTGGGCTGGTAGTGCCGCAGATTGGCGCGAATGGTGCGGTTCCAGTCAATTTCATTGTGGCGGGGTCTGCGGTTGCGGATGGCGCGGTTGAGGCTGCCCATGACGGCCTGCTGCATGGGGTTTTGCAGCTTTTGCATGAGTTCATCCACCACTCGCTGCACGACCAGACGGGCGGTATCTTTGGTTTTGCTGGGCATGACTCGACTGAGGGAAAGTAGATTTGCAACTAAATGCACGTCAGGTTCAATGGCCTCTAGAAGTTCTGGTTCTAGCAGCATCCGCTGAAGATTGAGGCGTTCTAGGGCATCTTGCTGCATGATTCGCACCACGGAGCTGGGGAAGTACTTGCGGATATCTCCCAACCAACGGGCTACTTTTGGGGAGGAACTTTCTAAGCCGCCGGAGCGCTGTTCTTCGGTGTTGTAGAGGGCGGCTAATGCCTGATCCATTGTCAGATCGTCGCCGGAAAGGGTGATGCCAGTACTGCTTGCTCCTCCGGCACCTGCGCCATCAGGACTCCCTAGAATTAATCGCCAGCGGCGGAGGTGTTCGGAATCGGTCATTGGGCGAACTCCAGTCCGAGTAGTTGGGCAATCAGGGGCAAGGCGAGGGAAGCGCGATCTCCATCCAAATCCGCCACCACCACGGTCTTCTGTCCCGCAGAACCCTGCTTCACACGCTCCGCCATCTGACGACGTTCCGCAGCGGTGAAGGCGGCAAAGGTACGGCGCAGGAGCGGCAGCAGAGCCGTAAAGGCATCGGGATGGAGTTCTGTGACCCATTCATCTAGAACTGTCCAGATTTCTTTATCGTGGAGGAGCAGTAGGCCGCTACCCTGCAAAAATCCCTCAATCCAGACGGCGGCTTGGGCGGGTTCCACGGCGCGGGAGAGGGCGAGGTTGAGGCGTTGGGCGGCTTGGGTGCCGTTGAGCTGGCCTTCGTCGAGCAACAGCCGACAGCAACGTCCAGCCAAGAGTCCATGAAGCTGGGCTTGGTCGGCTAACCGCGTTAAGACGACCATCCAGTCGTGGTGGTGGTGGTCATTTTGCAATAGTTTAATGGCGCGATGGGTTTGCACCATTTGCTCCAGCATTTGGGCGGCGGCATCGTCGTCGAGCGACGCGCAGGCCATCGGTAAACCAATGCAAATCCGCGCCACCAAGCCATCGACGACGTGGGTGAGGGTGCCCACATCGGTCTGGCGCACGTCGCTGTAGCGCAATAGGTTGGCGAGGGCGGGGAGGGACCCCATGAGGTGAATCAGGTCACTGGCGATCGCCGCTTCTGCCTCCAGTCTTTCCATGACGTGGCGGACGGCGGCGGGCAAGGTGGCGAGGAGGACTTGTTCTAGGAGGGCGGTGAGGGGGGGAAGTTGGGTGGCGTGGGTGGCGCGATCGCAGGTGAAGGCGGTGGCGGCAATTTCGACGGTATTGCCCCAGCGGCCTGCTTCAATCAGGGCAATTTCCAGTTCCGGTCGCCAGCGCAGGATCCATTTTTCCTTAAAGGTGCCTTTGCCGCTAATTTCCTTGGCTTCACCCCAGGGAATATTGAGCAAATTGAGGCGGTGGAGGAGCTGTGATCGCCCCAGATCTATCTCTTTTCGTAGATCCAATACCAGTTCTTTGTCCAGGGCTTCGGGCTTCAGGCGCAGCCGTTGCTGGAGCCGTCGCAGGTCTTGCTGGAGGGGCACCATGGGGGTTTCGTCGGGGACGGTGCCGAGGCGATCGCCCACCATGAGCTGTCGCGCAATGAGCTGCATGGGGGTGGCATCCCCAAAACACAGCACGGTCTGGACGGCTTCGTTGAGTTCGGGTAGGCCGGGGGCGGTGCGATCGCGCAGGGCGGCGAGGGCTTCTGCCATGCGGACGGTTTCGACGACGCTGGCGGAGGATGCGTCTAGGTCTTTGGTGCGCAGGAGCCTTGCAATTTTGACGAGCCAACGTTCTGAGGGGCGGTCATTCACTTGCCACAGGTGCTCGTACCAGCCAGGGGATTCCACGCCTGCGCCGTAGCCGCTTTGAATGGTCAGGCGTTCGTAGGTCCAAGGTACCCAGGTGGCGGAGACTTTGGCTTTGGGTAAGCCTTTGAGGAGGGCGGCATCGGCTTTGGCGGGGGCGAGGGGTGGCACTAAGGCGGGGGTATGCCATGCGCCGCAGACGATCGCAATTTTGGTGAATCCGTCTTTCTGGGCCTGCCGGATGGTTTGGCGCATGTGGGCTTCGCGGAGGGCTTCGCGGCGATCTTTGGGATTTTCTAAATCCGGTGGATATTGGGTTTCGACGGCGGTGCGCAGCTCGGTCATGGCTTCCAGGATGCCTGTGAAGACATCGGTGCTGTTTTGACGCTGTTCTACAAATTGCTCCCACCAGCGTTCGCCGTCGCTGTAGCCTGCGGCTTGGGCTAGCCAGAGCAGCGGGTCGCGGCAGATTTCTCGTTTGAGGGTTTAGGATGGGTTTGGTTCGGTGGATTCAGGCTTAAGGTCGGGTTCGGCTGGAGGTTCTGCGATCGGGGTTAACTGATGACTTTGGGGCAAGTCCATCATCCGAATTGGGATTTGTTGCTTTAACCCAAATTGGAGGGCTTGCCACTCGGGCGAAAATTTTGCAAGGGGATAATAGGCTGCGAGATGGGGCGTATCGAGGACGTAGAGCAGCATTGCAACTGGGGGCTGCATTTGGGTGTGGGTGAGCAATGGCAGAATGGTTTCGGCTTCCGGTGGCCCTTCAATGAGGATGACATCGGGCTGGAGGGTTTGTAGCGCTTGCAGGAGGCTACGGGCTGAGCCAGGGCCGTGGTGGCGGATACCAAAGAGATGAAGGGGGGAGGCGGTTGTCATACAGGGGGTGTAGCGTTGTTGGGAAGGGGAGGTAATGTCCTAGGGCGATTGGTTTTGTGGTGGAGTCGCAAATTATAATTAGTTGTGCCAATAAAAATAGTGATCAAGGTAAATAAGATTGCAAAACTAAAGACGAAGTCTTCTGGAGCTATACAAGTATACCTAGACACCAAATTAGCATTGAAGATAGGTAATTGTAAAAGAAGTTAGACAATAAGACATCCGAAAGAATACGGAAATTTCCTGATAATATCAATATGACTGGATACTATTTATGTATGAGTATCATTATCTCTAAATCTCGACAGCTTATTTAAAGAAATCATCGCAAAATGATAGTCGAAGAGAAGTGTTACTATCCAAGGAAGCATTGAAATCTCATTCAAAGAGATGCTAGGCTTGTGACTCCATATCTAAACAAGAACAGCTTTTTTTGACTGAACTGGAATAGGGCTATATTTAAAAACTTTTGAATAGTGATTTTACAGTATTCAGCCAAAGAGTTATCCACAATAAAATCACAAGAATATCGAGGTGAGTACTTTGGAAAAAATAATTGCAAAAGAAATTTCACCAAATGGAATCGACAGGGAGATAATTAGTTTCTTTGAAGAAAATGAAAATGATTTGATGTTAAATAATTCTGTATTTTATTATGGGTTTCCGGTGTTTAGGGATTATGAAGCGAGTACGGTAAGATCTAAATTTTGCATACTATCAAAAAAACATGGTATCATTTTAATTAATACATCTAATAAATATGATTTGAATAATGACGACGAGAAATTAAGTCAACTTTATAGCTTCGTAGAATCGAGCATTAAAAAAAGCAAAAATCTTAGAATTAGCAAAAATAAATTAGCTTTAAATCTTAATAGTTATCTCTATATTGAAAATCCTGAAGATTCAGGCGTTGATTCTCTAGATAGTGAAGTATTCTCATCATTCCAAGACATAAGAAATGCTTTAGCTGAAATAAATACTGAAGCCGAGCTTGACAACAAAGTATTTGATGAGGCGAGATCAATAATTGAAGGCTCTATAGCTCTTACAAAGGCTTCAAAGAGAACAAAAATATCAAATGATCCAGGAACCAAATTAAATGTACTTATAGAACTTGAAAAAGAAATATCAAGTTTTGATGTAGAACAAAGAAAAATTGCAATAAGTTTAATAAATGGGCCACAAAGAATTAGAGGATTAGCTGGTTCGGGAAAAACAGTTGTGTTGGCAATGAAAGCTGCACATATACATCTGCAACATCCGACAAAAAAAATCTTATTCACATTTTATACCAAAAGCCTATATGGGTTGATAAAAGAGTCCATTTCAAGATTTTATCGTCACTTTGCTGGAGAAGAGCCAAGCTGGGATCTTATCGATGTTCTGCATTCATGGGGAGGTAAATCCATTGATGGAGTCTATTATAATGCTTGCTTAGAGAATTCCGTAGTTAGTATTCCATTAACTGAAGCAAAGCAATCAAATAATAATGATCCATTTAGCTTTGTGTGCAAAGATATTGAATCAAAAAATATCAAGAGTAAATACGATTATATTCTTATAGATGAAGCACAAGACTTGCCAAATGAATTTTTTCAACTCTGTTATAAATTAGCAATAGGAGAGTCTGGAATTAACAAGAATATTGTGTGGGCATATGATGACTTGCAATCAATATTTAATGTTTACCAGAGAACTCCAGAAATACTTTTTGGCACAAATGAAAATGGAAATCCAAAAATAGACTTAAATGCTTTTAAGTTGAAGTTAGATTTTGATCAGAGTAATGACCTTGTTCTTTACAAATGCTATCGAAATCCGCTAGATGTTCTTGTAACTGCTCATGCTCTTGGATTTGCAATATATTCTGAGCGACCTGTACAAATGCTTCAGAATAAAGATCATTGGACTGATATTGGTTACAGCATTGAAAATGATCAGGATTTAATAATAGGTACTACGGTAACTATAAAACGAAATCGTGAAAATAGTCCTCTGTCAATATATGAATATCAGACTGTAAGAGATATTATTCAATGCTATAAAGCAACATCAATGGAAAATGAGTGCCTATGGATTTCTGATAATATTAAGGCTGCAATCGATGAAGGTATTAAGCCTCATGATATTCTTATTGTCTGTTTAGACGATAGATATGCGAAGGGTTATTTTGCAAAAATATCTCTGTTTTTAATGAGAAATGCCATTCGTTCTAACAACTTATTAGCTTCCAGCTCCTCAGCTCCGCCTTTTTCTTTGGATGATATGGTCACATTGTCAACGGTTCATAGAGCCAAAGGAAACGAGGCTGCTATAGTTTTCGCTGCTGGTATTGATGGCATTTTCTCTCATAGAGCATCTAGGAAAGGAAGGAACAGATTATTTACAGCTTTTACCAGAACTAAAGCTTGGCTTCGTGTTAGTGGGGTAGGCGAAAAAGCACAATTCTTTTTTAATGAAATAGATCAAAGTATTCAAAATTCTCCAAGTTTAGTATTCAAGGTGCCTGATGCAAATGAAATTGAAACTATACAAAGAGACTTGAATTCTAAACCTCAAGAGATTATTAGAATTAATGAAATGTATAATACTCTTATAAAAAAGGGCTATACAAAAGAACAAATTGATGCTGAACTGGATATTCCAGACGGAGATTTATTGAGTGAGTAGTGAATTTGCAAAAAACATTGGTATATGTATTGAGTTAGCTAATGAAAATAATTTTTTATTTCAAGCTGGCACTCCAGCTTCGTTAAATGCATCTTGCAATTTCAAGAGTTCTTCAAGACGTTCAGTATCTTATCGTGAGCTATACGATGTAGGTGTCAATAATCAAGATTTTAATCTTATGATTTATGACCGTTCTTATTTTCAGTTTACTGAAAATAAAATGGGAGAAGATATTCGTTTAGCATACTATCCAAACCCTTATCAGTATTCAGAATATCAGCACGAAAGGAAGGTTGCATCTGAGTTGCTTGAAAGTGATCAACTAACTGAGAATGAGTATGAGCAACTTTTAGCTGAAGGTGATTTTACGTGTGATATTCCTATGATTAGGTATGACTTATCAATAAATCAATACTGTGACAAATATCATCCGGCGGCTCATTTTCATATTGGCTATCATACAGAAAATAGATGGCCAGTCAAAAGAAAGTTGACTCCATTTGCATTTTTCCTGAAAATATTGATGCTTTATTATTCTCAAATTTGGCGAAGAGTAGGAGACGAAGACAAACTATTACCAAATAAGTTGGATGTTTTATATAGACAAGAAATAAAGAATTGTCATTTGCTAGAAGATGAATATTTTACAAGACATGAAAATGACAGATTACACTTTGAATAAGATAAATTTAGGGGATACAATTTGTTGATAATTACTCGATTTGATAGATTAGTCTATAGGTTCGGTTGAGCAGAAAAACACCTAGTACAAGCGCCTAATTCAACAATCTCCTTTGCAAGCCAAAATAAAAGGGGAAACTTACAGAGAGGTCAAAGCTATGGCAATTCGACAGCCTCACTGTAGCAAGCAAGCGTTTGGCCGTCGTGGGGCTGAGAGCTATGAAGCTCAACTGTCTCCCAAGATGGAAGCAGTCAATCATGGGGGGATTAGGGCGATCGATTTTGAAGTTGATGCTGGTGCGATCGCAGCTTGTGTTGGCTTTCGTCAGAACTCCGATGCATAAGTCTAGTTTGTCGATGGATGGAGAGAATCCTGCGATCAGGTTTAGTCCGTGGAGTCGATGAACGGTGAGGTTTTGAGGGAGGAAGGGGCGATCGCAGTTCTCAGGGGCAACATTTTCTTTTGCGAAGACACGATGATGTAAAGTTCACTCAATAGTGACCCTCTGCAACAGCTAAATGCCAACTCTAGAGCAACTTGAAGCACTTTATCGCATCAGTCATCAACTGACCTTCGAGATGGCCCAGCCAATTTTTCTGGATTGGATCGAAGAGAGCACTCATAACCTACATTTACTGGCAGGCTATGATTATAAAATCGAGTTTGAAGTGACTCCAGAAGGGGATTTAAGCTGATGAGCCAAACTGATTATGCCGAAATGACCAATGAACAACTGAAGCATTACATTGTCAAACATAGCGAAGATAAGGCGGCTCTCAAAGCCTACTTAGAACATCGCAACTTACAGGGACTTCCCATTATTGCAAACGTCAAAGATACTGACTTCGACGACAAACTTCGGACTGCAATTTCTCAGAAACTGGGAAAACCTGCCATCATTTAACCTGCACATCATATTTGTACCTCAATAGACAAATAGGTGCGTATCATTAGGGGTTGGTAAAGTAAATTGTGTCAACAGAGAAAAAGTCACACAGGGAACCTCCCTTCAAACTCAATCGCAAAACAATCAGGCGAGTATTGCTGAAACAAGGACGAAAATTTAAAACTGGTGTTTTATTTCCAGCGGTATTCCTGACCTTTGCCATCGCATTTATTCTTCTCTCCCCAGTCTTGGTGCCGATTGGCTTGCTCTCCTATGCTAGAGACCAAAAGCACATGTATGCAACAGCCGAAGGTTTCAGATGTCTTGGGTGCGGCGTGGTCTTGGGGAAGTTTTCCATACAACGAGCAGAAGATGAGTGGGGAAAATACATGGATGAATTACATCGCCAGAATCCAGGACACCGTTTTCGGGTCAAACGCACAGTTCACGCAATCTGCGCCGAATGTGGGAAGCAATATCGATTCTCCGAAAAAACGAGCAGCTTTATTGAGTCACAGATGCCTAACTATCACTGTGCTGGTTGAGCACAGTGATAAATTACACCCATTAGCGAAACGGCGGCGAGAACATCAATCCACCTTGGGTTGAGAGCTTGTTTAGCCCGCGCTCTAGCTTCAAGGCAGTTTTAGGCCCCAAATTCCGGTCATAAATTTCGCCATAGTTGCCAACGTGTTTAATCACCCGTGTGGCAAAATCATTCGGTAATCCGAGACCCTTACCCAAATCGCCCTCCAGCCCCAAAAATCGCCGAATCACAGGATCTTTAGACGTGGCAAACTGCCCAATATTTTGAGACGTAATGCCTAAAGATTCTCCCTGAATGAGCGCATACACCACCCACCGCACCGTTGCTGACCACTGGGCATCACCATCCCCCACGGCTGGAGCCAATGGCTCTTGAGAGAGCAGTTCTGGCAAAATAATATTTTGCTCGGGATTGGGTAGCTTAGTGCGTCGAGAAATAAGCTGGGAACTATCCGATGTAATCCCATCACAGCGTCCCTGAGCGTAGGCTGCATAGGTGGCATTCACATCCTCAAACACCACGGGCTTATACTGCACCCCTAGCTTTCGCATTTGATCCGCTAAATTCTGCTCGTTGGTGGTGCCTGTTTGCGTACAGATGGCTTTCCCCTGGAAGTCTTTGAGGGTTTTTAGGCCGCTGCTTTGGCGTACCATCATACCCTGACCGTCATAGAACACCACGGGCGCAAAATCGAGCTTATTTTCGGTATCACGACTCAGTGTCCAGGTGGTGTTGCGGCTGAGAACGTCAATTTCGCCAGTTTGCACTGCGGTGAAGCGTTCCTTGGCATTGAGCTGACGATATTCAACTGAGTCGGGTTTGTCGAAGAGGGCAGCGGCGATCGCCCGACACACATCCACATCCAGTCCGGAATATTTCCCTTGAGGGTTGAGGAAGCTAAATCCTGGCAGTTCTCCACTGATGCCGCACTTAAGCTGTCCCCGTCCTAATACCGTTTGTAGCCGTCCAGTTACAGCCGCCCCCGTTGTCCCAGCAGAATTGGAAGGGGCAGGCGTGCTGCTGCACGAGAAGAGAGTGCCCACCACCAACAAGCTGCTTAACTTCAACCAAAAGGGTTTCATCTTCATGATGTTTGTCCTATACGAATTACAGCGAGAACAACGGGGTTACACAGCGATATAGATTGTGAGACGTAGATTGTGGCTGCATGTGATACAGAAGGCTACCCTCCTGTACAGCTCTAGCTTAGGATAGAGTAGAACCGTAACCTACACTACAGGTTTAACAAAATGCCTCCTCGTTGGCCCCGTGAACCAGACCGTCGCGACCCTGCGTTTCGTAAACTCGAAGATCGTATCAATTTTGCCGTCCATGTGGCGTTGTTTGCCTGTATCAACTCTGGATCCTGGTTTTTTAGGGTGCTCAAAGATGCAGAATGGCCCTGGACAATTTGGCTGACGGGGTGCTGGGTAGCAGTTCTACTGATGCATGGGATCTACATTTTTGGATTGGCAGACTACAGCCCCGTAGAGACAGCCCCTAAGAAATAACTGAGTATTTCTAATTAATTATGGAGCTGTTGTTCAAGTACCTTACACTACTCCACCTCAGCCCTTCTTTTATAAAGTGGAGAGAGTCAGTCCATATTCTTCCACCCTTTATAAGGGGGGACTGAGGGGGGTAGTGCAAGGTGAAATACGTTTTATTCAATCACTTTGAGCACCTTTAAGCCCGTACCCAATAAAGAGCAGTAATTATTATGGCAAATGCACTTTCGGCAAGCGACTTAGACGCTTTAGCTGCGGTAATTGGGAAGACTATCTATATCGACGTGGCAAAGTGGCACCTTTATCTCACCGATGCCCATTTGGATACGGTGTTGGCGAAACAGTTTGCTCCGCTTCTGTCTACTGGCAAGCTTGAGGAAGCTCAAGTGATGCAGGTGCTTTCTAACTTGAAAGTGCCCTTGGGTGGCGGGAAGCAAGAGCTACCGCTTTTAGAGCTGGTGCCTAAGCAGTGCCAGGTTGATCTGATGGATTTGCTGGAAACCTTTCAGCAGCGTCTATAGACCCCCTACCTTCCGGTTCTCAAATTTGTGACTTCAGGCCATAAATCACGGCGAAAGGCAAGCAAACCGCAGCCCTTCGCCTATTTCGCGACCCCTGCTGCTGCTGACAACCCTCCCTTTGAACACACGCGTAAGGCTGCTTCTCGGCTATCACGGTTAGTTCTGTTGGGGAGTTTTGGGGTGGTTGCTTCTATTGTCTGGCTTAGCCTTCAGTATTTGGTGAATCCAGATGTGGCGTTTTGGCTGGATCATGAGCTATTTGGGGCAACCCAGTCTCGTCACCCTGAGGCTTCAACGCCCCAAACCTTGGATCAAGTGCAGACGACGCTGGGGCAAGCTGGGTTGACAGCGGGGCAGCCGATTGTGCTGCGGTCTGATTTTGCGCTCCAGAGAAATGAGGTCAAAACAGCGTCTGATATTGCGATGCCGATCTCGACTAAAGAAGCGGCAATGGAAGGCTGTAGTGACCCTTGCCAGAATATTCACCAAATTCGGATTTATCGCTCGCTTCAGTTACCGTGGTTGATCCGGCTGTTTTTAAGTAAACCCTACTTTCGGTTGACGGATGTGATTGCGGTGCAGGGACCCACGGGGGCAGATTTGCTGGCACTCGATCAAAATCCGCAGGTTTCGGCGGGTTCTGATCAGCCTTTGCCCATTATGCAGTCGGAGGTTTATAACCCAGCACCGGAGCCAGGATTATGGTTACGGCTGACGGGGCTTCAGTCCCAGGGCAGTAGTGTTTCGAGCTATGGACAAATTTTCTACTTTGACCCGCGCCGCGAACGGCTGAATTTGATGACGAATTGGGTCAGTCCACCAGGGGAAGTACCGGAGTGGCAGCAGGTGACGGGGGATAATTTGCCGGAGCTGGTGGTGAACCAAACCGTGGGGCTAGAGCCGCAGTATGCCATCTATCGGCTCAAGATGGCGGATGGGGTGGCGTCTCAGCTACAGCCCATTACGCTAACGCAGCCTGTGCTGGAGGCGAGGGCTTATTTGGATGCGTTGACGCTGGCGAAAAGTGGACTGTGGACGCCTGGGCTGGAGTTGTTGAAGCAGGCGAAGCAAGATGCGGGTAAGCGCTGGAATCTGGATGCGCAGGCGCAGTTTGACTATATTCAGCTCCATGCAAGGGTGACGCAGGCCCAGGCGAATCAGCCTTCTGCCAGCACGGTGCAGCGGATTTTGGGGTATTTGGTGAATGGGTCTTGGGCTCCAGCGTTGGATGTGCTGCAATCTGATCGCGCTGCCCGTGGGGAGGTGCGAGAGATGCTGCTGTCTGATACGGGTCGGTTGGGGAATCGGATTGATACGGCGCTGAAGGTGACGCCTGGGGACTCTGGTGTGATTGCCTGGGGGGCGCTGTTGCGGATGGTGCGCGGGTCTGAGGCGCAGGCTTTGGCTTGGACGCAGAAGCAGGCGGGCGGGAAGTCGGTGGCTGTGGTGCAGAAGTTGTTTAAGTTGATGAATCAGCCGGATGTGGTGGTGCCGAAGGATGCTGCTTCTTCGTCCAAGGCGTCTGGGGTGCCTGGGCAAAGGCGATCGCCTTTGCCTGCACCCAACGGCTCTGGTTCATCCGTGCCGCCTACGCCCATACCTGTGTCACCTGTGTCCACGCCTGTACCTGTGGTGCCTAGCCCTTAAACTAAGGCAACCTCGGCAGTTTCAGGAGCAGCCTGAACCTGAGCCAATAGGCTATATAAAGTCTCTCCCTCAATAACCTCAGTTTCAAGCAGTTGAGCGGTGATAGTTTCCAACAGCTCTCGATTATTGGTCAAAAGAGCTAGAGCCTGCTTGTGAGCTTTCTCCACAATTTCCTTAACCTCACGATCGATTTCCCTTGACGTTTCTTCACTCACCGCCCGCCGAGGATTAGACCCGCCATTGCCTAAAAACATAGACTGCTGACCCTGTTGGTAGGCCAAAGGTCCCAGAACCTTACTCATGCCATAGGTCGTCACCATCCGTTCTGCCAGATCTGTCGCTCGCTGTAAATCGTTAGATGCGCCAGTTGTAATGTTTCCAAACACAACTTCCTCAGCAGAGCGTCCGCCCAGAAGCGTCGCAATTTCACCGCGCAGTTCGGTTTCATCCTTCAAGAACCGATCTTCAGTGGGGAGCTGAAGCGTATAGCCTAGGGCCGCCATGCCACGCGGCACAATCGAGATTTTTTCAACCCGACCGCTCCCTGTGGTCATTGCACCCACAATGGCGTGTCCCACTTCGTGGTACGCCACAATTTTCTTCTCCGTTTCGTTGAGGACGCGGCTTTTCTTCTCTAGACCCGCTACCACTCTCTCGATTGCCTCAGCAAAGTCTTCTTGAGCTACCGTTAGGCGATGGTTGCGTGCTGCCAGAAGGGCGGCTTCATTTACCAAGTTCGCTAAGTCTGCCCCCGCAAAACCAGGGGTACGAGTGGCGATCGCCTTCAAATTAACATCCTCGCCCAACTTCACCTTCTGGGAGTGGATGTTCAGAATAGCCTCGCGCCCAGATAGGTCGGGGCGATCCACCAATACCTGACGGTCAAATCGACCAGGCCGCAGCAGCGCAGAATCTAGACTTTCAGGCCGATTTGTTGCTGCCAACACGATAACCGTGGCATCCCCTGCGGCAAAGCCATCCATTTCGGTCAGGAGTTGATTGAGGGTTTGTTCGCGTTCGTCATTGCCGCCGTAAAATCCGCCGCTGTTGCGAGACTTCCCGATGGCATCTAACTCATCAATAAAAATAATGCAGGGAGCCTGCTTCTTAGCCTGCTCAAACAGATCGCGAACCCGTGAAGACCCAACGCCCACAAACATTTCTACAAACTCAGAGCCAGAAATACTGAAGAACGGAACGCCTGCTTCTCCTGCAACGGCCTTCGCCAAGAGCGTTTTACCCGTTCCTGGTGGTCCCACAAGCAAAACGCCCTTGGGAATCCGCGCACCAATGTCAGTGAAGCGCGCCGGACTTTTGAGAAAGTCCACAATTTCAACGAGTTCTGTTTTGGCCTCTTCTACGCCTGCGACATCGGCAAAGGTAACTTTGGCAGATTCGCCTTCTACATAAACCTTAGCCTTACTCTTGCCAATCGAGAGAACGCCCTGCTGTCCGCCCCCGCCGCCACGAGCCACAAAAAACTGCCAAATAGCCACAAAAATTAGCGGCGGAATGACCCACCCCAACAGGCTTGTAAACCAACCATTCTTAGGGGGTGGTGCGGCAGCAAATTCAATACCCTTAGACTCCAAAAGCTTGGGCAGTTCTAAATCAAAGATTGGAGTGGTGGTCAAAACTTGTCCAGGCTCACCATTCTCGGTTTTGAGCTGGTACAGAATCTGGTTTTGACCCACAGAAACTTGACTGACCTCCCCTTCCTGCACCTGATGAATAAACAGACTATAAGGGGCACCCGTTGGCCTTGGCCCGATCAGTGCAGGCAAAAATAGGTTTGCTAAAAGGAATAGACCCGATACCCCTAACAAAATATTGCCGATCAGTCGAGGGCGAGAGGCTTTTGGCTTGTCTTGAATACTCATAATGACGGCTCATCCTTAATGATGTGAAGTACTGCCTTAGTAATCGAAAACGCGCTGGTTTAGCGATCACTATTAAAGGCGGTGATTGAATCTTGTTTCGCTGAAGCGTTTGGCGTGGCTTTGACAAGCCTTCTCTCTACATCGCCCGACTGATTCGCAATCTGGGTTAGATCAGTCCTTCTAAGGTAGCCGCCACAACGCGATAGTCTTCATCTTGCCTCAATCGCGCCAAAGCGTTTTCAGAGAACATTCCTTTAAATTGTGGCAAGGTCAGAGCAACCTGTTTGCGCAAATTCCAATTTTCTGACTCAGCCCAAACTAAAAGTATTTCCAGAGCATCTTCATGTCTTTTGGAACCCTGCAAGTAACCCAAATACTCTAAACCAACACACTGCACAACTGGATCGTCATGCTCAAGTGCCTTCTCACATAAAGTGTAGAGTTCGTCGGGGCAGTCAAGTTCGGATACCACTGACAGAACGCTCAACTGTAACAACCAGTGATCGTCTACTTCAACCGCTTTCATGAGATAGGGCAATGCTTGCTTGCCATATCTTGAGAGCGAATTTGCAGCTTCACTGCGCACGTTTGCATCTCGGTCGTTTTGCAATACATCGACCAGTACTTCAAACCCTTCTGGCGTTCGCTTGTGGCCTAGGCCAATCGTGGCAAACGATCGGATGATGAATTCAGGGTCGTTGAGCTGACTCACCAACAGCGGCACCGCAATCGTATCTTCATACTGCCTCAGTGCGGTGATTGCGCTCATCCGCTTTTGAGGATTTTCACTGTCTAGCAAGGTCTTGACTTCATCGAGCTGCATAGGAAAACCTCGTGTTGTTTTGTAATGCTTTCTCATCTAAAAGATTCTGAAAGCGCTGAAGATGAGAATTATCTGCCTTATGTAAAGATATTGTTACATACCCGTTTACTTTACAACAGTAGTGTTGAGGTACGGTTTGCACTCATGGGTCAACCGCTTTTGATTCACGATCGCCCTTTTCCATTCCGGTCAATTACGGCAGCGATGAAGTCCTCAAAGGATTTGCATAAAAGCCCAGATGATTTGCAATAGGGCGCTCCCAGGTTGGAATCTTGGCCTGAATCGGAGAATTGAGTACCCTAGGTCCATTGGGCGTCGCGATCGCCAACGTCACCGACCCACCCCCATCCAAATTCAGCGCCACGTCAATGCCGAGATGAGTGGCGATCTCCCCAAGCTGCTGCATCGTTGCGCCCTCGCTATACAAAGGCTGCTTACCATCAATCACAATCAGCCAAACCTTAGAACCCGAACGATCCACACCGATCGCCGTGCGCGGGTAAGGTTTATCCCAATCCCGAGACCATTGGGACTGTTTCAGTGCAATTTGTCCGTGAGCAAGGAAAGTTTCATTTCCGGCGATCGCCTGCTCCGTCCCAACCGGACAAGCTCCATCCTCTACAATCTCGGCCTTTTGCTGTGCTAAAAAACAAATCGTAGGGTATTTTTCTTTGATGGCAGAGTAGGGCTTTGTGCTAGAAATTGTCGTGCCAATGGCCGAAACGCGATCGCCCTCTTGAGGATAAAAATCCCACGGTGTTTCCTCTCGAAATTTGTAGAAAAAACTGCCGTTAATAGCAAGCTGTAGCCCAAATTCTTTCAAAAAATGAGTGGTGGTTCGTGCTTGGGTATGCTCTGGCTGAACCGCAGGGTTGGAGGGTGTCACCAATGGCTTAAGCCCCGCTTGCCTAAGATCCAACGTGACAATATGGATCATCATCGGACGAGGATCGGCGCGCACCATGCGTTGGTAGCGAATGCCCTCAAATAGATCTTTGGTGAGGGGCTGCTGTGGCGGACGGCGAAAATAGTTTAGGCCGAAATGGGCGATCGGCGCACTCAGTAGGCCGAGGAGAATGGCCCATTGCCAAAGCGGTCGAGGCTGGAAAGGAGACGTGTTTATTGCGATAGGGCTGGCGACGGATCGATTCTGGGGCATACTTCAAAGTATTGCTATAACGCGGCTTTCCATGAGAGATAACAGCCAGTCTAACTTTACAGGACGGGATTTAAGAAATCGCTCCTTCGCAGGGCAAGATTTGCGGGGCGCAGATTTTAGCCATGCTGACCTGCGGGGCTGTAATTTCCGTAAGGCTTGCTTAACGGGTGCAAATTTTAGTGGTGCGCGGCTGGGGCCATCGCATCTCCAGTCTATTCTGAGGGCAATTGCAACCTTTGGAGTTGCCGTTGTGATGACCGATACTGTCTCACGATTGGTGTTTGGAGCGCTTGGCAAAACTTGGGAAGATCCGGCATGGCCCTTTGTTTTGTTACTTCAGGGCGTCATGGCGGGCATCGGATTAGCGACAGCACTGACTCTATTTGCAGAGCGCCCACTACGCTCATGGGCTTACTGGGCAGCCGGATTGTTAACGGGCGCTTTGCTGGGCTTTTTCTATGGGGGTTATCTGAATAAATCAAACCCTGGCACTGCGGCAGTTGGAGCGATGATTGGGCTAGTAGTAATGGGGATTTTGCTGCGGGTGGCGGGTGCTCAGCCTTGGCTTAAGGTGGGTGTGGCGGTGGGGAGGGCGATCTCCCTCTACGGCTTCACATTTTTTGTGGGGATGTGGGCGACAGCAGCCTGGAGCACCTCAAACCTATTACTGGCCTTGGGGCTATCAGGCTTAGGCTTAAGTGCGCTCTGGCTTTCTAGTTATCAGCTTTTAAAACTTCTGACAGATATTCAAAGATTACCTGGCACCTTTTTTCAAGGTGCTGATTTAGAAAATGCAACCTTTGACGAAGTCATTTTTCAGCAGATTGATATCGCTCCACCTTCAGGCTAGGCAGCAATTACTTTGCCAAAGATGATCCAAGCGGGCACTCTACAGATTCAGTTATTGAGTTAGGGATGACTGATAATTCGGGTGGGTTGGGTGAGGCAGTATCAGTTTCGCAGATACCTAAAACGAATTTAGGCTGGGTTGGGCTTGATCCAATCTTGAAGACAGCGGCGGTATAGCTTTTTAATTCAGATTGTGTGGGGGTTGCTGTTGCGATCGCGACGTGGGGATTTGCAGAAGGAACAACCTGATAGGTAAAAAATGTGTCGCTAATTTTGACATCAAGATTCTGGATGGATTTGGAAAAAATTCCTTTCTTTAACTGAAGTCTCTGCTGTGACCAATTGATATTTTGCAAGTTTGTTTGTGCCATTTTCCCTTTTGATTTATTGACCTGCTGGAGGAAACTCGGCATCGCAACGGTAAATAACATCAAAATCAAAAAGGCCAAGGCTCCAAGCCCTAAACAGCCACAGCCAGCGATAATCCAGGCCAAAGCGGACATCCCACCTTGCTTCGGTGGGGTGGGAGATATCGAATCCAAAGGCTTTTGAGTCATTTCTATAATCCCTTGAAGTGGATACGAACGCCTTTTGAATTTACATTGAATGGGGCTTGGATGAAGCGTGGGATCGGCCCTCTAGGGCTTTAAGTCATCCAACAAATACTTAGATCAATTTTGAACTTGTTTATACAACTGACAAGTGAGGTCAAATCCCTTCTCAGAAAGCGATTCAAGCTATTAAATTTATCTTTTTCAATCTACCAGAAGTCTCGGTTCTTACTCCTACACTCTTTATGAGATTATATTTTAGTTAAGCCTGGATTAAGCCGCAGTGTCGTCAGTCTCGGTTCACTTGTGTTGCTGCTCCTTGCTCATCCCTACTTGGAGAATCCGGCTAGATGAAAGCTCTTAAAGCCTTTCAAAAAAAGAATCAAACATGGTCTGCTCTATTAACGGTGACGTATAGCCTAGTCCTAATATTTCTCGTCGCAACCTATTGGATTGCCAAAGTCCAGAATATTCCTATGTATGTACTGGTCGCAGACCCAGCAGAAATCGCCCATAAACCGCCTTATATGGGTCTGTTGTCACAAATTGGCATACTCCTTTGGTCTGGAACACTCTGCATTTGCTGGTTCACTGCATCTCTCTTAGGCAAAGATAAAATCAGAGAGACTCGTATAGGATGGTCTGAGTTTTTGTGGGCTTCTGGTTGCCTTACACTCCTTTTCCTATTAGATGATTGGCTACAGATTCATGAATATACTCCTGTTTTTTTGGGGTTTGCGAGTGAGCCGTCAGGTGTGCCACGCGGTCTACAAAATAGTATTGAGGCTTGCGTAGAAATATTATATTTTTCAATCTTTGTGGCCTATTTGTGGCGCTACAAAAGCAGAATTATGCAAAGTAATGTTGTGCCGATAATCGTTGCTCTTATCTTTATTGGTATTTCAACAGCAATTGACTTACTCCCCCATGAGCATATGCGAAGTAGCGATCTTCTTGAGGAAGGTTCTAAGTTGATTGGTATTTTGAGCTGGTTTAATTATTTTTTCTTACTTTGCCAGAAACACTTGCGTCAAAAGTTTATTTAGCTAAGTTTCAAGGTCATTTGGTTTCATGAACATGCACAAACTCAACATGCGCCCAGACCCAAACACCTTTGAGCATCCCAGCCTGACCGTCGGTCATGTCTTACGTGAACATTGCCCATATCACCAGTCCCATGAGGATTGGGTTAAATCTTAACGCCTCAACGCAGGCCCGTTCCGCAGCGTCTACAAAATTGAGCATCTGGATCGTGAAAGGCAAGGCCACAGCCAGTACAAATCATCTCGCGTTGGGCACCACTTTTAACCAGCCGCCGCACTAAATCACCCACCTGCCAGGGAATGAGTGCTACACCCGTCACAATCATCAGCACCGTCAAGAGCTTGCCCGTCTGGGTGATCGGGGTTACATCCCCAAAACCAACCGTCGTCATCGTCACAACCGAAAAGTAAAACGCATCAAGAAAAGTGTGAAATTCCTCGGCATTAATATGATGTTCTGCTTGGTAAATCAAGCCGGAGTAGACAAAGACAATCGCCAACAATGTAAATAAAATTCGGATAAAAAATGGGGCATCTTCAGATCGAACTTTGCCCCAAAGCGTCTTATTTTCTAAAAAGCGAATCAGCCGTAAAATTCGGAACCATCGAAAAATCCGCAGAAAACCAGCGTCACTCACCCCTATCACAAAAGGGGCGATCGTCACAAGGTCAATCAGCGAGTAGATATTAAAAATAAAGCGTAGACGGTCTGGGGCGCACCAGAGCCGGAGCACATACTCCACCACAAAGATCCACAGTACTGTGGTGTTCAGTGCATCTAGCAAAGCTCGAATTTGCGGCGGCAAGGCATAGGTTTCGGCCACAAACACCCCAACCGAGACCAGCACCAAAAGGGTGATGATGACATCGACCGCAACCCCGAGGGGCGTTTGGATATCGTCCAAATAAAACCCAACCGTGGTACGCACTTGCGCCAGTCGAGTCCAAAAGGATGGGGGTGGAGAGACTTCACGCATCGGCACTGGCCTTTGACTTCGGACTCTATCCACTGTATCGTGCTGTTCTGTGGGGTGTAGCCCTAAAACCAAAGCTTAAAGGCCCGTTTACGTACACTTTGGATTAACCCACGCACCAATGCATTACTCACCACCGTCAACGGACTCACCATAATCAGCGCCTTGACTTCAGAGCGCGTAATTTTGACATTACCGCCCACCTCCAGCATTGCCGTAGATTGCGTAATATCGCGGAGGGTTGCATAGGCAAACATCAGCGGCAACACACAAAACAACCGAATAGGGATGGAGGCAATGGGCAGGCTGGTCAGGTAATCTGCAGATTTATCGAGGTCTGTCCAAGCCAGCTCTACCAGGGACTTAATGGCAGCATGATTTTGCTGAAGGTAAGCTGGGTCTAGCAGTTTATCGTGGCTGCTGCCGTGGGCAAGCAACGCTTCTTGAGGCACGTAGATGGCATTTTCCTCTGCTGCATCCCAGGCAATATCTTTGAGAATATTGACAGTTTGCAGCGCT
Source organism: Acaryochloridaceae cyanobacterium OTE_25_metabat_464 (assembly GCA_031362245.1). Taxonomy (GTDB): domain Bacteria; phylum Cyanobacteriota; class Cyanobacteriia; order Thermosynechococcales; family Thermosynechococcaceae; genus JAAURS01. Next base: position 17,924 of record JANLSD010000058.1, on the reverse strand, counting down.
TCGCCAAACTCGGCACAGGTTTTACGCAGGAGCTGATAGTTCTCGCGGTTTACAAAGGGAGAATGCTCGTACCAAAGATCGGTGAGCAGGTAGCCCACGGTTCCAGCGACGTAATAGCAGTACTCTTTGTACTCTTCCAAGGTCTGAATTCGCAGGCCGTTAGGGTAGAGAATGACAAACTTTTTCATCCCCACAATCATTTCCGTCAGCCAGTGCTGAAGCGTCTGTTGCGACTGAATCGGCAAGCTGCGAAATAACGTAAAAACTTGGTGGGTTTGGTGAACCAGCTCTAAGTGGGCTGGATCCCCGTTCACAGAGTGAGTCAAACTGGCATATCGATCCGCTAAATCGGGATCTTCAAAACAGTTCATGAGCTGATCCAGGAGGCACGACTTCGCAGATATAGATGCCTTGGGGTCATCTTCGATCGTATCTGCAATGCGAGCCAGCAAGTACCCACATAGGACTGAGCGTCCCAGTTGCCCTGGCAAAAACCGAATGCTAATGGCAAAGGTACGGGAGACCTTCGGCAAAATATCCTGACAAAAGCGATCTACGTCTCTTTGATCAACCGGAGACTCAAGGACTATCTGAACCATACACGCTCACTCCTGCGCTACACCAAATACAACGCGTTCCACCACACACTCAGTTAGCCCATTGAGACCCAAAAAGGTTCAATGTTCTTCACTCTCGGATTAAGATTTCTGCAATAAATAGCTTCTAATCGCTAAATCGGCGCTAGAGCATTTATGCTGACTCTCCGAGGAAGATACCATACACGAAAGCCTAATTGCTCATTTTTTGTGACAGCAATGCGAACTGTCCAAGGTTTTATGGTAAACATTTTGTCTCAATATTTTAGGTTTGGGATCCATACTTTTATTCAAGGAATGCTATGCCCTGTCCCGTTAATGCCATTTTTGTTCCTCAAGGTGCGGAGTTTAAGGCGGTTCAACGGGGCTTAAAGCGCAGTGGCGCGTTGGAGTCGGCGTTGCTTTACGCCACACCGATGGAACCTCAGCCGACTGGGCAGTTTTTAGAGCAGTGGCTCCAAAGAAATCGAACACAGCTTGGCGATGGGCCATCTGTTTTATTGGCTGGGCTATGTGGCAGTTTGACGGCTCAACTGAACGTGGGCGATCGCGTTCTCTACCAAAGCTGTATTGACGGAAGAGTGCCACCCTCCGTTCCTGTCCTCCCTTGCGATGAATCTCTACTGCAAGCTTTGCAGGAACGCCTTAACCCGTCAGTAACACAGGTCACAGGATTGATGTGCGATCGCCTCGTGCATTTAGCCACTCAAAAGGCAGCCCTGGCCCAACAATACCCTGCCAAGGTGGTGGATATGGAGGGCTATGCCTTCTTACAAGCCTTGCAATCTACAGATATCAAGGTTGGCATGCTACGAGTGGTCAGCGATGATGCCCAGCATGATGTACCGGACTTAGCGGCAGCAATGACAGACACAGGAGAACTTAATCCGTTGGCGTTAGCCAGCAGCATGATCCTTCAGCCCCGCAGGGCATTGCGGTTGATTCGGGGATCTTTGGCAGGGTTGAAGGCGCTGGAAGAGGCGATCGTGGCGTTATGTGGCGATAGTTGAGGGTCTTCCCTACCGCTGGCTTCGACTTCGCTTAGCCAGCTAGAGATTTCATAGGAAACGCAATGACGAGCGTGTTAAATCCCGTATTGAGGGCTGAGCGGCTTGTCCTGCCGTGTCCTGAGCTTACCGAAGGGAGCCTGTCGAAGGGAGCCGAAGCCCAGCAGCCTAAATCAGCTCCAGATAAGGTCGAGCCAAAAAATAAGCGGCAATCGATTTGGCATCAATCGCCTCTCCCCGATGCACAGCAGCCTCAAAATCCGCAGGCGTCATCAGCACCACCTCTATATCTTCATCCTCATCCTGAGCGGGTGGGGTGTCCAAACGCTCTAAATCTTGGGCAAGGTACGCATAAATTAGCTCATCGGAGTACCCTGGCGCGAGGGGAAACTGGCCTAATTTCGTCCAACGATGAGCAAGATAACCCGTCTCTTCTTGGATTTCGCGCTGAATGGTGTGGAAGGGATCTTCCTTGACTTCCACAGTCCCTGCTGGAAATTCTAAGAGCCTCCCCTGAAGGGCAAAGCGATACTGTTTGACCAATACCAATTCACCATCGGCGGTGACGGGCACGGCTAAGGCACCACCAGGATGGCGAACACAAGACCAATCCCCCTCCACACCGTTGGGCAATCGGATGCGATTGGTCTCGTAGCTAAATTTACGGCTGCGGACAAAGAGCTGTTGCTCAATCAGTTCAAAGGGTTCAAGGGTCATGGGGACGGTATTAAAGAAACTCCGGTACAGTCTACTTGATCGCAGTATTGGCGCATCGTCAGCCCCGTTACGGGATGCACCCAGTCTGGCAGCAGTTCCACAAGGGGGACTAAGACAAAGGCACGCTCCGTCATAGAAGGGTGGGGCAAGCTCAGCTCAGGGGTTTCTAGCACCACGTTCTCATAAAGCAATAAATCCAGGTCTAGGGTGCGGGGTCCCCAATGCTCTGTACGCTGCCGCCCAAACTGCTGTTCAATCATCATCAAGAGGTGCAGCAGGTCTTGGGGCGATCGCCGCGTCTTCACCACCACACACCCATTCACATAGTCTGGCTGGGCTGGGCCAATGGCGATCGTTTTGTACCAGTGAGATTGAGCCACTAATTCTGTGGTGGCTTCGTGGGCTAAAACCTCCACAGCACCCTTCACCATCGCCAAGGGATTGCCTAAATTGCTGCCCAGGGCAATCGCGGCGATCGCAGTAGAGTCATGGATTGCGGTCATATCAAGAGAATATCCTGGCAGGAGTCAATCTTAAGGAAGACAAAGTAGACGAACCTTCAGAATATATACTGTAAAGGCAAGATAAGCATGGGCTTAACTCTTATCCCTTTTACTGAGTTTGACTCAATCACCCGTGGCGTTACAGAACATCTTTAAGTCCGCACACCCCATCATTGGCGTGGTTCATCTTTTGCCATTGCCGACCTCACCTCGGTGGGGCGGGAGCTTGAAGACGGTGATTGATCGAGCAGAACAGGAAGCAGCAGCCCTAGCCGCAGGGGGCGTGGATGGCCTTATTATTGAAAACTTTTTTGATGCACCTTTTGCAAAAGATCAGGTAGACCCTGTGGTAGTCAGTTCCATGAGCCTGATTGTGCAGCGGATCATGACGCTAGTGCCGTTGCCCATTGGGATTAATGTACTCAGGAATGACGCCAAGAGTGCAATGGCGATCGCCACTTGCGTAGGCGCACAATTCATTCGAGTGAATGTCCTCACAGGGGTAATGGCAACGGATCAGGGGTTCATTGAAGGACAAGCCCATCAACTGTTGCGCTACCGCCGCGAACTGGGAAGCGATGTAAAAATTTTGGCGGACGTTCTCGTGAAGCATGCCCGTCCCTTAGGTTCACCGAACCTAACGACGGCAGTCCAGGAAACCATTGAGCGTGGACTCGCGGATGGCATTATTTTGTCGGGCTGGTCAACGGGCAACGCACCCACCTTTGAAGATTTAGAGCTAGCGATGGATGCGGCAAAAGGCGTGCCTGTGTTTATTGGCAGCGGCGCAAGTTGGGAAAATATCCCTCAATTGATTCAATCTGCCAATGGCGTGATTGTCGCCAGTTCCCTCAAGCGCGGGGGACAGGTGGAAAACCGCGTAGATCCGATTCGGGTCAGCCGATTTGTGGAATCGATGCGGCGCAGTGTAGCCAATCGTGAGAGCAGCGTTTCGACAGCGAAGTCTCCGGTGGCCCACGAGTCAGAATCATCACGAAAATAATTCACGAACCTTACGGGATGCAACGGAAAAACCCAAACGGGGTTCTCATTTTGGTTTTCTATTCTCAGAATAAACACGACCGCTCCAGAATCAACATAACGCTGGAATCGCTACTGAGTTGATAGATCTATCGCGTCAATCCCTCCATTGAAACCCCCCTTTAATTCTGAGAATTTTATATCGAGAAGTTAAGATTGAGGGTTTTTACTAATAAATGTTGCGGAGGCTTGATCCCCTTGCTAGGGTATGCAGGTACCAGTCACCTTCAGGTTAAATACCGAATTAAGGAGATGTGCATCATGCAATACCAAACCCTCAATCCGTTATTCCGCTTCTAATTCATAAACTTCCTAGGCAGAATAGTGCGCGACACTTCTGGAACTAGGCATCAAGCATTTGTGCTCTAAGTAGCGCCCCATTGATTCCGTCTACTTGTAAAGCAATATTTATATTTTCTAAGGTTTGACGCATCCGTCAGCAATCGCATGGGTAGAGTTGCGTATTCGACCTGACCTGCGTTCAAGCCTGTATCCAACCATTGACATCAGATTTGCATCCAATCAAGTAAATCAGCACGACCTCCCACGGCCTTTCACAAAAGCAAAGACCGTGGCGAGACTTCGATTTTGGAGGTTTCAACCCATGAATATTAAAGGAAAAACCGCTCTGATTACCGGAGCATCCCGTGGCATTGGACGGGCGATCGCCCTAGAACTGGCCCAACAAGGCATCTACCGCATCCTGTTAGTGGCTCGCAATCCCCAACGGTTGGCGGAAGTCGCGGCTGAGATAGAAGGCAGCGGCGTGGAAGCCGTGGCGCTGGCGGTTGACTTGAGCGATCGCATTGCCACCAATGTGGTGCTCTCCCAAGCATGGCGAGATCATGGCCCTGTCCATCTGCTGATCAACTGTGCGGGGGTTGCCCATCAATCTCCGTTTTTGCAGTCTAAATTGCCAGAAATCCAAGAGGAAATTGCCATTAACCTCATGGGAATGTACAGCGTCACCCGACTCATCGGTCGGCGCATGGCATCGCAGCAAAACGGTACCATCGTTAACGTGGCGAGCCTCATGGGGAAAGTTGCCGCGCCCACAATGGCAACTTATTCTGCCACCAAGTTCGCCATCCTAGGCTTCACCCAAGCCATCCGAGGGGAACTGGCCACCCATAATATTCGGGTCATTAGCCTGCTACCGTCCCTCACGGATACGGATATGGTGCGGGATCTGAAGTGGTTCCGATGGGCTGTGCCCATGACTTCAGAGGAGGTTGCTCAGGCGCTCGTCCGAGGGCTAAGTCGCGATTCTCCTGAAATCATTGTGGGATGGCAGGGACAGTTGGCGGTCTGGTGCAATCGGCTGATGCCCTGGTTCCTCGAAAAAACCCTTCAGATTGCTGCGCCTAAATTTGAGGATGGGCAGCAGATTGGATATCGGTTAGATCCCGTCAGCGAGGCCCCTCTGTAAGCCCTATACCAGAGGAGATCAATCTGTTATAGAGCTTACCATCGCTGCCCCGAGAGATGCCCGTCACGGAAATCTCTCGGGGCTTCACAAATGATGTGCAAAGAATTTGTGTACTATTTGAACAGTCCTTAACTCTTTGCCCTTGCCTGAAGCCAAGGCCAGAGAGACGACATCAGTGCAAATATTTCTATGTTTGGTTTAATTGGTCATCTCACCAGTTTGGAACACGCTCAGCTTGTGGCGCGGGATCTGGGCTATCCAGAATACGCCGACCAGGGGCTGGACTTTTGGTGTATGGCACCCCCCCAAATTGTGGATTCTATTACCGTCACCAGTGCCACGGGGCAAGTGATTCACGGCAAGTATGTAGAATCCTGTTTTCTGCCGGAAATGCTGGCAACCCAGCGCGTCAAATCTGCGACGCGCAAAATCATTAATGCGATGGCCCACGCCCAAAAGCATGGCATCGACATCACGGCCTTGGGCGGTTTCTCTTCGATTATTTTTGAAAACTTCAACTTAGAACGCATCACCCGCGTTCGAGACATTGACCTCGATATTCGACGGTTCACAACGGGCAACACCCATACGGCCTATATTATTTGCCGTCAGGTAGAGCAAGCCTCTAAACAACTGGGCATCGATCTAGCAAAGTCTACGGTGGCGGTCTGCGGTGCAACAGGGGATATTGGCAGCGCGGTTTGTCGCTGGCTGGATGCCTGCACAGAGGTGGATGAACTTCTGCTGGTCGCTCGCAACCAAGCCCGCCTAGGAGAGCTTCAGGCGGAGTTAGGACGCGGCAAAATCATGGCTCTAGAAGACGCGCTTCCCCTGGCAGATATTGTGGTTTGGGTGGCCAGCATGCCCAAGGGCGTTGAAATTGACCCCACCACCCTCAAGCCGACCTGTCTGATGATTGATGGCGGCTATCCCAAGAACCTCGCGACCAAAATTCAGGCTCCTGGGGTTCATATCTTGAGCGGCGGCATTGTGGAGCATTCTTTAGACATTGACTGGAAGATCATGAATATTGTCAACATGGATACCCCTTCGCGGCAGCTCTTTGCCTGCTTTGCAGAAGCCATGCTGCTGGAATTTGAGCAGTGGCACACCAATTTTTCCTGGGGTCGCAACCAAATTACCGTCGAAAAGATGGAACAAATTGGCCATGCGTCCATAAGACACGGGTTTAGGCCCATCCTTCTCGCCGCTCCCACACCCCAACCGAAGGGCGTCTCATACCCCTGAGCGGTATTTCTTGATACAGTTTTGATCTGGCTACTGATTTTTTGAGTGCGCCCCTTCCTGGGGTTAAGGTAATGGCAGCTTCTAATCGCAAAATTCAGCTTCTTGATTTTGAAAAGCCCCTCGTTGAGCTGGAAATGCGAATTGAGCAGATTCGCCAGCTTGCCGATGAGAACGGTGTGGATGTCACCGACAATATCAAGCTGCTGGAAGCACGGGCGACTCAGCTCCGTCAGGAAATTTTCGGCAGTCTTACGCCCATGCAAGAACTTCAGGTTGCACGGCATCCCCGTCGTCCCAGTACTCTCGACTATATCCAGGCCATTAGCGACGAATGGATGGAGTTGCATGGCGATCGCCGGGGTGGAGATGACCCCGCCCTCGTGGGCGGTGTGGGCCGCATTGATGGACAGCCCGTCGTCATGCTGGGCCACCAAAAAGGGCGAGACACCAAAGACAATGTCAGCCGCAATTTTGGCATGGCAAAGCCCTGTGGCTATCGCAAAGCCATGCGGCTGATGAACCACGCAAACCACTTTGGCATGCCCATTTTGGCCTTCATCGATACCCCAGGGGCATGGTCTGGGATGGATGCAGAAGAATTTGGCCAAGGAGAGGCGATCGCCCGAAACCTGCGCGACATGTTTAGCCTAGAGGTGCCGATCATCTGCACCGTGATTGGCGAAGGCGGTTCAGGGGGTGCCCTTGGAATTGGCGTGGGCGATCACATTGCGATGTTCGAGCATTCTGTCTATAGCGTTGCCTCCCCAGAAGCCTGTGCCGCCATTCTTTGGCGGGATGCTCAAAAAAGTCCCCAGGCTGCGGACGCCCTTAAGATCACGTCCAAAAATCTCTTAGAACTGGGGCTAATTGACCAAATTTTGCCAGAACCCCTCGGCGGTGCCCACTCCGACCCCGTCAAGGCGGCAGAAATCTTAAAAACGTCCCTGATTGAGATTCTGAACCAACTGAAAACGCTATCTCCCAGCGAGCGTAAAGCCAAACGCTATGACAAATTCCGCAACATGGGCGTTTTTCTGGAGCAGGTGCAGCGCTGAGCACCCCTGCAATAAGTCTCGGCTGTACTCAATTTCCAGTGATATAATGGGCGAAGTTTAACATTTGTTAAGCTTGTCTTAGAATGGGTCGTTTCCCTGCTGGCATTAATCTGATGCTCATTTAAGTGAAATAGCTTTGCAGTAAGTGCAAATTCCGTAGTGCCGCCTAGGGTTTCACCATCGGGTAGCCAGCGACAGTCTAGAATCCGTTCACCGTTCACTCATCTTCCATAGCGTTCAAACTTTTTGATGTTATCAACCTCTTCTCAACGCGCCTTGATTACCGGAGCCAGTCGCGGCATTGGGAAAGCGACGGCCCTTGCCTTTGCAAAGGCGGGTGTCTCTTCTGTTTTGCTAGGTCGCTCCCTAGAGCAACTTCAGGCCACCGCTGAGGAGGTTCGGGCCTTGGGCGCTGAGGCGATCGCCATTTCTCTTGATCTCTCTGAAGTCGATCAGATTAAACCTCGGTTGGCAAAGGTACTAGAACAGGTTGGCGCAATCGATATCTTAATCAATAACGCAGGGATGGGGTACACCGGAAGTCTGTTGGATACATCCCTCAGCGACTGGCAACGGGTAATTGATCTCAACCTCACCAGCCCGTTGCAGTGCATCCAGGCCGTGTTGCCCCAGATGCGATCGCTCAAAGGCGGCACCATCATCAACGTAATTTCCGTTGCGGGTCGCCAAACGTTTCCAGATTGGGGGGCCTATTGTGCCAGTAAATTTGGCCTCATGGGCATGACAAAAACCTTGGCTCAAGAAGAGCGTGCCTATGGCATTCGTGTGGTGGCCCTCTGTCCAGGATCCGTCAACACGCCCTTCTGGGACACAGAGACCGTGCAGGCTGACTTTGATCGGTCACAAATGTTGACCTCAGAGGATGTTGCCGATGCGATCGTCCACGCGGCATTACTGCCTCAGCATGTCGTCTTAGACGAACTGGTGCTAATGTCTAACGCAGGAACGTTTTAGGACGTTTTTGCCCACTTCGTGAGGTTATTTTCCCTGGAATACATCCTCATTCATTTTGTTTTGTAATTACTTACTCTGACCTATGACGATTTCTTCAACCAATCTCTCCGATAGTTCTAACGGTTTTCCTGCAACCCATCCAGCCAGGGACACCCGCAGCCCCAGTGCGAAAGGCGAGCCAGGGCAGCCGCTCAAGGAAGTGACCCACGAAGAAATGATGCAGTCGGTAGAGACCATGCTGCTGGGCGTTGGGGAAGATCCTGAGCGAGAAGGCTTACTTAAAACGCCAAAACGGGTCGCAGAGGCCATGCGGTTTTTAACCAGCGGCTACTCCCAATCTCTGGATAACTTGGTCAATGGAGCCATCTTTAATGAAGGCCATGACGAAGTGGTGTTGGTGCGGGATATTGATCTCTTTAGTATGTGTGAGCACCACATGCTGCCCTTTGTTGGGAAAGCTCACGTTGCCTATATCCCAAACCAAAAGGTGATTGGGTTAAGTAAGTTGGCACGCATTACAGAAATGTATTCCCGTCGGCTTCAGGTACAGGAGCGTCTAACGCGACAGATTGCGGAAGCGGTGCAAACGGTGCTAGAACCCCAAGGTGTGGCAGTAGTGATTGAAGCGAGCCACATGTGCATGGTCATGCGCGGTGTGCAAAAGCCTGGGGCTTGGACGGTGACAAGCTCGATGCTGGGTGTGTTTAAGGATGACCATAAGACCCGCGAGGAGTTCTTTAATCTGATTCGTCACCAGCAAAATTTCTAAGATCTTAAATTCAGTCGGTGAAATAGTAAAAGCCAGCATTTTGTAGAGGCGCAAGGCCTTGCGCCTCTACAAGGTATATTGTATATACCTTTCACCCCAAGACTTCCAAGGCGGCTTGACGCATCACATCAATTGAAGGTGCGTCACCCGTCCATAGTTCAACACCAACCGCGCCCTGTTGAATCAACATTTCTAACCCATCTATGATGTGGAGTCCTTGGCGCTGAGCAAATTCCAAAAGCTGCGTGGGTCTTGGGGTATAGATTAGGTCATAGACAATGGTATTAAAGGGGAGAAGGGCGATCGCCGCTTCACCCAAAGGCGATTCCCCCACCTCGGGATACATACCAATCGGCGTAGTGTTCACGACCAACCCAACTTGAGGCAGCAAGGTTTCGAGTGCTGGCCACTCATGGATCTCAATGGAAACAGATAGATTAGTTTGCTGTAGACTCTCTTGGAGGGTCTGGAGCTTGAGGCGATCGCGGCCCACCACATGAATTGCTGCACACTGAAGCTGATGGCACCCTGCAATCACTGCACGAGCAGCGCCACCACCGCCTAGAATACACACCTCAAGATTTTTCCAATCTCGATTAAGCGCCTCTAGAGGCGCTAGAAACCCTTTCACATCTGTATTCGTCCCGACCCAGCCATCATCTTGACGGCTGACCGTATTCACTGCCCCAATAGCCTGTGCTAAGGGCGAGATGCCCACTAAGTACGGCATGATTGCCTGTTTATGGGGAATAGTGACGTTAAAGCCTTGGTAGCCTAAGGCCATCATGCCGTTGAGGGCTATTTCTAAATGGGCAGGTTCTACCTTTAGGGGTAAATAAACATATTCGAGAAAATTGTGGCCTAGATGCTCAGCGCGAGCCGCCAGTGCTGCATTATGCATCACTGGCGACAGGGAATGCTCAATAGGGCATCCCATCACGCCTAGGAGTTTTGTGTTTCCCTTGATGGGTGTCTTAGAGATTGGCAAAGAATCACTCCAAACAGCTCACACCCAGATCAGAAAACGTTTTAGACCGCTTCAAAATCCGTTTCACCCGTCCGAATTCGGATAATTTTCTCCACGGGTGAGACAAAGATTTTGCCATCTCCTATTTCGCCGGTACGGGCTGCTGAGACGATTTTATCGACGACCATATCCACTTGACCGTCTTCAATCACGATCTCGATTTTGAGCTTTTGTAAAAACTCAACGGTGTACTCAGAGCCTCGGTAGCGCTCTGTTTGACCTTTCTGACGTCCAAATCCCCGAACCTCAGAAACCGTCATGCCCACAATGCCTGCATTGACCAGCGCAATTTTAACTTCGTCGAGCTTAAAGGGACGAATAATAGCTTCAACCTTCTTCAATGTCTTTCTCCAGGGCTAAAACAACACTTTAAGTTCTTAAACGTAACCATACGTTAGACACACCCCTTTCTACACTGCCAGTAAAGGTGATCTTGTAGCACAGTATACCGTTTTTGGCTTTGTCGCGGAAAGTCTCTTTCCCTTAAGTGTTATGGCCTATAAATTTAGACTCGCGATTTAGTTGTCTTTATTACAGTTCGGGGTTCAAAAAAACACGTAAAGTAACGCGTGTAAGGCTCTAAGCTGATATTTCAGAGTCGCATTTCCTTGGGTCTATTTCTAAGTTATGAGGGGGTGCTCAAAACACTAGAATTGATATATGAGGGAATGTATTTTTGTATCTTTTCGCTGGGTACCCCCTTGGCGACGGTGGATCGTACTCCTAGGGTTTTGTTTTAGAGATTTGCATGAGGGAAGGCTTGGATATGCTGGAGTTATACCGTCAACAGGCACAAGAACGTTTGGATGCAGGCATTCCGCCGCTTCCCCTAGATGCGCAGCAGGCCACGGCGCTATGTGAGTTAATGAAAAGCCCACCCGCAGGAGAAGAAGCATTTTTGCTAAGCCTCCTGACCGATCGCATTCCCCCTGGTGTAGACCAAGCCGCCTACGTGAAGGCGGGGTTTCTGACGGCGATCGCCAACGGTACCGCAACCAGCCCTCTCATCTCACCGAAAGAAGCCATAGTGCTCTTGGGCACCATGATGGGCGGGTATAACGTGCGATCGCTCATCGATCTGCTCAGCCATACGAATCCAGCCCTCGCGCAAACCGCAGCCGACAGCCTCAAGAAAATTCTGTTGGTGTACGATGCCTTCCACGATGTCCAAGATCTTGCCGAGAACGGCAACGCCTATGCTCAGCAGGTGATTCAATCCTGGGCCGATGCCGAGTGGTTCACAACAAAACCTCAATTACAGGAATCGATTACCGTCACTGTCTTTAAGGTACCTGGGGAAACCAACACCGACGATTTATCTCCTGCGACCCACGCCACCACGCGACCCGATATTCCGCTCCACGCCTTGGCAATGCTTGAGACAAAGCAGCCTGGATCTTTAGAAACCATTGCGGAGCTGAAGAAAAAGGGACATCCTGTGGCCTATGTGGGCGACGTTGTGGGGACTGGCTCTTCTCGTAAATCTGCCATTAACTCCGTGCTGTGGCATGTGGGTGACGATATCCCCTTTGTGCCCAATAAGCGCGGCGGTGGCTATGTTTTAGGCAGCAAAATTGCGCCGATTTTCTTTAACACCGCTGAAGATTCCGGTGCGTTGCCCATTGAGTGCGATGTGACGGGGATGGAAACCGGAGATGTGATTACGATTTATCCCTATAAAGGTGAAATCACCAATGCTGAGGGAGCTGTCGTTTCGACCTTCACCCTCAAGCCCGACACCATTTTGGATGAAGTCCGTGCCGGAGGCCGAATTCCCCTTCTAATTGGACGCACCCTGACCGATAAAATCCGCATGGCAATGGGTCTACCGCCCAGCCCTCTGTTTATTCGACCCACGGCCCCTACCGATACAGGCAAAGGTTTTACTCTGGCTCAAAAAATGGTGGGCAAAGCCTGTGGACTGGCTGGCGTGCGTCCTGGTACCTCCTGCGAACCTATCATGACCACGGTTGGCTCCCAAGACACCACTGGGCCAATGACCCGTGATGAACTCAAAGAACTGGCCTGTCTGGGCTTCAGTGCAGATTTGGTGATGCAGAGCTTCTGCCATACCGCCGCCTATCCCAAGCCCGTGGATCTGCAAACCCACCACGAACTCCCCGACTTCATGAACTCGCGGGGCGGGGTCTCGCTGCATCCAGGGGATGGCATTATTCACTCCTGGCTCAACCGCATGCTGCTGCCCGATACCGTCGGCACAGGTGGCGATTCCCATACTCGTTTTCCGCTAGGGATTTCCTTCCCCGCAGGGTCTGGACTGGTGGCCTTTGCCGCAGCTTTGGGCGTGATGCCCCTGGACATGCCGGAATCGGTGCTGGTGCGGTTCAAGGGCAGTCTGCAACCTGGTATTACGCTGCGAGATGTGGTGAATGCGATCCCCTATGTTGCCATTCAGCAGGGCACGTTGACGGTTGCCAAAGAAAACAAGAAAAATATCTATTCCGGCAAAATTATTGAGATGGAAGGGTTGCCTGACCTGAAGCTAGAGCAAGCCTTTGAGCTGACGGATGCAACGGCAGAACGCTCGGCGGCGGGGTGTGCGATCGCCCTCAGCACCGCCACCGTCTCGGAATACATCAGCTCCAACGTGGCGCTACTCAAAAACATGGTGGCGCGGGGTTACGGCGATGCCCGTACCATTCTGCGCCGCGTCCGCAAGATGGAAGAGTGGCTGGCAGATCCCCACCTTATGAAGGCTGACCCCGATGCGGAGTACGCCGAAATCATTGAGGTGGATCTCGATCAAATTACCGAACCGTTGGTGGCGGCTCCCAATGACCCAGACAACATTAAGCTGATGTCTGAATGTGCAGGCGACCCGATCCAAGAGGTGTTCATCGGCTCTTGTATGACCAACATTGGGCATTACCGTGCGGCAGCGAAGGTGCTCGAAGGCGAAACCTCTGTTAAGGTTCGGCTTTGGATTGCGCCACCCACCCGTATGGATGAGCAGCATCTGCGTGAGGAAGGCATTTATGAGATTTTCCAGGCGGCTGGGGCACGGACTGAGGTGCCGGGATGCAGTCTTTGTATGGGCAACCAAGCCCGTGTAGAGGATGGTGTGACGGTGTTTTCGACTTCTACCCGTAATTTCAATAACCGGATGGGCAAGGGAGCGCAGGTTTACCTTGGCTCGGCGGAGTTGGCGGCGGTTTGCGCGCTGCTGGGCAAGATGCCGACGGTGGAGGAATATATGGCGATCGTGCATAAGAAGATCGACCCATTTGCTGGGGATCTGTACCGCTATCTCAATTTTGACCAGATTGCGGGGTTTGCGGATGAGGGGCGCGTGGTGTCGAAGGATGAGGAGGCTAAGTTGATGGCAAATGTAGGGTAAAGGTTGTGACTTAAATAATCCAAGCGATTGAAATCGCGGCTACAAGAACAAAACCCGCCTACGCGGGTTGAAATCTGTTCTTAGGCCGCGTAGGCGGACATCGTTTTTTGTAGGCGCGGTTTCAACCGCTGGACAAGATATGGATGTTATTAAAACCAAAATTCTTAGCAATCAACTCCATAACTACCTGATGTTATCTGGTTTAAATTTTCCAAATTGAAATTAATTGTTGGAGCTTCAATTTGGACTAAATACCCACTGTTGAATTTAAATAGGGATCCAACGATCTTTTTGGTCTCTGGCGGTAAATTTTTATCCCAGTTTTCTGATCCTGATGAAGCCCAAACAACTTTAACCTTACGAGTCCAGTAGTCTTCGTCTTTTAGTTCTGCTTCTGAACTAATGACTTCAACAACATGGGTGAATCGATGACCATACTTGACGTGATTCTGAAAGAGGATAATTTGATTACCTTGCTTGGGTTTGTTGGCATCTTTACGTTTGCGCTTTAAGGCTTTTGCAATCTCTGCTTCCGTCAACTTAGATTTTTTACTCTCATTCAACGCCCAATGGAGGCGAAACTCATGGTCAATCTCAAAATCTGATGGGTATGACCATTCAGAACGTTTTGAACCTGTATGATTTACAAGCTTTATATACCTAATATTCAAGGGATTCACTTTACTCGCTTGACTTGCCATCGAAATATCTCCAGACCGTTGCATCAAGACCTATAATCCATAAAGCTTGGTAAAGCGTTTAATGATTGCTAAAACTGAAAGTCATAGAACCTTCGTATCTTTGCATCATTAAAATTTACCCAAACCTATTATTCCCAAATATATTCCCCGTTGTAATGATCTTCACAAAGTCTCGTAGGATGGGTTGAGGAACAAAACCCATAACCAAACCCTAAAAGGGGAAAAATTATGATTACTACACTCAACTGGAAGCCAGAACAAACTTTACTCCAAAAACTAAATGAACTTGCTCAACAGCAAGGCCAATCCCCAGAAGACATCATTACTCAAGCCGTCACCCTGTATTTAAAATCTCAAATGCAATCCAGTACACCTCCTGAAACCCAACCACTCTCGATAGATCGACGCCGAGCGTTCCTAAAATTACCAATGGCAGAACGTCGGCAAATTCTCCAAGACCAAGCCGAAAATTTGATGGCCCATTACCAAACTGATACCGAATGGCAAGACCTTCAAGTAGGAGACTTGCTTGAACCCTAAACCCATACGCGGCGAAATCTAGCTGATAAACTTTGACCCTATCATCGGCACCGAGATTAGAAAAACACGCCCAGCCATTGTTGTTAATTCTGACGCCATTGGCAAATTGCCTATCAAACTGGTTGCGCCTATTACGGACTGGAAAGACTATTTCACTCAAAACCTCTGGCACATCAGACTTGACCCCGACCCCATCAATAACCTAACCAAAGTCTCAGCCGTAGACGTTCTTCAGCTTCGTGGCATGGATATCCAACGATTCATTCGCAAAATTGGCGAATTGCCGCCCGAGATGATGACAGAAATCGCGATCGCCATTGCAACCGTCGTAGAACTAGATCTTGGCGATTCTTGAGTTGTCCGTTGTCATGAACCCACTGATCTAAACAACCTTTCTGGCAGATATCACCTGCTGAATGGGGCTATCATAGTACTCTGCTTTAGAGAAAACGTAAGACTTTGATGAATGTCCTCACTCGGTCTTTGACAGGTTAGGTTCTAGGAGCAAACACCAATGGCCGTTCAAACCAAAGCCTACACTCTTGAAGAGTACCTTGCGTTAGAAGCACAAGCTGTCTATAAAAATGAATATCGCAATGGAGAAATTGTCCCCATGACGGGTGGCACCACCGCACATAACCAAATTGCTGGAAACCTATACGCTGCCCTTAAATATGCCCTCAAAGGTAAACCCTACAAAATCTACATCGGCGACGTAAAAGTTTGGCTTCCGCTCCATCAGCTCGGCACCTATCCTGACGTAATAGTCATTACTGGCGACCCTATCTATCACGGCCCAGGAACAACCCTCGTCACCAACCCCACCCTGATTGTTGAAGTGCTCTCCAAATCTACCAGAGCCTACGATCGCACTGATAAATTTGACCTATATCGATCTCTAGAAACCTTCCAAGAATATTTACTCCTAGAACAGACCGAACAAAAAGTCTATCAGTATGTCAAAACCGAGCAAGGTCAATGGTTATTTACCGAATATGGTAGAGATGCAACCCTAAACCTAAGTACTCTCAATCTATCTTTTTCCATTGCCGAGCTTTATGACGGGGTAGACTGTTCCCAAGCTGAAGAATAACAGGGTCGTTTTGCATAGGGCGATACTGAATGGCTAGAGCAAAATTGTTGAATTGCCAACCGAGATGATGACAGAAATCGCGATCGCCATTGCAACCATCGTAGAACTAGATCTTGGCGATTCTTGAGTTGACTACCTTAGCTAGAGGAGGCGATCGCCATATTCAGAGCTTGTGTTGGCTGCGTCAACTTGCTTTTGCCAAGGAGCGCACGGATAAAATCTCATCTGGACGCAAAGCTTCTACCGCAGAGATTGGGACAGCGATCGCTGCTAAAGATTCGCCGATCGCATTAAAAATTTCCAGTATGTAGCCTTCTTCGTCATTGCTCGGATGCGGAACAAAATTGACTAACATCGCAACATCGCCAGACCTCAGTCTATACTCCGGCAAGTCACGAGTTAATGAAACTTCCTGGTATAACTCCATTGTCAATCAACTAACCGAAACTGCTACTTCTTCAATCTCACATACCGCGTTCCAGTCAATCAATGCCACCCATAAATGCTCTTCGTCAGAATATTGCACTACACCATCCACTTCCAGGTCTTCGCTATATAGCTTCAATGGCTGACCATCTCGCAATTCGATATGTAAACGACTCAAATCTTCGATTGTCCCTACGCAATTCAAGCGTAGACGACCCTTTACATCAGCATTATGAAAGTCGGCGTAAACGTTGGGATAACTCATTGAGAACCTCCAATCAGGATGATTTTCGGGATGGATTCAACGTTGTTGGAGTGAGCAAATCACTGATTCTTTCTGGGCTTAACCCTGTCAAGGTGGCGTGATTGGGACTGCGCCCAGAAGTGCGGACTACATCTCCACCCGCTTGGCGGATTGCTCCAACGGTCGTCACTCCAAGCTGACTATGCGGAATCATTAATGCTAATTCCTTCACTGACAATTCTACTCCAGATTCTACTGAGATTCCTGTCACGCCGGATGGGTGTGTGCCGATGCCCCGCAAAATATCCTCTGGACGGTTTTTACCGCCTCTGACAACCAAGGCTTCATCTGGAATCCTGTCCAAGGTCAACTACACAAGTCAAAACACCTTCAGAATTTTAACAGAACGGAGTCCCATGAAAAGATCGCCTAGCCTCAGCCTGCGTTAGGTTTCACGATGTTCTCCCCAAGTTACAAGGGCTTGACTTACTGGATAATGTCCTTAATCTCGCATTTATCCGAATTTATTCAGAAAATGTCTCTGTCTCGGATTTATCCGAATTCGGTGGGATAATGTCCCCCTATGCCGGATTTATCATCTGTCATCCGTATAATGATAGATAGACTCTCTAGAAATACTGCATCAACAGTGCTTTTACAGGAAGAGTTTACTCGATAATTAGTCTTGCAATATAATTAGATTTGTACGGGCACTGATATGGCTAAAGTTAATTTGGATGCCTTGATAGCAAGAGAAGACTTTGAAGTAGAAGAGAATATTAATTCTGGCAAGAAAAAAGAAGCTATTTCAATTGAAGATATGAAAGCAGACTCTTTTTTCTTCTCAAATATCAGGAAGCCGGACTTTCAAAGGGAAACAAATGAGTGGGATGGTCAAAAAATCTGCGAGCTTATTAAGAGCTTTGTCGAAGGCGATTTGATACCAGCAATTATTCTATGGAGAAGTACAGGCGGTTACTTATTCGTGATTGATGGAAGCCATAGGTTAAGTGCTTTGTCTTCTTGGGTCAATAATGATTACGGAGATGGAAAAATTTCAAAGCTTTTTTATGACGGCATTATTCAAGATGAACAGGTAAGGATTCAGGTGCGGGGTTGACAAACCAGAAAAGCAGACTAGTGTGTTGATATGAAACAGCCACCCCAGTTTGAGAGAGCCGCTTTAGAACAAATG
>JANLSD010000039.1:0-7669 GCA_031362245.1 Acaryochloridaceae cyanobacterium OTE_25_metabat_464 | reverse complement strand
GTGCCCACTGGCTGAAACCTCCATTCTTCGTTCAAAATTCAATTTCAAGGAAAAATTATGCGATCTCTAAAAGAGAAATTTTTACTCGAACTAGTCTCCTAGCAAGAATTTCAGGCTTAGTTTATATTATGGAGATGTCTTTTGGAAAGAAGCCAAGAATCTTTTAGATTTTCAAATTAATCAAATAGATAAAAATAAACATTACAATACTTTCAGTATGTTCTATTATAGGAATCTTGGCCTAAATAGAAACAAATATGACACGGAAGAATTCTTTAATCAAAAAATTTCCAACAATTTATTCTATGCTTTGTCTAAAGAATTCATGGCATTACGTTACATCAGTCCTAAAAAAGGACTTGAGCTTAGAAAGAAGGTGTTCCTTACATATCCTTCCAGGATTTTATACTACTCGGTAGGTTTGTATATCCTTAAACTTAGTCAAGAATTTATTTGCGAGTATATACAAAAAAACAAAAACATTGAAAGCTATTATGGAGGAAGCTTGAAGTTTAGTGGCGAATCTCTAGACATCAACAAACAATCTACTTTCTACCTAAATCACTATAAAAACTTTAAAAGAGCTGTTAGAAGAAGAGTTCAAGAGAATCATTCAGTTGAGACAGTCGTTCTAAAGCTTGACATTCAAAACTATTTTGAAAACATACAAATCAAGCAGCTTCTCCTAAATCTTGATAAATACATTAAGCCGAGTATTAAAACATCAAATAAATTTAATGAGTCAACAAAGGAACAGATAACATTTTATTTTGAATATTTAATGAATGGAGAAAATGGTATACCTCAATCGGATAATGAAATTATTTCAGGATTCATTGGTCATCTTTATTTCTCTTTGTGTGATCTTATTATTGAAGATCAAATCAACAACTTCTCAGACGAAATCAACAAATACAAAATAATTAGATATGTTGATGATGTCTATCTGTTTTTAGATATTGACAGCCAAGTTGATATGAATATTGTTTTGGAATGTATTACATCTAATATATGTGATTCCTTACATTCCCAATTTGGTCTTAGGTTTAATAATAAGACAAGTCTTTACCATTTAGCTGATTCAGAACAGAAAGATGATTTATTAAGAGAATTAAAAAAGACTTCTTATAATTATCCTCTTTCTAATGACGATGATGAAGTATCACCTCAAAAAAAAATAGACTTTGTTTTTGGAGTGCTAGAAGAAATAAAATCAAAAAGTCAAGCTATATCTTTAAAAAAAAATAGAATCTGTGCAAGAAGAAATTCTGAAAGACGTTTATGATAAGGCTGTTGGTCAGATACTTAAGAAGAGAGAAAATCAAGATCGAATCAATGATATATTTTCTGATTTTAATTTTGATCTCGTAAAAATATGCCCGAGAGAGATGGTTCTGATAATTATTAGCCATACTGAATCCAAAAATAAATTTCTAGAATTCCTAAAGCGAAAAAACAAACCTCACACAAAAGACTGTGATTTAATTTTGCTTTTTTTGTGTCAGACAGGTTTCTGCGATTCAGAAGGGTTGCTAGAAGTTTTGATAAAAAATAAAAATTTCAAAGAAATCATACTATCATACAAGAATCCTGAACAATATATTTCTAATCCTGGTTATCATGATCTTTCTGAGTTTCAAATACTAAAACTGTCGGACAAGCATCATATCGTCGAACAAATTCGTTTGCGAATCATGAATGAACGAAAGAAGATTTACTCCGTTGCTCTCAACCATCTTCTTAACGAAATTCATGCAATCTGTCAGACTTTAGATTCCAATAATTCAAGCAGTTTTAAGAAAGACTATAAAGCGGATGATGTCGTTAACTATCTAATTTCAAGAAGCATTCCTCATGAAGATTGTATTTGCATTCGTAATCTGTTTGACAGAAGAAATAGTAACTCCGTATCTCATCACGGCTCTGAGCAACAAGTTGCTTGGGGAGTATCTCAAAATGAGTACTATACCTACCGAAAAGCTGTTTCAGAATGCTTAAATGTAATTCTCTAGCTTTTGTCGGCTAGGGTTGATCTCAAATAATTTCAGATTATTAATTGCAAAGTATTTCAATATTAGGCTTTGCTTGGCCTATGTAACCCCAAACCCAGTATGTTCCCGCATATACACAGCCTGAAACCCCAACAAAATATCCTCCTTAGCCACCTCCAGTGCCACCAACTCTTGAGGAATAGGCATCTCCGTCATATTATGCTGAACCCAAGCTTTGCCATCTTTGATATCTAAATGCAGCACACACCCATGCACCCGACGATGACCATCCCAACCCACATTCATCACCTGATAATGATCGCGCTGAGTATCAAACACAGCTTGCGATTCAATTTTGCCATTTGAAATTGGGACTTTAACATAGTCCGCCAAAATCATCTGAATAGCCCGACGATAAAGCGCTAGTTTATCCATCGCACGACAATCTCATTGACTGGCTCATCAATAAGCTTATCCCGAATGTTGGGGTTCGTTTTTGCTGAAGAGATCGCCTCTTAGTGTTGAGCCTGAACAGTGCGATCGCCCATTAGCCTGCTTTAGGTGGTGTGATCGCCTCAGACAAAAGCCCCGACATCTCCAACACCCGATTTGACCAAACCTTTGCTTGATTAGCCACCGTCAATTTTCGAGCCTGATCGACCCAAATATCCTGCCAAACCAACTGCCATCGTGCCAGTTGTACCTGTAACTCCACCAGTTCAGCAGCCAAATCAATTCCAGAATCCATTGCAGTCCATTCAATAAAAAACTTACTTTCCTCAATCAAACTAGCCACAGCATCACAGTTTTGGTCATTTTGAGAAAATGAGCTGATTCGAGCTAAATTTTCAGCAAGTTCTCCCAAACGATTCGGTAGCGTTTCGCTTAAATAACGATTTTGCAAAACAGTCCAGTTTTTCATACGCCTCCAAGCAACGCTTCTCAATATCCAAACAAATGCAGCATACAATCTGCATCACACCCACAGGAAACGCTAGACTAGCCCATACATTTGTCTGGTTGTCCCCTCTAAAAACCTATGGCGTTCGATCTACACAAAGCCCTCAATGACCTGACCCTAGACGCCGAATGGATTGGCCTGCGTCAAGTCTGCGAAAAATCATCCACCCGCTACGTCCGCGATGGCAACCCCGAAGCCAACCGCCAATCCCGCAGCCAAGGCGTAATGGTCGAAGTCCTCGCCAACGGACAATTTGGCTACGCCGCCACCAACCGCCTCGACCAGGCATCCATCCAAGCCGCTGCAGAACAGGCGCAGCAACAGGCCATCGCCGCCGCCCCCTGGGCCATTCATTCCTTCACCACAGACGTGCGCCCTAAAGCGGTTGGGCAGTATACCTCCCCCGTCCAGCAGCCCTCATACAGCATCAGCGTCTCAGACCTTGTGGGGTTGCTCACCCAAGTCTGCACCACCCTCAAAGTCTCCGATAAAGTGGTGCAAACCAGCGCCATGGCCCAAACCGTCGAAACCGAACAACGGTTCGTCAGCAGCAACGGTTCCGATGTGTATCAACAATTCTTCTTTGTCGAAACCGACTACGCCTCCACCGCTCAGGAAGGAACCCTCACCCAACGGCGAACTGACAATGGTGCCCTGGCCCGCTGCTACCAAGCAGGTGTAGAAGTCTTTGACCCCGCCGCCGTTCTAGCCCGCGCCCGTCAAATTGGAGAGCAGTCCGTCGAGCTGCTGGGGTCTGAAGAATGCCCTACCACTGCTACCACCCTAGTATTAGCGCCCGACCAGATGATGCTGCAAATCCATGAGAGCATCGGGCATCCCCTAGAGCTAGACCGCATCTTGGGCGACGAGCGCAACTACGCCGGATCCAGCTTCGTGAAGCTGACCGACTTTGGTACCCTCGTCTACGGGTCGCCCCTCATGAACGTCACCTTTGACCCCACCGTCCCAGGCGAATTTGCAGGCTATGCCTTTGACGATGGCGGCACCCCCGCCCAGCGCGAGTATTTAATTAAAGAAGGTCTCTTACTAAGAGGACTGGGCAGCTTAGAAAGCCAAACCCGTTCTCAAGTGCCTGGGGTTGCCAACTTCCGCGCTACCTCCTGGAACCGTCCGCCCATCGATCGCATGGCAAACCTGAATCTAGAACCAGGCACCAGCACTTTTGAAGACATGATTGGGAATGTTGAATTTGGCGTATACATGGAATCTAACCGTTCCTGGTCCATTGACGACTATCGCAATAAGTTTCAGTTTGGCTGCGAGTACGCCAAGCTAATTGAAAACGGAAAGCTGACGAGAACCGTCCGCAACCCCAACTATCGCGGGGTGACGAATCAGTTTTGGCGGAGCTTAGTTAAAGTGGGCGATCGCCACACCGTAGCTATGTACGGTACTCCCTACTGCGGCAAAGGCGAACCCAATCAGGCGATCCGCGTGGGTCATGCGTCGCCGATGTGTGTATTTACAAATATTGAAGTGTTTGGAGGGGTGGCATGAGTCAGCAGTGGGAACAATCTTTTAATCAACTTTGCGATCTGCTGCTGGGTAGTTTGGGTGCAGAAGAACATTTAATGATCGATCTTTCCGGCGAACAAAGCCACTTCATGCGGCTCAATCATGGCAAGGTTCGTCAGTCTGGAACTGTATTAGACGGCGATATTTCACTGCGCCTCAGCCACGACCAACGGACGGCAACGGCCTCGCTTTCTTTTACGGGGGACTTGGGAGTAGATAGTGCGGACTCTGGGTGCGCAGCTTTCGCCCTAGATGCCCTCAAGGATCTGCGGCAAGAACTCCCACTACTTCCGGTCGATCCATACCTCGTACTTCCTCAAAATTATGGCTCTAGCCATGAAGTCTATCCTGGGCAATTACTAGCGCCCCAAGATGCACCCGAAGCGATTTTACCCCTCGTCCAGGGCGTAGACTTTACTGGTATTTATGCCTCTGGCTCCATTATTCGCGCCAATGCGAACTCCGCCGGACAGCGCCATTGGTTTGCCACGGAAACCTTTTTCCTGGATTACTCTATGATTGCCCCATCGGAGAAGGCGGTGAAGGCCACGCTTGCAGGTCAAACTTGGAGCCAAGAACAGTTCCAGACTGAAATTGAAGCTTCCAAAGCCCAGCTTCAGGTCATGGATCGTCCCGTCAAAACCATTGACCCAGGACGATATCGCACCTACTTTGCACCAGCAGCAGTGGCTGAAATTCTGTCTATGTTTTCCTGGGGAGCAGTGAGTGAATCGTCCTTACGTCAAGGTGGCAGCGCCCTGCTCAAACTACGGGAAGGCAAAACCCTATCGCCGCTTTTTTCGCTGCGCGAAAACTTTAGTCGTGGAACTGTGCCTCGTTTTAACAGCCAGGGAGAAATTGCACCCGAAGAACTCTTGCTAATCGACCAAGGAACCCTAGCAAACACCCTGATCAATGCCCGTACTGCAAAAGAGTACGGCGTCACCAGTAATGCCGCTAACGGTAGCGAAAGCCTCCGCGCCCCTGAAGTTTCAACAGGAACACTCACTGCTGATGCAATCCTGAAGGAACTTGACACGGGACTGTATCTCTCGAATTTGCATTATTTAAACTGGAGCGATCGCCCCAGCGGACGCATTACGGGAATGACGCGCTATGCCTGCTTCTGGGTGGAAGGTGGCGAGATTGTGGCACCCATTAAAGATCTACGCTTTGACGATAGCCTGTATGCGTTTTTGGGCGAGAACTTAGAAGCAGTGACGGATTTTCAGGCTTTTGTGGCGGATGTGGATACCTATGGGGGGCGATCGTTGGGTGGCGCGCAGGTGCCAGGGATGCTGATCCGAGACTTTACGTTTACGCTTTAGGTAGAATTGGGTTATTACACCAAGGTTTATAAGGAACCTCAAGACAATGAGTGAAAAACGTCTCAACGCTAGTCGTTTAAGCGTAACCCTTGGGCTTGAAACACGAGAATCAGGCATGATCTCCGCTTCAGTAATGGAGTTCCCTGACTGTCATGTAGAGGCAGCAACGCGAGAAGAGGCGATTTCAAAAATTCAAGCGGCTCTTCTAGAACGACTTGCTAATATCGAAACTATTCCCTGGAACGTGCCTTTATCTGCTGACCCATCAAACTTGAATTTAAATAGCTATAGCCATCAAACGATCAGCCCTTGGGTTAAATTTGCAGGGATCTTTGAAAATGATTCGGACTTTGCAAAAATCGCTGCTGACATTCGGGCTGAACGAGAGATTGAGGATGATACAGAGGTTGACCCTTCCGTTTATTCATTAGAAGCGTGAGGGGTGCCACTTGTACATTCTTGATACAGATCACATCTCACTCTGGCTAGAAAGTAACCCCGCAGTCAGCAGCAAAATCGCCAATTTTGAGACAGATCTAGCCATTACAATCATTACAGTTCAAGAATTATTTAATGGTTGGATCGGTCGCCTCAACGATCCGGCACAGGTGAACCAGCAGGTTATGCTTTATGCAAAACTGTCAAAAGTTATCGCCTTGCTAAAAGAAATCAAGGTGTTAGACCTAGATGAGACCGCTGATCTTTGTTTTCGCCAATTGTTAACCAATCATCCAAATCTACGAAAGAGTCGCTTACAGAAAGACATGCGGATTGCGGCCATTGCCCTCTCTCTAAACGCCACTGTCATCACCCGCAATCGACGGGATTTTGAGCAGGTGCCTGGGTTGGCGATCGCAGATTGGAGTACCTAGGACGGGCGATCACCTAGGTATCAGGAATTCTCATCCAAGACTTTACCTTTACCTTTACCTTTTAGCCGTAGTGGTAACGAGCCTGTAGAAACAGGATGCGGTTTTGCTCTACACGATAGACCAGACGATGTTCTAAATTAATTCGACGCGACCATAAATTAGAGCCAAGATGTTTAAGCGGCTCTGGCTTACCAATACCAGAAAAAGGATCTTCAACAATAGACTCAATTAAATCCCAAAGCCGTTCCCATAATCTCGGTTCTGTTTTTGCCCACCACAATAAATCTTCACGAAACTGTGGACTAAATTCGGGAACGATCCGAATGATTTCAGTTTCAACTTTGGGCGGCTTCTTCTTTGCCAACTTCCCCCTCCATTTCTGAACGCAGTTCTTCAATCGTGGTCGGACTGGAAGGCTTGCTTAAGCGTTGATCCGACCATTCCAGAGATGCAAACAGACGCTTAGCATTGGCAGGCGATCGCAATAAATAAACCTGCTCTAATAATGATGACAGCTCATCGGCTGCAATCATTGCAACGTCGGCATGACCACGGCGCTGCACCACAATAATAGAATCGCCTTCTTCAACCTGCTCCAAGACCTTCACAAAGTTGTCTCGTGCTTGGGTGTAACTCGTATAGTCTGTCGCGACAGGAATCATAATCGATAAATCCTACAGGATTACTGCACAGTATAACATCGAGTTTTTCTTGAGCCATCTGAACTGGAGCGATCGCCCCAGCGGACGCATTACAGGAATGACTCGCTATGCCTGTTTCTGGGTGGAAGGTGGCGAGATTGTGGTACCCATCAAAGACCTGCGCTTTGACGATAGCCTGTAGACATCTCCAGAGCCTGTAGCCCATATCCAATAGGGCTTTATGCCTTTTACCAAAAGGGTGCCCACTGGCTGAAACCTCCATTCTTCGTTCAAAATTCAATTTCAAGGAAAAATTATGCGATCTCTAAAAGAGAAATTT
>JANLSD010000018.1:0-7067 GCA_031362245.1 Acaryochloridaceae cyanobacterium OTE_25_metabat_464 | reverse complement strand
CGAAAGCAAGATGAAAAACGGCGCTACCGGATTGAGTTTCAGATTAATACCTTTGTCTTCGCCCCTGACTAGTGCTTATAATCCAATTCTCACAAGCTTTTTGAGCTTTTAGATTCAACTTTTGTCAGTCAACCAGGTCATTGGCACAAATACTCTATACTGATTTTTCAGAGCTTTGTCATGAACGAATTAAGACGGATAGAGTAATTGAGAAGTGGATGCAGGAACTTGAACCAGAGATGCTATCAGCTCGTGTGCATTATTCCAATCCTGCCCGTGGGATTGAACGCGAACATTCTCTTTGGTTTGGACTTACTCATTTTTTTAACCATCAAACTCACCATCGCAGTCAAGTCACAACACTGCTTCATCAACTTGGTCGAGATTATGGAGTGACAGATTTTCTCGCTATGTATGATGTAGTCAAAGAATTCGTTTAAGGGGGGAGAAAATATGAACATTGAAGATATTCAGAGCGATCACAGCATAACAACTCGCTTGGAGCGGACTGTCGAAAGATCTTGGTGGTGTTGCAAAGTTTACTAACAGCCGTTCAACCGGAACGTTATGCAACAATCGCTGAATGTTAAATCGCAGTGAGTGCAACAACGCATTGTGGGAAAGCCTTCAGCAGCTTCTTGTCCATCGTCACCAACTTAGTTTCAAGCTGAACCGCCAGCGCAACAAACTCGCAGTCGTATGCCGAGCAATCACTATCCCGCACAAGTTCGAGTACACCCAGCGAATCAACCTCAAACTCTAACCCCGAAAGCAAACCCTCGGCCTCTTGCTGTAGCATACACGCCTGCTCAAAAGTGAGTGCGCCTCGCCTCATGTAGCCCGCCAAAATATTGCGGAACTCACTCCTCCAAAGAATTGGTGCAGCCCATTCAGGCTCATTTTCCAGCAACGCTTCTGCGATCGCCGTGTACTCGCCTGGCAGATATAAATAGGCCAGTACATTGGAGTCCACAACGATCATTGGCGGCCTTCGCGCTTCATCTCGTCAATGTCCTGTGCCTTGAACTCTATCTGCGTCAGCGCAGCTCGAATCGCTCTTGCTCGTGCAATTCGCTCGCTTGGGTCAACCTTCGTTGGCAAAAGAACCGTTTCAAGGCACACAATCGCTTCACCGTTTAGGCTACGACGGTGTACCTGCGCAGAGAGCTTCAGCCGTGCATACACATCGTCGGGAATGTTCTTTAGCGTTAGAGTGGTAGGCATAATAAGCTTTTAACCAATATGAAACCATTATGGTTTCTAGTTGCCTATCAGTCAATGTCCAAAAGTCGGAGAATGTTCTAAGCAACTTGATTCGCTTGGCGATCGCTGAAGCTCAAGCCGCCATGTAGAAAATATGAGGATATCGTAATGCGATCGCCCATTTCAGCAAAATCCATTCCAGCATCAATGGGCAAGACAAACTATCCCGCGCCCTATGCTTTCCTGGTCGAAGGTCGATTGAAACGTAAGCTTGGCGAGAGTTTTGGGCTAACCAACTTTGGGGTCAACTTAACCCATCTTTCCCCCGGCGCAATGTCTGCCCTTGCCCACAGCCACTCCAAACAAGACGAATTCATCTATATTCTGGAAGGAAACCCAACCCTGATTATTGGCGAAGAGGAATTCATCCTCAATCCTGGCGACTGTCATGGGTTAAAAGCAGGTACAGGTATCGCCCATCAACTCGTCAATCGGTCAGAAGAGAACGTTACTTACTTGGAGATTGGCGATCGCACCATCGGCGATGAAGTCGAATACCCCAACGATGACCTCAAAGCCACGCAACTATCCAATGGCGAATGGATGATGACCCACAAAGATGGTCGCCCTTATTAGAGAGGGTCCTTTAGTTTTCGCTCTGCTGCTGCACTTAATCTCTGGCAAGCCCTTGTGGAAGAAAAGCAGAATTACGGGTAAAAGCGCGATCGCCAATTTTGGCAAAACTATGATTTCCCGCGCTGGAGTGCCTCGCCAAGGGCACTAATGAGATTTTCCCGTGTTTTGGCATGGTGCCGCTGCTCTTGGGCTAGGGCTAGAGCAAGCTCATCGCGGGCTTGGGCTAGACGTGCTAACTCAGCCGCGACATTCTGCTGATCATGGCCCACCGCGACAGGTGGAAGCGAAGCAGCAGTAGGACGGACAACGGTTTGACCCAGTTGACAAAGCTGTTGGACTTCCGTGCGTAAGTTACGAATGGTTTTGTCTGCCAATTCCGTTTCTGTCCTGCGCTGCTGGGCTTCCGTTTCATAGCGCTGTCGCCATTTTGCCGCATCTTCTAAGGCGCGATCGCGTTCTTTCCTAAGCGTTTCCAATTCAGAAGACATTGGCCGAGAATCATTCAAATCATTCATAGGATTAAACGGGCACCGCTGGTTGAACAGCCGTCTCTTGAGCCGTCTGAGGATGAATCGCGGGGCTATTTAAAGAACTAAAAAGTCGATTGAGGGCATTCAGGTAAGCTTGGGCCGACGCGACAATAATATCGGTGTTAGCAGCATGACCTGAATAGATCCGGTCTTCATACTGGATGCGAATCGTGACTTCACCAATCGCATCAATGCCTGCGGTCACAGACTGCACCGAAAACTCAATCAGACGATTGGGGATTTCTACCAAACGATTAATGGCGCAATACACCGCATCTACTGGGCCAGTACCCACAGCGGCATCGGTCAACTCCTGACCATCGGGCGTCCGCAAAGAGACCGTAGCCGTAGGGCACTCATGATCGCCGCAGGAGACCTGTACGCGCTCAAGCTGATAGCCGTGCCCGTACTGTACTTGAGTTTCGTCCTGGACAATGGCCTCAAGATCGCGATCAGTAATTTCTTTTTTCTTGTCAGCCAGTTCCTTAAAGCGTACAAATGCCTTATTAAGATCTTGGTCTGATAGCTCCATGCCCAACTCTTTCAGACGAGAGCGGAAGGCATTGCGACCGGAGAGTTTGCCGAGGGTCAACTGGTTATCGGTCAACCCAATGGATTGGGCATCCATAATTTCGTAGGTGAGACGGTTTTTGAGAATGCCGTCTTGGTGAATGCCAGATTCATGGGCAAAGGCATTAGACCCTACGATTGCCTTATTCGGCTGCACCAACATGCTGGTCAAGTTGGAGACAAGGCGAGAGGTTTTGTAGATCTGGCGGGTATCAATATTGGTCAAGGGTCGTTCAGACTCGACTGGACGACCCACAAAGGGGTTGAAATACTGACGGCGCACATGCATTGCCATCACCAATTCTTCGAGGGCCGCATTGCCAGCCCGTTCTCCAATACCATTGATGGTGCACTCTAGTTGACGGGCACCGTTTTTAACCGCTTCTAGGAAGTTGGCAACCGCCAGTCCGAGGTCGTTATGACCATGAACTGAAATTACGGCTTGGTCAATATTAGGCACATTTTCTTTAATGCCCCGAATCAGACCCCCAAATTCTCCAGGGGTCATGTACCCCACGGTGTCAGGGATATTGACCGTGGTGGCTCCCGCAGCAATGACCCGCTCTAAAACCTGATACAAAAACTCAGGATCTGATCGCCCCGCATCTTCGGGGGAAAACTCAATGTCAGACGTGAAGGTTTTGGCGTAGGCGACCATTTCCTCGGCGATCGCCATTACTTCAGGCCGCGTCTTTTTGAGCTTGTACTCCAGGTGAATATCCGAAGTTGCCAAAAAGGTATGAATCCGGCCCCGCGCCGCAGGTCGAAGGGCGTCGGCAGCGGTTTTAATATCTTTTTGGGTGGCTCGGGCAAGCCCACAGATAATAGGGCCATCTTCTGTACCAACGGTTTCAGCAATGCGCTGGACGGCTTCAAAGTCACCAGGACTAGAGAACGGAAAGCCTGCCTCAATAATGTCTACGCCGAGCCGAGCCAGTTGCCGAGCGATGATCAGCTTTTCTTCAACGTTGAGCGTTGCGCCGGGGGACTGTTCACCGTCCCGTAGCGTGGTGTCAAAGATCAGAATGCGATCTTGCTGAATCTTTTGATCAGACTCGACCTGACTCGGCTGGATTGTCATGACAACTGCTTCAAACCTCGTTGCTCAAAAATAGTGAGATACTGACTCGGCGCAAAAACTGAACCTAATTCAATTCTAGGGTATGCCCTGTCCATTTGTAGAAGCTTCTCAGATTGCCAAACGCCTACCCCAAGCCCGTTATACGAACTATGTTGCCAAAGAAACGAAAGCGAACCTAAAAATCAGACTTTTCAATTTCACTCCGAAGACTGTTTAGATCAATGTATTGATCAGAAACGTTCCGCAGCTCGCGGGCAATCATTCCTTCGGTCGAGACCACCGTAATGTGCGTATTTTTTGAGCGCAGCAGCTCGATCGCCCGTTCGAAATCTCCATCTCCGCTAAAAAGAACGACACGATTGTATTGTTCAACAGTGTTAAACATATCAATCACAATTTCAATATCTAGGTTCGCTTTTTGAGAATATCGACCTGAATTATCATCGTAATACTCCTTCAAGAACTTAGTGCGCACCGTATAGCCTAGGCTAATCAGCGCATCTCTAAAACCCCGTTGATCTTGATGATCTTTAAGCCCCGTATACCAGAAAGCATTAACCAGCCGCACATGCTGCTCTCGGGTGAAGTACTCTAGAATTTTTCTAGGGTCAAAAAACCAGCCGTTTTTTTGCTGCGCATAAAACATATTGTTCCCATCCACAAAGATGGAAACATAATTAAATATATGGTTCATATAACCTATTTTTTAAGTGCTCAAATTAATGAATAAAATAAAAAGCCAATTAAAATATAAATAGACCTTTGACTATGCAGCCTACAGTCTAGCAAGTTTAATCAGGATTTAACAGGAGCGGTTTCCCCTCTTGATGTCCTTTTGGATAAATCTAAGGTGGCAGATCCGTGAGATTGGCGATCTGCCTCTATCGCTAGATTCTAGGCACGATATAAACAGGGGTTGAGCTGATGCTGATGAGATCAAGAGTGACGGGTCAATCCAGGAGATTTGTCATATCTTAGTTTTCATAAAATTGAAAACTATCGGAAGGAATGCCGTGGAGCACTCGACTTGCCTGACGCACGAGCAGATCGGTTCCCTGAGCGACTAATAAATATTTTCCAGATTTCAGACGTTTATGAAACGGCATTTTTTCGCGATCAATTAAAAATTGACCACCACCCCCAAAGGTAAAGCCACCCATTGCGCTGGCTATCATACCCAGTGCACCCCCAATGAGATGATTCACAAGCGGGGATGCTTGTTCTAGTATGGCCAAGTGAGTAATGTCATTGAAGCTGAACCCCGCTACAAATCCAAAGGGAACGACCCAGTACAGCATACGGATAGCCTGTTGCCATGCCATTTGGTTTGGATCTTTGATATTGATTTCGGGTAGCGATTTATAGCCTGTGCCGACTAAGTCAATGTGAGCAAGCGCCAGTTCAGAGGCTTTGAGCTTGTCGTAGGCGGTTTGGGCCTGACTGCGATCGCCGAAGGTTAAGACAAGAAGATACTGAGACATGGGACAACACCGCAGGAATGAACAATAAGGGGCACGAGAGGGTGCATTTCTAGTCGCCCCTCTCACTAGGGTAGGGCTATTTTTTTGTGGTGGTAGAAAAATTGACCTAAGTTATCGCGTTGATGGTTCGGCCTAATGGACATCAATCTGATTGATGTTCTTAAAACCATAAAGGATTTTCGCACTCCCCGAAGTCTACGTTATCTTTTGGGCTGATTTTGCTGTTAGCGATTCTTGGGTTGTTGAGTGGGTATAGAGGGGATTAGATTCAAAGTCGAGATTGCCCTTTCAAGTGGTGAGGTCACGTCCCGTCACCTCATTCGGCGATAAGGCTTCACCTGGATTTGTCTTCACGGCTTTCAAAACATACGTTCCAAGAAATTTATTAAAACCTGATGGGCAACCTAAAAGTAGGAACAGGCATGCTGAATAACGCTTCTTCAAGAATCAAATCCATCAAAAATTTCTATCCCTTGCACCAGCAACCCAAAGCCTATGAGTCCTCAGCCACCCGGAAAAAATAACAATCTCAATTCTTGTATCGGTACTGTGATTATTCTTGCCTTGGTAGCAGGTGGAATTTTGGGGGCAGTTGTGTTCTCAACAAGTCTGGTTTTGAAAGCAATGTTTCCCCACTCACAACCTTCAGCAGAGTATCCTGTCGATTTCAGCTTAAACACTCGCCCCCCTTCCACTGCCACAACGCCTAATCAGGTATCTGAACCCGTCTCGCCACCATCAAATTCAAACAATGATCCTTCACCTATAAAAAGAGCAATGACCTGGCAAGTACTAAAGACTGCCGTAGTCAAAGGCAAATACTATGCACTCTTTGGCTCAGACAACCAAACCAACCCATATCAAGGAGATACAGGTATAAACGAAGTTCACTCATTACTCTGCATAAACAAAATCAACCTGCCTGCTCCTTTTGGCCTTCCTAGCCCAACCACCACAGCAGGAGGTGCTTTAAGAGGATCCTGGTCAGGAGGGCAAGCTTTGATAATTCCCAATATTCAGGCAAACACCTTGACCTCAGCATCAATCGCAAATGAAACCTGCCGCGTCAAAGGACAACGGCTGAGCAACATAGATGGAATACGGATGGCAGAATTTCATGATGGCGATCGCCTAGCTGGCTTAGCCGGCTGGGATTTCTGGGCCGAAGTCTCTTCCATAGAAGGATTAGACAACCCTAAAGTTCGCTACTGGGTTCAAATTAACGATCAAAACGCCAATCCTTGGTGAAACTAAGATTCTATGGATTGGTTTCTAGCGAAAAATCCACCTCTACCACAATCCCGCACACCTTTCTGGAGGGGGTCTGGGGGACGCAGCCGTCCCTCAGCGGGGAGTTTGGGGGAAGTCACCCCCAATATTACGACCCTACCATCTGTGCAATAGACCCAAAACCCTAGGCGATAACCCCCACCCAAAAGGACGCACACCCTGGAAAGGGCGCAAGCCTTGCGCCCCTACCCCAAAAATTTTACCCACCAAAAAACACCGCCCCTCAATCAAGAGAAGCGGTGCTTTAATTTGTTTAGCTATTCAATCCGAATCGGA
>JANLSD010000016.1:0-20574 GCA_031362245.1 Acaryochloridaceae cyanobacterium OTE_25_metabat_464 | reverse complement strand
GATATGATTTTTGAGCAAAACCCTGTTGATATTCTGGATGCGCTGCTGCCTTTGTACCTGAACAATCAGCTCCTGCGTTCTCTGCAAGAATCCGCAGCCAGCGAACTCGCGGCACGGATGACGGCGATGAACAATGCTAGCGACAATGCGAGTTCTTTGATTTCGGCCCTAACGCTGTCTTATAACAAGGCCCGTCAGGCTGCGATTACTCAAGAGCTGCTTGAAGTGGTGGGCGGTGCAGAAGCACTGAAGTAACGCCTTTTAAAAGGTTAAAAAAGCCAATGTTGGAATGATACCAACATTGGCTTTTTCTGATGCTTTTCGCAAAGCCATTGATAGTTCTGAAATAAGCTCAAGTAAAAGTGAGCGCTAACCCAAGTTATTTTGTAAGGATTTCTGATTGTAGGAAATCCTTTAAAGCATTTCTGTTGGTGGATGCCATCCTACTTCAATCCAAAATGTTCGTGCTTCTACAATATTTTCGTTATTCAAACGTAAAGCTATGACTGTTGCACGACCAATATTTGTTAAGCCCGTAATAAGCGTCCCATCATTGTCCCATGCAAAATGTTGGTTCCACGCGTGCATCCGAGGGTTAAATAGCTCTACGAGTTGATTTGTGCCAGGATCTATTGCGTGTATTTTTGCACCTTTAAACTCATTGCAACGGTAACAGGATGCCGCTAAGTTTTCTGGATCGTCTGTCCCGCCTAATGAACGAGGCAAAATGTGTTCCATCACTAGGGGTGTTCCCGTCAAGCGAGAGGAAGATTTACAATATCCGCAGCGACCGTCGGCGGCTGTAATAATCTGCTGGCGCAGTTGTGCTGAAATGGTCACAGCGGTGCAGCTAATTCCTGTGGCGGGGGGATTCTATGCCCTTTCCAGCGTAGGATTGCCCATGCATAGGCTTTTCGTAGCATTAGCCGATCTGCTGTCTGCCTCAAGTTGGTTAATTCTTTTCGATCTTCGGCAGACAAGTCTTCAGTCTGGTTTTTCTCTAGAAGTTGCACATGATTTTCATATTGGATCGCATTAGCTTGTGTTTGAGCGATCGCCAATAGCTCATCTACACTGAGGGACTGCATTTCCATTAACTCTGCACGTAGTGCTAAGGGTGCATTTTCAGCAGAGGGGGGTAAGTTACTAACGACACTTTGAGCAATCAAGTCTTCTAGGGGCTGGTGTGTGGCTTCAGCTATTTGAACAAAGCGATGAAAAATAGATTCTGAAAGCTCGATGGTTATTCGCTGGGTTGTCATAGCGAAACTATAGCTGTTGGAATAGACCTATTCTAGGCGAAATCATACAATTCGGCTGTAGGAGAATCGTCAGCCCAAGCAAAGCAGACGAGATCGCCGTCTTTCCCCTCAACCACAAAGAAAACACATTTTCATCACATTTAGCTCAAGTAGGAGCGATCGCCAACCCAAGCTATTTTGAAAAAACTAGTTTGAGATTGGTTGCTCTCTAACAGCTCACTGGGATTGACCACTGAGAAAAAATGTCGTATTTTTGTAAGATGTAAGTGTCGTAATTTTGCATCCCAATTCATATTGAAAGACACTATGAAACGCGTTGAAAGCATAGAGAAACGTATTGCTGACAGAATTGCTCACAAGCAGGGTGAGGTGTTCATGCGTAAAGACTTTACGGATCTCTCATCTGACTATGATCAGGTGGGGCGAGCGTTACGGCATCTTGTGTCTAAGGGACAGATCGTCAAGATTGGACATGGTCTTTATGCCAAAGCAACTACTTCGCCGCTATCTGGGCGGGTGGTACCGCGACGCGGCATTGGTGAGCTAGCAACGGAAGCCCTGCGGCGGTTGAGTGTTGAAGTAATGCCTTCAAGCTATGATCGTGCCTACAATGACGGGCGCACAACGCAAGTTCCGACCGGACGGGTGATTGCGGTGAAGGGACGGGTCGCGCGGAAAATTGGCTACGACGGTAAATATGTGACTTTTGAACGTGCCCATTGATCAAAATTTTATAGGAGCCATTGCAGCCGATCTCGGTGTAAATGCTTTGCTTGTTGAAAAAGACTGGTATGCCATGAGGATCGTGGCTGTTGTGGGAGCAGTTACGACACCTCAGATGCATTTGGTTTTTTCAGGTGGCACCAGTCTATCAAAAGGGTATGGTCTGATTCAGCGATTCTCTGAAGATCTTGATTTTAAGGTTGACATGCCCACAGGGGGGCTTAATCGACCTGCTTATCGAGCTTACCGAAAAGAAATTATTCAAGCGATCCGTACAGGTGGAGCAGACTGGTCGTTGGCTGAGGAAGATATCGAAATCGCAGATGGCTCAAGATTTTTTCAGTGCAAAATTGCCTATCGGCATCAATTTGAACAGACGCCAGCGCTACGACCTCATGTCAAGCTTGAGGTTACGTTTGAATCCCCAGCATTATCGGTTGAGATCAAATCTCTGCAATCGTTTGTGGCTAAAGCACAGCGTACAGGGCCTGAAGTCTCTGAAATGCCGTGTATTTCTCCCATCGAAACGGCGGCGAACAAGTTAAGTGCCTTAGCATGGCGTATTGCGAATAGAGACCGTGATAGCTTGCAGGACGATCCAGCATTAATTCGACATCTTCATGACTTGGCGGTTTTAGAATCAATCATTGTTAAGGCTAAAGATTTTGCACCATTGGCGTTGAGCTGCATAAATCAGGATGCCAGCCGCGATAAAACACCAGAAAGTATAGGTATGAAGCCGCTGGAGAGGCTATATCGGATGTTGGATATTCTTGAAAGAGATTTGCTCTATGCGGAGGAATATGAGCGTTTTGTGTTGGGGATGTCCTATGCGGCGGAGTCTAGCCGACCTAATTTTCAACAGGCTTTGCAGGCAGCGCGGCGTTTGATTGATGCGACCGTAATTGCAGATCGTCATTAACGAACAATGATCGCCGTTAATCAAGACTAACAGCGATCGTCAGCCCAAGCTAAACTGACGCGATCGCCGTCTTTTCCCTCCACCACAAAAAAAGCACATTTTTATCACATTCAGTTCAAGTAGAAGCGATCGCCAGCCCAATGTATTTTGAAGAAACCAGTTTAAGATTGGGTTTCTTAATGTTAAACCAAGCAAGCAAACTTCATGCGTACAATAGCTGATTGTTGATTTCATCAGCCATTAACGTATTGACCAAAATACCAATCCGCTGTGTAACCTCATAGGCATTTTTCTGAGGCGCAACAATAATTCCAGAATGCTGTCGATTCTCATCAATGTACTGAAGATACAGTCGCTCAAAATGGACTCGGTTATGGGTTAGGAGGCATCGGCCTTGAGCGGTTGCAAATTCAAGCTGTTCGCGATCGGTTTTACCGAGGGTTGCTTGTTCGGGAACGGTTGTAATGTCCAAACCGCGAGAACGCAAGAGCGTGGCAACCAACGCTGACATATCCTCGTCTGTGTAAAGCGCAGCAAAGACGGTCATAGTGAGGCTAAAGTGGCTTTCACGGAGGGATGCACTAATTCATTGGGCACTTGGTTTCGTTCAATGTAATCATTAATTTCTGCCTGGTGGTCAAGGTAAAAACTTAATGCGTCAAACACCTGGGCCAATGTCAATTGAGGCAAATGATTGAGGATTTCTTCTGGCATAATGCCTAAGCGCCATAGACCAACAATGGCACGGATGGATGTTCGTGTGCCGATGATGATTGGCTCTCCACCTTAATATTTCAGGGTTGCTGGTGACGTAGCGTGAGGAGGTTTCAGCAAGCATAGGACAAGTTGCTCAGGTTGGCTGGCGTTTAATCTAGTTTATCAATAGGCTCAGTCATTGTGTGGATTGGGTTGCCTTGGGATGTAGAACACCCAGACGAATATGGTCATGACACAGCGGTTCGCAGTCATATAGGGGACACCTTACCTTTCAAAAGCTATATTCAAAGAGGGTTACAAGATATAAGGCATCCCTAATGAATGTACGATTCGCTGTAGATTCTAATCCTGTCTTACTTCTTGGATACTCCGTTCTAAAGCAGACGCTTCGATTTGAATTTGAGTCATGCTGCGGCTGAAGGCAATAGAATAACTAGAAATATTGCAATTTATCGTTAATTATTTACTAATCTTACGCATAAAGTTAGGGTATAGATCAGATAAAAAATATAGAGGCTCTTCAAGCCAATGTATAGCTGTGTGTTGCTACTCAAGATATAAAGAAGAGCTTAAGTACTTTAAATAGGTTGGGAAGTAATGCAGTGGATACTCAAAAATCTCAACAAGGTGGCTCAGGTGAAAGTCTAGAACGATTAATCGAGACTTTAGACTTATCCACGCTACAAAAGCAATATATGAAATCGCGCTGGCTAGACCAGTTGACTTATATGAGTAAGCGATCACGAGAGACACGTAATTGGTATTACCGTCTGCGGATGACCGCCATTATTGGAAGTATAGTTGTGCCCATTTTGTTAGGGCTTCAGCCTAATATTAAGGACTCTAAAGTAGATCTCCGCTGGCTCACCATTGGACTGAGTGGGATTGTGGCTGTTAGTACGGCAGTGGAGGAGTTTTTCCATTTTGGTGATCGCTGGCGGCATTTCCGGCATACGACGGAGGCGTTAAAGACGCAGGGCTGGCAGTTTTCGCAGTTGGGGGGACTTTACAGTGCTTACCCAACACATCAGGCGGCGTTTCAGAGTTTTACAACTCATGTTGAAACACTGCTTCAGGATGAGAATAAACTATTTGTTTCAGAAGTAGTAAATGAAAAGACAAAAGGAGAGGCTTCGGCGGAAACAAGCACAGTAATACAACACATTTCTTCAGACAAAAGCAAATCTTCAGATCCTGTAAAACTGGATTAACGCTTTATCTTTTTATTCCTAAAAGGAAGTTATAAAGATGGAATTTGAGAATGATATTTTTATTAGTTATACACATGCTGACAATAAACCATTCGATGAACATGATGAAGGATGGGTGGATGAGTTTCATCGATGCCTAGAATTGAGAATTAATGTTCTTTCTAAAGGTGGATCAAAGATAAATATATGGAGAGATAAGCGAAGATTACAGGGAAATGATTATTTTAATGATGAGATTGTTCAGCAATTGCCAAAATCAGCAGTTCTTATCTCAATATTTTCACCTGGATACTTATCATCAGAGTGGTGTATTAAAGAACTTCAGGAGTTTTGTCGGAAATCTGGAGAAATTCGATTAGGAAATAAATCTAGAATTTTTAAAGTAATTAAACTACCAGTTGAAAGAAGTGAATATCCAGCCGAAGTTCAAAAAATTTTAGATTATCGATTTCATACAGAAACGCCACCAGACCCTGTTATTGAGCTAACGCCAACTTTTCATGAGTACAAAAAAGACTACATCAAAGCAATTACAACTTTAGCTACAAACATTAGTGAAGTCTTAAGAGATTTAAAGGCAGAAAATTTTAATGATAGTTCAGAGATACACATTGAAGATGATGACAGTATTTCAAACAAGTCTACTCAAATCAAAAATGTAGTTTATTTAGCAAAAACTACTTCTGATTTAAGAGATTTTCGAGATAAAATCTATCAAGAGCTTCAATCGAGAGGCTATATGGTTTTACCAGGAAGAGAACTTCCAGACTGCAATCCTGAATTTGAGCAGGCTGTTGAAGAGAATTTGCAGCAGGCAGGTTTATCAATCCACCTTATGGGTAAGTGGTATGGCTCTATCCCTGAAGCTTCTAATAGCTCAATAGTAGAGTTGCAATATAAACTTGCGAAAAACAACAGTTCTATTAATTCTGATTTCTCTTATCTGCTTTGGTTCCCCGAAAACTTACAGCCTGAAGAAGGTAAGCAAGCAGAACTCATTGCAGATATACAAGATGATCCTGAATGCATACAAACTGGATTTGAAGAGCTAAAAAATATTATCCTCAACAGGCTCAAAGAACCAAAATCTAATTCTTATCCAATTTCCCCAAAATTTGGTGAACAGCTTTTAATCTATTTAATTCATGATGAGCAAGATACGGTAGAGGATATTAAACCGCTATACCGTTATTTGATGAATCTTTCTCGATCTGAGGTCTTGCAGATCAAGAACACTATCGCTGAAGTTACTCAGACCGATCAAGGTAAATTATTTGAAGTTTTACGGCCAAAATTTAAAGGGGATGAAGTAGATATTCGTAAGTCTCATGAAAGCAAATTAATGGAATGTGATATATTCATTCTGTTCTATGGGAAAGGGGATGAAGATTGGTTAAGAACTAAGCTTAACGATCTCAAAAAAGCAGTAGGTCTTGGTCGCGACAAAAAAATTATGGCTAAAGCCATCTATATAGCTGAGCCAAGAACACCGGACAAAGAACTATTTGTAACAAATCAAGATATTATTGAAATTCCTGATTTTGATGAATTTTCACCAGAATTACTATCTGACTTACTTCAGGAAATAGCTCGAAATTTGTGAGGAACCGAAGTAATGATCAATATTCAAAAACGGCTGGGGCCATTTCCTGGATTGCGAGCTTTTGAAAAAGATGAGTATGATTTGTTTTTCGGTCGTGAGGAACAAACGGATGAGTTGCTCCAGAAATTGCGGTGTCATAGATTCTTAGCGGTTGTGGGGACTTCTGGTAGCGGTAAATCTTCTCTGGTCAAGGCAGGTCTTTTGCCTGCACTACATGG
The DNA here is from genome assembly GCA_031362245.1 of Acaryochloridaceae cyanobacterium OTE_25_metabat_464. Classification (GTDB taxonomy): domain Bacteria; phylum Cyanobacteriota; class Cyanobacteriia; order Thermosynechococcales; family Thermosynechococcaceae; genus JAAURS01. The sequence continues at coordinate 13,918 of JANLSD010000016.1, read as the reverse complement.
TGGATATATGCCGGAGGTGAGTTCGCGCTGGCGTATTGCGGAAATGCGACCTGGCAACAACCCTATTAGCAATTTGGCAAAAGCTCTGAATACTGCAAACGTTGTTGCAAAGGGCGATCAAGAGTCTGATATGCGGGAACTGATTCTTGAGACGACTTTGGAGTGGGGAACTTTAGGGTTAGTGGAAGCCGTACAACAGGCTCAGCTAGAGCCAGAAGAAAATCTGCTCATTGTTGTGGATCAGTTTGAAGAGTTGTTTCGACTTAAACAAACCCCTGAACGGGATGATGTGGGGGAGGAGGCGATCGCTTTTGTCAAGTTGCTGTTGGAAGCCGCAAAACACCCAGATCTTTCCGTTTATGTGGTGCTGACGATGCGGTCTGACTACTTAGGCGACTGCGCGCAGTTTCGTGGCTTGCCTGAGACGATTAATGATAGTCAGTATTTAATTCCCCGAATGACTCGAGATCAGCTTAAGGAAGCAATTGAACGTCCAGTAAGGGTAGAGGGTATTGGCCTAGAAGGAGGTGCAGAAATCACCCCACGATTAGTCAACCGATTGCTCAATGATATGGGCGATACACCAGACTATTTACCCGTTTTACAACATGCTTTGATGCGGACTTGGATCTATTGGCTCAGCCATCATGTGCCTGGTGAGCCTATCAATCTAATGCATTATGAATCGATTGGAAGCATGGAAAAAGCCCTTTCAAATCATGCTGATGAAATATATAACTGCTTACCTTCAGCACGGCACAAAAAAATTGCTGAAATACTTTTTCAACGATTAACCGATAAAAGTTCTAGTAGAAGAGGCGTTCGTCGCCCAAGCACACTCAAGGAAATTTGTAGTGTAGCGAATGCTTCTTTACAAGAGGTAATTGAGGTTGTAGACCCCTTTCGCGTTCTAGAATGTTCTTTTTTAATGCCTCCGCCTCATATCACTCTAGAAGAAGAGACAATGGTTGATATCTCCCATGAAAGCTTGATGCGGATTTGGGAGCTTTTGCAAGTTTGGGTAAAAGATGAACAGCAGTCGGCTCAAATTTATCGACGACTGGCTGGGTCTGCTATTTTGTATAATAAATCGATAAAAGAAGCCGGTTTATATAAAGATCCAGAACTGAGAATTGCCCTAAATTGGATTCAAGATCATCATCCTAATAAAACTTGGGCAAATAGATATAATGATAATGAGAACTTTGATCAGGCAATCACTTATTTAGGCGATAGCAAAGCTGAAAATGATGAGGAAGAGGAAAGGAAAGTACAACGAAAAAATGAAGAAGTAAAGCGTAAAGAAAATCAAAAATCTAAAGAAGAAGCGGAGCGAAAACAACAAGAAAAATTAAAAAGAAAAGTACTGGAAATTGAGCAGCAGAAAAAAATCATCCGACAGCAAAAAATTTCTGGATTTACTACAATCGTAGGCTTAGCTGCGGTTGGATTTGGGTTATTTTCATTTTTGCAAGCACAGACTGCATCGCAGAGTAATACTAAAGCACTCTTGCAATCATCTAATATTTTGTACGAAGAACGTCCTCAAGATCTTGACGCTTTAGAATATTCTTTAAAGGCTATAAAGTCTTCAGACTTAAAATTTTAAATTGGGTTTCTTTTAAAGATTCAAAAATCGAAGATCAAATTCTAGGAAATCTCATACAGAGTGCTTATAGTGTAAGAGAATTCAATCGACTTGAAGGTCATAATGCACCCGTTAATAGCATTAGTTTTAGCTCTGATGGAAGATATATTGCTTCAGCAGGTGATGACAATTCTATTATTCTATGGGATCGAGAGAAAGGTAGTTTTACACCTTTCCAAGGGCATTCAAATAGAGTTAATAGTGTGAGTTTTAGCCCTGATGGAAAAAGTTTGGCTTCAGGAAGTGATGATAACAAGATTAAAATTTGGGATCTCAATGGGAAAGCGAGAGATTTACCTAAAAAGCAGAGAAGTTCAATAACCAGCGTAAGCTATAGCCCTGATGGAAAAATGTTAGCTTCTGCCAGCGATGACAATAGCGTTGCTCTTTGGAAAGAAAATAATGGATCATTCACTTTTGTTAAATTACTTCCACAAAAGTATAGAGTTAAAGCCGTCAGTTTCAGTCCTGATGGAAAAAGCTTAGCTTCAGTCGGATGGGATGGTGTTATTAAACTCTGGGACCTTAATGGAAACTCTATCAAGACTCAAGATCTAAATAGTGAATCTGACAAAACGCAGGAATCCACGACTAGGAATAAGAAGAAATTAACCAGCATAAGTTTTAGCTCTGATGGGAAAATTGCGGCGGGGAGCTTAGATAAATCAATCACATTGTGGGATTTAAAGAATAATACTGTCAAAAAATTAAATGAACACTCAGATAGAGTTATGAGTGTTAGCTTCAGTCCAGGCAATAAATACCTTGCCTCAGCAAGTGCTGACAACACAGCTAAAATCTGGAATCTAAATACTGAGGGGGTTGTTGAAACACTGAATATCAAAGGCATAACCAGCGTAAGATTTGCTTCTGATAGAACTTTGGCAACAACAGATCTCGACAAAAAAATTAGGCTATGGAAATTACCTAATATCTTTTCTGAATTTCCTATACATAACCAATTAGCTCCAGTGACTATTAATGCACCTAAAGGTTACATCAATAGTATAGATATAAGCCCTGATGGAAAAATAGTTGCAAGTGGAGAAATTGAATCTAATGGCTCTAAATCTATTGGCAAAATTGTTTTGTATGACCTATATACTAAGGCTTTAATTCTGTCTTCAGAATTAAGATGTGGGAGTAAACTCCGTGTTAAATTTTCTCCCACGAACCCTTCTATTGTTGTGATTTCTGAAAATTGTTTGCCTTTAGTAGCAGCAAAGGCGACCAAGAAAAGCATAGTAGAGACCTGGGACTTAAGACTAAAGAAAGCTATTTCTAGCCTAGAGGTTAAAGGTGACATTAATACAATTGATTTTAGTTTAGATGGAAAAAAGATTGCGATCTCTATCAATCAGTCAGACTCTACTTCTCCTAGTCAAATCATGCTCTGGAATTGGCATGATAATTCCAGAGTATCTTTCTCAATAAATCAACCAATAAAAGTTAATACCATTAGTTTTAGACCTGGTTATGATGAAATAGTTATAGGTGGGGCAGATGGAAAAATTTACCTCGCTGATTTAAAAGGAAAAATAACTGAACCATTTAACGAATATAAAGATCAACATACTGGTGCAATAACAAGCCTTCAAGTCACTTCTGATGGACAGAACCTAATTTCTGGCAGTTATGACACAACAATTCGGCTATGGAATTTAGAAAACAGTAAAAAGAATAAAATTATTGGTAGCCATAGAACCTCTATCAATAGTTTAAGCCTTAGCAATAATAACAGATGGCTTGCTTCTGCGAGTTCGGATGGTGGGATTAAAATATGGAGTCTAGTAGACAAAAAAAGTTCTTTGCTCAGCACTTTTCAATGGAGTAATAGCTCAATTAGTAGCTTGAGGTTCAGTCCTGATCAAAAAACCTTGATCACCACCTCTGGCAGTGAAATCATGAATTGGAATATTGATCTTAAAACACTAAGAAATCAGAGTTGTAATTTTCTTCAAAAATATCTATTACATTTTGAAAATTTTGGAGGATATTGTACAAAATGAATCTTTTTTGGACAATTTAGTGACCTTATTTATCTGACTTAGGTGTAGGACTTACAGATGGCTTAGGTGTAGGATCAGTTTTTGTCTCTTTTCTCTCAAGGCCAATTACACCAACTAAGTTTGCACCATTTAGGTCAGCATCATGTAAGTTTGCACCACTTAAGTTTGCACCACTGAGGTCTCTACCACTAAAGTTTGCACCACTGAGGTCACATTTTTGGCAAGAACCCGTCTCTTTTAGTCGCCTTTCATGTTCTAGATTAACAGCTTTGACCGACGAGAAATCACAAAACACTACCCAAAGTATTGTCGAGACGAAAATTAAAATTTTCATGGCTTTTGAATATTCATAACAAGTTTATTTAACTAAATAAATTTAAATTTACAGTGGATTACATAATAATTTGTCCCCCTGAAATCTTAGAACTCTCTTAATTTATAGCTCTCAGATTCGGGAGTTTACTTTATGAACCTGAAGGCCATCCCTTTACGCCACTATGACTTGCACCACTCAGGTTTGCGCCACTCAGGTTTGCGCCACTCAAGTCTGCATTACTCAAGTCTGCATTACTCAAGTTTGCATTACTCAAGTCTGCACCATTCAGGTTTGCGCGATTCAGGTTTGCATAACTCAGATTTGCGCCACTCAAGTCGCAATTAGAGCAGGAATTAGTTGCCAACAGCCTTTTTAATTGCTCAGGGTTGTAAGCTGCTACTGAGTTAGACAACAAAATGCTGCTCGATAGTATTCCAATTGCTAACGCTTTGAGTTTCATATTTCAACATGACCTCAATATGTCAGATGTGCCTAAAAAATCATAAATATTTTTTGAACGCATAGATTTGGCTTTTTATATCCTTCTTTTAATATATCAATACAGTCGTCAGTTTTATATAGCCTAGTTGAAAAATACATAAATCTTGTCGTTACGTTCTTAAGGTTTTACCTTGAATCCCAACTAATATAAGGAGGCGTCAGACATCCCAACTTGAAAGCTATATGATGAACAAACCCTGCCGACCCAGGTTAAATTCAGAATATGAGTCCATAACGGCGGACTTGGTTTATGTCGCCGCGTTGGCGTTATCTCTCTAAAAGAGCTAGCCTGCCCAACGAACTGATGAATCTCTAGGCTACTTTTGCTTTTTTCTAAGATTCCGGCTCCATTCCCATTTGTCGAATCTGCTCAGCCAACCTATCAGCACGCTGACGTTCTTCCTTAACCGCTTGGGATAACTCCTCTTCAGGCAACAAAACCAACTGTTTCTCAGACGTAAAAAACCTCAGTTGATTATCGCGCACACCCAAATAAAGCCCTAACTGCTGACTCCATAACCAACCCAACTCATTCGGCTCAATGGCTTCATAGGCTCCACTATGAAGCGTAAAGCCTTGAAACTCTAAACTGGCTGGGTCAAACCAAAAGTAATCCGGCGTGCGGAAAATATCCTGATAAATCTGTTTCTTGAGACCCCTATCTACCAGCGCAGTAGAGTCAGACAGCAGCTCCACAATAATGTTGGGGTACTTCCCTCCTTCCTGCCACACCACCCAACTGCGGCGGTCTTTCTTCTCCGCCCCTAATACCGCAAAAAAATCTGGCCCCCTAAAATCTTCAGATTTGCGCTGATTAGGGCTGTAGTAAATCGTTAAGTTTCCAGATACATAAAAGTCAGCCCGATCTCGCCACCAATACTCCAGCAGCCGAATCAGCAGATCGATTTGACGACGGTGTAAATCGCTTTCCAACGGAGGCTCGTCACTCCATAAATCACCCAGAGGAAACTGTATCTCTTCTTCCGGTGGAAAAACAGCAGATTGAGACATTATTCAAAACCAGCTCTGCCTTATTGTAGGTCGGACTGACTTTGATAAGCGTTCATCAACGCTCGATCGCACTCTATATCCAACACCCGCTTCTGGGCTAACGCTTGCCCCACCTCAGACGAAAGCGCTGCCATCGCCTCAATGCGGCGCAGAGGTTTGCGAGACCCATTGAGTTCGTGGTGAAGGATGTCGGCGATGATGACGTGGCGATCGCCCAAGTCCACCGCCTGCACCACCTGACACTCAGCCCAGCCACAGGTTTGAGGCAAAATTGGAATACCAGTGGCGGTGGTTTCCGTCAAAATTCCATCAAACTTATGAATCTCACGGGTTGATTGCAGACCAAATAGCGGCAGCCAATCCTGCTGACCCTCCGCCAACAAATTGACCACAAAATGCCGGCTTTTTTGAATTAGTGCAAACGTAAAATTGCGAGGTGAAATCACAGTCACCACCCGCAAATGTTCTGGTACCAGAGAACCCAACGTCACCCAGGTCGTAATTTGTCCACTCATCAGCCCATCATGAGCAGCCGTAATGACATAAATCTCAGGATTCGTCAGATTAAAAATTGAGGTGCTCATGGGTCAACACATTGAGGTTGGGAAAGGGAGGCATTCCATATAAATCGTTCATAGCTGTCAATCAATCCTATAGGATATCTTTAGACTATTTTTTGATTTGACTCAGCCTATCCATGAATTCTGACTGAGCCATTCCTTGAGAAAACCATTTTAGCTACACTCCCCATAGAAGACGGCTGAATCAGTTATGTCGAAATATCTTCGCTTAAAGCGGTTCTTGATTGGGCAGTCACTCCCCACCAGCGCCCATGCAGAAGAACGCCTAAGTAATGCCGCAGGGTTAGCCGTCCTTTCTTCCGACGCACTCTCCTCCGTGGCCTACGCCACAGAAGAAATCTTGCTTGTCCTTATTGCAGCAGGCAGTGGTGCCCTCATCTGGTCATTGCCTATTGGATTGACCATCGTAGGACTCCTCGTTGTTGTGATTCTGTCCTATCGACAGACCATTCGCGCCTACCCCAATGGCGGTGGCTCCTACATCGTCGCCCGCGAAAACCTGGGACTCTATCCTGGTCTCATCGCGGGAGCCTCCCTGATGATTGACTACATCCTGACCGTAACCGTCAGTATCTCAGCAGGAACCGCAGCAATCACTTCAGCATTGCCCGTGCTCCAAAACTTCACAGTGGAGCTGTGCTTAGTTTTTCTAGCCCTGATTATGCTGGCAAACCTACGAGGCGTCAAAGAATCAGGACAACTGTTCATGATTCCCACCTTTGTTTTTATTGCCTGCATTTTCTTACTCGTTGGCCTGGGTCTCTATCAGTTAGGGACTGGCCATGCCAACATTCCTGACTACCCAGCAGACCCTGCCATTAAAGCGCCGCTCACTCTATTTTTTGTGTTGCGGGCTTTTTCAGCCGGATGCTCAGCGCTAACAGGGGTAGAGGCCATTTCCGATGGTGTTTTAGCATTCAAACCGCCAGAGTGGAAAAATGCCAGTAAAACGCTGCTTTACTTGGGCCTCATTTTGGGTTTAATGTTCATCGGGGTCACATACCTAGCCCACGCCTTCCACGTCATGCCCGAAGAAGGCCAAACCGTGGTGTCACTCCTAGGTAGACAAATCCTAGGGATAGGCCCGCTCTACTACTTTATTCAAATTGCAACCCTATTGATTTTGCTGTTGGCTGCCAATACCAGCTACGCCGACTTCCCAAGGCTGTGTTATTTCCTCGCCAGAGATGGCTTTTTACCCCGTCAACTTGCCTTCTTGGGCGAACGGCTCGTCTATTCAAATGGCATTATTATGCTGAGTCTATCGGCAGCAGTCTTACTCATTGTGTTTCAGGGCAATACAAACGCCGTGATTCCGCTCTATGCCGTAGGCGTATTTACCTCCTTTACACTCTCCCAGGCGGGGATGGTGCGTCGCTGGCTAATCAATCGAACAGAAGGCTGGCAGGCCAGCGCCTTCTTAAATGCGTTAGGCGCGACCGTCACCGCAATTGTGCTGGTCGTTATTGTTGCGACTAAATTTGTAGCCGGAGCTTGGCTCGTCGTCGTTGCCATTCCAATCTTTGTCTATGGGTTTATGCGGATTTTTCGCCATTATCGATTGGTCGCAACCCGTCTGAGTTTGCAAGATATTGCACCCCGTAGCTATATGCCTCACGTCTCTCCAGAGATACCCACCCACCCCGCCGTTGTGATTGTTGGCCAACTCAACCAGGGAACTCTAGAAGCCCTAGACTATGCCCGTAATATTGCCGATGAAATTGTGGCAATCCACGTTGACTTAGGCTCGACGGATCGGGACAAACTTCAAGCCCGTTGGCAAACCTTTGCCTGCGGAATCCCCATTGTGATTGTAGATTCTCCCTTTCGGGAAATTGTGACTCCCATCGCCAACTTCGTTCGAGAATTTGAGGCCGAACATCCCGGTCTCATGACAACGGTCATCATCCCCACCTTTGTCACGCGCAACTGGTGGGAAGGGTTACTCCACAACCAAACCGCATTTTTCTTAGAACGGGCATTATTGGCGAAAAAAAGCCGAGTGGTGACGCGGGTGCGCTACTACCTGTAGCTTTGGCATTATGAAAAAACACATCATGAAAAAAATAGGATCAACCTGGAGAACCCTTGAAGCAATCAACGCTACTCAAAAAATTTCTGATGGGATTCGTGGTGAGTGGACTTGTTCTGGGCCTCATCACGTTTTCCGTCACTTCCCTTGCGCCATCCTCTCCCTACACCTACAAACGTCCTAGCTTTGATGGCACAGGCAAAGTTTATATGGGCAGAGAAATTGCCCAAGTAATGGGATATCAAGGTTCTGAGTGGCTTGAACGTAAGGATCGCGCCCAAGAGGAGGAACCTCAAAAATTGATCGAAGCTTTAGCGCTAAAACCCACAGACGTTGTTGCCGACATTGGCGCAGGAACAGGCTACATTAGTCTCAAAATTGCATCCAAGGTTCCCCAAGGTCAGGTGTTGGCGGTGGATGTGCAGCCGGAGATGATCAAGATGCTGGGCGATCGCATTGCCCAATCCCACACCCCAAACCTAAAGCCCATCCTGAGTACCGAACAAGAACCTAACCTTGCACCCAACAGCATCGACCTCGCCATTTTTGTCGATGTCTACCACGAACTCGCCTATCCTCGTGAAGTCATGACTGCGGTGGCGAAAGCCCTCAAGCCCAACGGCAGAATTGCCCTGGTCGAATACCGTGGAGAAGATCCCAAAGTTTTTATTAAACCCCATCATAAAATGACCCAGGCTCAAGCGCGTAAGGAGATGGCAAGCATGGGGCTAACGTGGCAAGAAACAAAGTCTATGTTGCCCCAGCAGCATCTAATGCTGTTTACCCGCGAATGAGCCTGTGCCCTAGGTTAATTTGGGAACGTAAAAAGTTGGACGGCGTACATGCGATCGCCCGACACCGCCAACCCAAACCCGAATCGACCATAGCGCCGATCCAGCAAATTTTGGCGATGCCCAGGACTTCGCATCCAGCCCTGCTCAAAAAAGGCAAGCCTATTAGCCCCAATGGGCGCATTGCCTAAAGAGGAACCCCTGAGCATAAAAATATTCTCAGCAGCACCATTGCGTCCACCCACCGCCGCAAAGCGATCTGAGGGCGTTCTCCCCTCCGGTGAGTAGTGCCCAAAGTAATTCCTTCGCAGCATATCCTCTGCATGGCGCTGGGCCGCCTGAGTTAGCAACGTATCTGGTCTCAATGGAGCAAACCCACGACGCGAACGGTCTTGATTTGCTAAATCAAGGGCTGTTTGACGCAAAGAATCAATCCGCCGAGGTTGGTACGCATAATAGCGTTGGCTCGACCTTAGCTCTGCCCCAGGAAGGCGAGTTAATGGAAAAAGATGAGTTGAAGCAGAAGACAACCCCCCTAACCCAACAGTCCAGACGCATCCCAAAAATGCTCCTGCCAAGGGCTTTAGAATTTTTGACATAGATCTATCAATGAAAGGAACACACTGGCACCCTAGTTCAAACTAGAGTTCCCCACCCCTGACGGCGATCGACTATTTTTGTTCCATCCAGAGAAAAATGGGATCCAAAGGCTGCTAGAAGAAAACCTTTGAAAGAGGCGAATCAAAGACAAAAAAATTATCCAAAAAAACTTCCTGGCAGGAGCCAGAAAGAGAAAATGCACAGTTTTAAGGCAACAACTATAAATAGATAAAATTATTTAGAAAGATTCACACAAATTCTCAAATAGAGCCGTTAATTTAACTTTTCTAACGCTCCATACCAACTTCGGGACTCGGTGACAGCCCTCCACTTACAATACTCTTAAAAGTTTTTCCAATAAAACCTTTGCCTTCGACCACTCAAAGGAGCATTAAGGAATAATGACGCAATCTACCTATAAGCAGGTTGTTCACCCCTACAATGGCGATCCATTCCTAGGGAGCCTCGACACCCCCATTTCAGCCTCTGACTTTACCAAAACCTTCATTGGCAACCTACCTGCCTATCGGCCTGGTTTGTCTCCTCTTCTACGCGGACTAGAAGTTGGGATGGCCCACGGTTACTTTCTAATCGGCCCTTGGTATAAATTAGGTCCCTTGAGAGACTCAGAGGTTGCCGCATTGGGTGCCCTGATCTCCGTTGTGGCATTGCTGATGCTTGCCACCATTTGCTTGTCAGCCTATGGCATTGTCTCTTTCCAAAACGGACGTTCCGTTGGAACGGGTGACGCTGCCATGAATTCCTCTGAGGGCTGGAGCCTCTTTACCGGAGGTTTCTTCTTTGGTGGTATGGGTGGCGCTGCGGTTGCTTACTTCCTCCTCGCCAACTTTAGTGTTGTCGATGGCATTATGCGCGGCGTTTTCAATAACTAACGCCCGTTAGCTGTTTGACAGAGCTGCTACGCAAAACCATACTTTTATTAAAATTGGAGAACTGACTATGACTGGCGATTACGCAGCTTCATTCTTGCCTTGGATTTTGATTCCTGTCGTGACATGGCTTTTGCCTGTTGTCGTTATGGGCCTTCTTTTTATTCACATTGAAAGCGACGCCTAATCTTAAGTGAATAGGCTAAGCATTAGCTAATCAATTTAATATCTTTAAAGACTTTCAGAGCTGGAATCATCATTCCGTTTCTGGAGGTCTTTAAAGTTAGAACTTTGAAGCAATCCGCATTGCGCCCAAGGCGACGACGGCATCCCCCGCTTTTACCTTGGTTAATGAACAAGCTCGCCACAGCTCAGGTAGGCTAAATTGTTTTGCGGCCCCATAGGCTGCCTCTTCATAGCCTTTTAGTTCAAGGGTTCCACCCCCTAGAGCAATTTTGGCGGGGTTGAAGAGGTGGATGACCGTTGCGATCGCCAACCCCAGCGCATACCCCCCTTCTCGAACCGCCCACAGCACAGATTCATCCCCTGCCTGAGCACGTTCTGCTAGATCTGGGGCCTCCAGCCCCACTCGTTTGGCGATAAAGGCTCCACCCGCCAGTTCATCGAGTCGTTTGACTTCACCATTCATCAAAATTGGGATATAGCCTAACTCACCCGCCCAACCCTGAGATCCTTGCAAAGGAAGACCGTCGATCAAGAAAGCTGCACCGACGGCAGTGCCCACCATAATTACGCCCCCTGTGAGCGCGGTGGGTGCATCATGAAACTCTTCCGCCAGCGCCGCGTTTACATCATTGATCGCCTGAATACTGCAGCCCACATCAGCCATCGCCTCAGCAGGGTTCCACCCAATCATTCCAGGCAGAACATCACACGCCTGAACGCATCCAGCGCAATCAACGAGACCTGGTATTGCGATGCCAATGCCGCTCGGCACGGCAGCCAAGCTTTGTATAAATGCTCGAAGGTGGTGCTCCAACTCTGCGGCGGAAAAAGAGAAGCCAGTCTGAACCCTCATCTGCTGCGATCCACAAACCATGAGTAACTTAGTGCCACCCAGATCGACCCCAATCGTCGTTTCTCGTGTCATTTTAAAGTACTGTTATAGACCATAAAAAAAGCCCCACTATATGTATAGTGGGGACTTTTTCAGCTTTAATCCAGCTTCAAGATTTCAACATCAACCAAACTTACTGGCTGTCGAAGCAATCAAGAATGCTGCGTAGGTTAAGACATAGCCAACGGTGAAGTGAGCTAGACCAACCACACGAGCCTGAACAATGGACAGCGCAACGGGCTTATCCTTCCAGCGAACGAGGTTCGCTAAAGGAGTCCGCTCATGTGCCCACACAAGGGTTTCAATCAACTCTTGCCAATAGCCTCTCCAGGAAATCAGGAACATGAAGCCTGTCGCCCACACTAAGTGACCGAACAAGAACATCCAAGCCCAGACCGAGAGATTGTTCATCCCGAAGGGGTTATAGCCATTGATGAGCTGAGAGGAATTGAGCCACAGATAATCTCGGAACCAACCCATCAGATAGGTGGAGCTTTCGTTAAACTGCGCTACGTTTCCTTGCCATATTCCGAGATGTTTCCAGTGCCAGTAGAATGTCACCCAGCCTACTGTATTCAATGCCCAGAACAGAGACAGGTAGAAGGAATCCCAAGCTGAGATATCGCAAGTACCGCCACGACCAGGGCCGTCGCAAGGGAAGGCATAGCCGAAGTCCTTTTTGTCGGGCATCAGCTTAGACCCACGAGCATCCAACGCACCCTTGACAAGGATCAAAGTGGTGGTGTGGAGACCCAGGGCGATCGCATGGTGAACCAAGAAGTCGCCAGGTCCAATGGTCAAGAACAGAGAGTTCTTGCCGCTGTTAATTGCTTCCAACCAGCCTCCGAGCCATACGTTTCCGTGGTTAGGGAACGCAGTGGAAGCAAGACTGTCAGGATTGGAAAGCAGCGTATCAAAGCCGTAGAGCAACTTACCATGAGCCGCTTGAATCCATTGAGCAAACACAGGTTCAATCAGGATTTGCTTCTCAGGGGTACCAAAGGCAACCACAACGTCATTGTGGACATAAAGGCCAAGGGTATGGAAGCCCAAGAACAAAGAGACCCAGCTCAAGTGAGAGATGATGGCTTCTTTGTGCTCTAGCACTCGTGCCAACACGTTGTCCTTATTGGCGACGGGGTCGTAGTCACGCACCAAGAAAATGGCACCGTGAGCAAACGCTCCAACCATCAAGAAGATCGCAATGTACTGGTGATGGGTATACAGTGCAGCCTGCGTCGTATAGTCCTTCGCAATGAAGGCATAGGACGGCATGGAGTACATGTGCTGCGCCACCAAGGACGTAACCACACCCAAGCTCGCCAGCGCAAGCGCCAACTGGAAGTGGAGAGAATTGTTGAGGGTATCGTACAGACCTTTATGGCCTGCACCCAGTCCACCAGCAGGAGGGCGGTGGGCATTCAAGATTTCTTTGATGCTATGCCCAATACCGAACTGAGTGCGGTACATGTGACCCGCAACGATGAAGATAACGGCGATCGCCAAATGGTGATGGGCAATATCCGTCAGCCACATGGCTTCGGTTTGAGGATGGAATCCACCCAAGAAAGTCAAGATTGCGGTTCCAGCACCAGTAGAGGTACCAAACAGGTGTCCTGCCGTATCAGGGTTCTGAGCATAAACGCCCCAGTTACCGGTGAAAAACGGTGTTAGACCTGCTGGATGAGGAGGCATGGACATGAAGTTGTCCCAACCCACATGCTGACCACGGGATTCAGGAATCGCAACGTGAATCAAGTGACCTGCCCAAGCTAAGGAGCTAACCCCAAACAAACCAGCCAAGTGGTGGTTTAAGCGAGATTCAGCATTCTTGAACCAAGACAAGCTTGGACGGAACTTAGGCTGAAGGTGAAGCCAGCCGGCAAACAGCATCACAGAAGCCAAAATCAAAAGCGCAAGCGCACCTTGATAAAGTTCTGCATTGCTGGTCATTCCGATGGTGTACCACCAGTGATAAACACCGGAGTAAGCGATGTTGACAGGGCCGTTTGCACCACCCTGAGTGAAGGCATCAACCGCTGCCTTACCAAATTGAGGATCCCAAATTGCGTGAGCAATGGGACGAACATGGAGCGGATCTTTAATCCATTGTTCAAAGTTCCCTTGCCAAGCAACGTGAAACAGGTTGCCGGAAGTCCATAGAAAAATGATTGCGAGGTGGCCAAAATGGGAGGCGAAAATCTTTTGGTAAAGATTTTCTTCCGTCATGCCATCGTGGCTCTCAAAATCGTGAGCCGTAGCGATCCCGTACCAAATACGACGTGTAGTTGGGTCTTGAGCGAGATCCTGGCTAAATTTTGGAAATTTAGTTGCCATAGTTTAGTATTCTCCTCGCCCTACCCTACAGAAAGTATATGAGCATGGAAGAATGCCCAGGTGGTCGCAATACCTCCAAGAAGGTAGTGAGCAACCCCAACCGCACGGCCTTGAATAATACTCA
>JANLSD010000406.1:0-11289 GCA_031362245.1 Acaryochloridaceae cyanobacterium OTE_25_metabat_464 | reverse complement strand
GGGAAAGAATTTACGAGGGTTAATAAAGCTTGTGTGCTTGCCATGATTTGGGATACGCCTAGAAATAAAGTTCCTGATTTTTAAAGTCCTAAGCTGAGGCGTTGACTTCGCCCAGCTCTCAACACCTACCGTCTACACACAAGTCTTAGTACTTCGATACTCTGCATTACCCCCTCAATCCCCCCTTACCAAGGGGGGAAGAATATGGACTGGCTCCCTCCCCTTTATAAGGGGAGGGCTGGGGTGGGGTAATGCAGAGTGCTCAAACTTAGACTCATCAGTTATTTCAGACTTGTGTGTACACAGTAGCCTTAAAAAGGGGGACTTTAATTCTGAAGCCCCCTTTTCTTGGCGTAGCCGCTCTGAAAGAGCTAGGGGGTTGGGGGATCGAGTGCAAGAAGTTTGCGATCTACTGTGTCTGAGAAATTATAGAAATATCCGATCGCCCTCTCTACTGCTCTAAGCGAGTCACGAAATCCTTCACCGTCTGGGTATAAACCGCTCCACCCACCTCAGAAAGGTCATTGTGCCCCGCACCAGGAAAAAGCTTAATCTGCTTAGACGATCGCGTCTGTGCAAACAATCGCTGGCTCATCTCAAACGGAATCAGCTTATCGGCAGTTCCGTGCAAATAAAGCACAGGCATCTGAAGCTGAGAGACCTTGCGAAGGGACTCAAACCGCTGATTCAGCAAAGCATCCACCGGAAAGATAGCCGTCCACCAGTTGCGCTTCGCCATCTCTAGGGCATTTGAAAAAGAACTTTGCACAATCAGACCGCCCACATCGGGGTGATGGGTTGCGAGGTCAATGGCGATCGCCCCTCCCAATGAATGTCCATAAATCACAATCTTCTTGGGCGGAATTTTCTGATCTTGGACAAGATAATCCCAAGCCCGTTCTGCATCGGCATAAACCGCAGTTTCGCTAGGGAATTCACCTTCGCTTTTGCCATAGCCGCGATAGTCAAAGGCAAACACCGATAGCCCCAATTTATGAAACCGACTGGCGAGTTCCGATGCCTCGCCCACATTGTGACCATTCCCGTGACAGTAAAGTACCGTGGGAGCAGTTTTAGACTCTGCCGGAATCCACCAGGCATAGATGCGATTTCCCTTATTTCCGATGGGTAGCCATGCCTCTTTATAGGTCAGTCCGTAGTTGGCTGGAGTGTCCTCTATTTTTTGGGTGGGGACAAATAGAACCCGATTTTGAAACTTATAGAGCAGCAGACAGGCCAATCCATACAAAAGTCCTAGACCTAGTGCCAGCATTCCAATGCGACGAGGCAAGGATCTAGGACTTTTTGTGAGAGACATAGGACTGACTTACCCAAATATCGACGGAACGGCACTACGCCATAGTTTACGCCACCAGGTTTCAGGAATGGGCTGTTGGAGACTCATTTTTTTGCGAACATCACTAATATTCCAGCTTGTCAGGTTAGCGAGGGTCTGGGCTTCCTTTTCAAACCGGGCAGGGAGCGATCGCGTATACTGCCTACCCGCCGCACAGCTCAACTCCCCCTTAAACGGATGGGTCAACACATAGCGCCCTTGAAAATTTTGCTGATTCGCCGTTTCTTGAAACACTAGGTCTTCTGGAAACTTATCGGGGGTATAACGCACATGGAGCCGCGTAATAAAGACGTTATTGCTCATCCACGGCGGCGCAAAACGACCGGAACCAGGTTGGGGCTGAGCTGAAGACGGGTCGTTCATCCAAAACACCCCTGCTTCGCGCAGTTCTTCTGGGGTGAGCGGATCGGCTGAGCAAGGGTCGCAGTTGCCCATGCTCCAAGCATATTCCCGAAAGACGACGTTGCGGCCTTCTTTGGTATAGGCCGTCTCAAACAGAGCTGGATAGACCTTGCCAAATTCCTCTTTCACAAATAGCGGCACATTGGCATCGGAGGGGACATTCACCGTGCGGTAATTCACCACTTCGGCTTGCCCCTTAGGAGAAAGAATATACACCACTAGATCCTGGGCGGTGCCTGCATTAATCATCCCTAAGCGAATGGGCAGCATGAACTTGGGTGATTCATAGGCCATTTGGATGGGGCGTAAAAACTCAAAGCCTGCTTTGTTAAATTCTTTGAGGTTCACCTTCGCCACAAAGAACTTCATATTCTGGCGAATGTAGGGCCGAAACAATGGCGCAGCACCACGGGGGATTTTGTAGCCATTTTGTCCTAGCCAAGTTTCAAGGCCATTGGATTCTTTGGCTCCCAACACCACAATGTCATACTCACCCACACTAAACTGAGCTTCGACAGTTACCCCTAACGCATTGCTAGAGCGTGCTCTAGCTTCGAGACCAGAGGCTGGGGCCATCGCGGAAGGACGACGGACACTGTCATATAACATGGGCGACTGGCAGGGATTGGCATCGAAATACTCCACTAGGCGCGGGGCGCTAAAGGCATCCAGCCGTTTGAGCACTTTTGGGTCGCCAATGTGGACTTGATCTTGCTGTAACACCATCGGGACGGGGACGACGACGGCAAAGTCTTTGATATCGCCACTCACGTCGTTTGCCATTGTGATCACGGTACGATTTCCATCACGGGCGATCGCCACCTGAGAAGCCTTATTGAACAAGGTTGTATCGGCCTTAGACACATAAAATCCGCAAAAGGCCCAAGCAGGAACGGCCCATAGGGCCAAAAGCAAACTGACACAAACGCTACACCACAAAACGCGCCATTGTTTCATTACTAAAAATCCATAGTTGATTGAACTTGAGTATTGAGCACTTGACCCAGAAGGTGGCTCATTGACCCGCTTTTTTGACCTCATCGATCAGATGACAGCCTTCCTGACGGAAGATGCTTTGGTTATCTTTTGGGGGGATCAGGCGATCGCACCTTTCCCTAACCCAAGCGGTCACGCTCCATTTGTCTTGACGGGCATCAATTTCCACATAAACGGCAGTGCTTTTGCCCAAGTAATAGAACCGAGTAAAGAAAGGATTGCCTTCAACGGTGGTTGCTTTTTGTTCCCATTGACCGGGCTGATGGGCTTTATACGCCTGGAAAAACTTTTTGCCAGCCGAGGCATTTTGGAATCGATTGAATACCCTGGATGTTTTGCCATAGTTTGGCAAAGCCTTAAGCTGAGATGCTTGGGGCCAAAGCGGCTTTGGTTTAGGCATTGCTGCCGCAGCTTTTGGGGAAAACTGCGGCGGGAGAGTGATATTTTGGGGCTGGAGGCGATCAACCCCATAGGCGCACAGCATTGACAACGGCATTAAAGCAGCAAGTTGTTTGATAGAGATACTGAGCGTCATAGGTATCCCAAAGATCGTAGGGTTCTCGGTCAACCGGATGCTCTGCTTAGGAAAGCTGTTGGTCAAGTAAAGAATTCCACAACTTTTTCCACCACTGCACCGGAATCGGTTGCTCAAGACTCATCTTTTTGCGAACCTCATTGATATTCCAGCCTGTGAGATTCGCTAACGTCTGGGCTTCCTTCTCAAAACGAGCAGGGAGCGATCGCGTATACTGCCTCCCCGCCGAGCATTTTAGCTCACCCTTAAACGGATGGGTTAATACATACCGCCCCTGGAAGTTTTGTTGATTCGCCGTTTCTTGAAACACCAAATCCTCAGGGAACTTATCGCGGGTATAGCGCACATGGAGCCGCGTTATGAAGACATCATTGCTCACCCAGGGAGGGGCAAATCTGCCCGATTGAGGCTGGGGTTGAGACCCATCCTGCTGCCAAAAAACACCTGCCTGGCGAAGTTCTTCTGGTGTAAATGGATCAGCAGAGCAAGGGTCACAGTTAGCCATATTCCAGGCATATTCCCGAAAGACGACATTGCGACCTTCGCGGTTGTAGGCAGTCTCAAACAGGGCGGGATAAACTTTGCCAAATTCCTCTTTCACAAATAATGGAATATTGGAATCGGAGGGCACATTTACCGTGCGGTAGTTAACCACTTCAGCCTGACCTTTAGGGGAAAGAATATACACCACCAAATCCTGAGCCGTACCTGCATTGATCATCCCCAACCGAATGGGCAGCATGAACTTGGGCGATTCGTAGGCCATTTGAATAGGACGTAAAAATTCAAAGCCCGACTTTTTAAATTCCTTGAGGTTCACCTTTGCCACAAAGAACTTCATATTCTGACGAATATAGGGCCGAAACAACGGCGCAGCGCCACGGGGAATTTTATAGCCATTTTGCCCCAGCCAAGTTTCGAGTCCATTGGATTCCTTGGCTCCGAGTACCACAATGTCGTACTCGCCTACGCTAAACTGCGCTTCGACAGTCACGCCTAAGACATTGCTAGAGCGAGCTTTCGCAGTATCCATTATTGCTGCCATCGGGGCAGGGACGGCTTGCTTGTATACCCTTTCTGGCTGGCAGGGATTTTCGTCAAAATACTCTACTAGGCGCGGGGCGCTGAAGGCATCCAGACGTTTGAGCACTTTGGGGTCGCCAATGTGGACTTGGTCTTGTTGCAAAACCATGGGGACAGGGACGACTACAGCAAAGTCTTTGATATCGCCGCTCACATCGTTTGCCATGGTGATCACCGTGCGCTGACCGTCACGGGCGATTGCCACTTGAGATGCCTTATTGAACAACGCCGTATCAGCCTTAGACACGTAAAACCCACAAAAGGCCCAAGCGGGCATTGAAAGCCCGCTGAGGAGTACCAGAACACTCAGGGTCAACGAACAAAACAAGCGTCGAAGATTCATTGCGGTGTCGGATTAATTTTTATCGCTCAATCCTATCCTGAGACGAATTTTTCACTTCCTTAGTTACAAAATTTGAAACGAACACCATTTACGAAACGTTACCAACCTAGGTTGGCTGCTATCCAACGCTATGGCTCATTGCTCTGGGTTAAGCGGGTGGGGATAGGTGCTGGCTGAATGGACAGGTTAAGGGTTTGTCCATTACGCTTTAGCTCCAACTGGAGCGATCGCCCCGTAGAGGTATCCTCCACTTTTTGCTGAACCTGGCTGGCTTTTGTGACCTCTTGACCATCGATGCGCTTAATCACATCCCCAATCTTTAAGCCCGCCTTAATCGCTGGAGAATTGGGGAGTACCTCAAAGATGAGAATGCCCTGATCTTCTTGAATTTTCAGATTAGAGCTAGGGTCGCCATTAATGCGTTCCTTGAGGTCAGGGGATAGGCTGGTCATCCGAATACCCAAAAAGGGATGGTTAACCTTCCCCGTTGCAGCAAGCTGATTGGCAATCCGTTGAGCTGTTTTAATGGGGATTGCAAACCCTAACCCTTGGGCACCGCCGCCAATGATCGCGGTATTCATTCCAATTACTTGACCGTACTGATTTAACAGCGGCCCGCCGGAGTTGCCTGGGTTAATGGCTGCATCGGTTTGGATGAAGCCGACACGCTTATCCGGCACGCCAATATCTCCGCTGGTGCGTCCGGTGGCGCTGATGATGCCTGCGGTGACGGTGTTATCGAGACCTAGGGGGTTGCCAATGGCGATCGCCCATTCCCCAGGACGTAACTGATCGGAATCGCCCATTTGAACAACAGGTAAATTATTGGCCTGAATTTTGACCACCGCCACATCGGTCAGGCTATCTCGCCCCAGTACCTTGCCCTTGAGGCTGCGACCATCCTTAAGCAATACCGTTACGGAATCAACTCCATCCACCACATGGGCGTTGGTTAAAATGAGTCCATCATTGCTGATAATGAACCCGGAACCCGTCCCCTGTTCTACCCGAGTCCGATTTTTAGGCAGGTCGCCTCCAAAAAACTCACGAAAAAATGGGTCATTAAACGCCGATGGGACTTGGCTTTTAACGGTTCGAGATGCATCGATTCGTACCACCGCTGGCCCAACCTTTTCAACCGCCCGCGCAATAAAATTCTGATCGCCTTGGGCCAATCGAGGTGGTGCAGTATTTTGAGCAACGCTGGGCTGTGGTGCAATGGACTGACCTGGAACCATTTGAGTGCCAATCAGCGTTGCCAGAGAACCAACCAAGAGCACAGATAAATAAGTAGCCGATTTCTGGATGGAGGCTTTAGACGACATGGTGGGGTAGGAGGGTAGAGGGATAAAGAAACGACAGCAGCGAGGTTCTTTTTAAGATGAATGAAAACAACCAAGCATCTTGTAGGGGTGCAAGGTATGTGCGCCCCTACGACAACCCAATCGCTAGTTATATTCTAAAAGTTTTAGGAAATGACGTTCTTTTCTTTAAGGGACTTAATAGAATCCTAAAGATGGAACGTCATTAGTACAGTGTGAGGTACTTGTTTGGGTATGACGGGTATGCGTTAGAAATGTTTCTAAATTAGAGCACTGGTATGACAGCACAACAGCCGTTACAGCAATGGCAACAGGCGCAAGTCGGCTTAAAACAGTTCTGGGGCTATGACCAGTTTCGTCCCCTCCAAGGTGAAATTGTGACTTCGCTGCTCCAAGGGCACGATACGTTGGTGATGCTGCCGACAGGTGCCGGAAAGTCTTTGTGTTTCCAGCTTCCAGCCCTGTTGCAAGAGGGTTTGACCATCGTGGTATCGCCCTTGGTTGCACTCATGGAAAATCAGGTACAGGCGCTTAAGGTACGCCATACGTCCGTGGCGCTTTTGCATAGCGAACAATCCCGAGACCAGCGTCAGAAAACACTGCAAAATCTAGAACATGGTCAGTTAAAGCTGCTGTACCTCTCGCCCGAATCACTCTTGAGCATCACGCTTTGGCAGCGCTTACTAACCCTTGCGGACAGAATCGAAAGCTTGGTGATTGATGAGGCCCACTGCATTACCCAATGGGGGAGCAGTTTCCGGCCCAGTTATCGACGGCTGGGTTCGCTACGGCCTGCGTTGCGTGAACAATCAGAGGCGAAGCGGAAAATTGCGATCGCCGCGTTCACTGCCACGGCAGATCCTGTCACCCAGCAAGATATTCGTAAGGTGTTGGGGCTACAGCAACCCCAGATTTTTCGTAGTAGTCCCTATCGAAAAAATCTATATCTGAAAATTGTGCGGGTGTGGACTGTGGCAGGTCGTCGCGATCGCCTCAAAACCTTCATCCAAGCTCAAGGGCAAACCACAGGACTGGTCTATACCCGCAGCCGTCGAGATAGTGAACAGTTGGTGGAATGGCTACAATTGCAAGGGTTGCACTCTGCCGCCTACCATGCCGGACTCGCCCCCCAAGTGCGCCGTCAGATCGAGCAGCAGTGGCTTTCTGGCGAGCTACCCTTTGTAATATGCACGTCTGCCTTTGGGATGGGGGTTGATAAACCCAATGTGCGATGGGTTTGCCATTTTCACCCGCCGCTAACGCTGGCTGAATATCTTCAGGAAATTGGACGGGCGGGACGAGATGGGCTGGCTTCCCAAACCCTATTGTTGGCAAGCGAACCGACCGGATTGCTTGACCCAACTGATCGCCAACGACGGGACGGGTTTTTGAAAAAGATGCGATCGCAGGTTCAACTGGCGCAAACGTTAGCCCAGCAATTGCCCAGCGAAGGTTATTTACCCGATGTTCTGAAGCAAGAACCACAGGCAGAACTGGGCTTAGCGATTTTGCATTCTCAGGGTCAGTTGGTTTGGACGGATCCATTTCACTATCGGCTAGCGCGTAGGGTTGCGATCATGTCTGATGCTGAGCCACAAACATCGATTGAAGCCTATCTGTCTGTACGAGACTGCCGCTGGCGGTTTTTGCTGGGTGCGTTTGGGTTTGGGCGAGAGGCGCAGGGATTACGGTGTGGTGGGTGCGATCGGTGTTCGAAATAAAATGTGTTTTGGCTCTCTATCGCCAAAGGGAAGGTTACAGCTACCTAATTCGCTTGATTGTCCTGCAACCAGTTCACTAAATCGACCAATTCTGAAAAATCCAATAGTGCATCGCCCAAATTCTCAAGTTGCTCAAGCGATAGGGTCTGGACTGCAACTCGCAGATCTGGCCCTATTTCACCAAAGCGACGGGTGAGCAGACGGATAATGAGAGCTTGTTCACCCTCCTGACGACCTTTCAGTTCACCCTCCTGACGACCTTTCAGTTCGCCCCGCTGCTCCGTCTTCTGTTCCCATTCTAAATAAGCTTGCGATAAGACCATCATCAACTCCTCCTCAGCTTCAACTTGTCCCGTAATCTCAATGCTAATTTTCCAGCTTGCCAATAACTTTAGTATAACTTCACGTCTCGGATCCCTGGTGTTAAAGGCGATGACTTCATCAACAGCCTGTTGTTGGGTCTGGCCTCTCCCCAACAACCGTAAGAGCAGCGTCTCTTCAGTGCAAGGGAGCTGATTAATGGCAATAATGGCGGTTCTAAAGGAAGGATCACAGAAATAGACTCCAGCCCCCCAATCCTCCGTCAAGGCTCCTCCAAAACCATTCAACAGGCTCTCCGATGCAGATGAAGCGAGAATCCATAAATGGGGGAGGTCACAGTCTTTAACAGATTCATGGTCTCGTTTTGCCTTTCGTTGAACATTCCCATGCACTTGATAAAGCTTTAGAAGACAGCTACGAATTTCTGAAGCAGTGGGCTGATTACGAAACGGCTCCAAGAGAGATGGTGTCTGAGCCATACGCCCCAATAGACCTAGATCCTGGGTGATCGATTCACGCCAAGCGTTTGCAAGCGGCGAGCTTGGCTCAAAAAACACATCCACAAATTGGGCTTCGCCAGGGACTTCAAGGCTTGTTTTGACGGCTCCAAAGGGCGCAAGCACTTCTTCAAGAAGCTGCTTAGAAAACTGGTCGAATGGATTTTTAGCCATACCGGAATTACGGAAAAAGTGTTTTTAATTATCCCATGCATTAATCAGGTGCAATCACAGTCGCAGTTCCGCCAATCCAAGATACTCAATCCCTTCAGGGTTCACATTAAAACGACAGGGAAACACTTCAAGCCCTGCCTCCACCGCCTCCCGCAACAGCTTGCCATAGAGCGGATCGGTCGTATCTCCAGGGGAAAACGCGGTACAGTCCCCTCGGTTAATGAAATACAGCATACAAACTCTTGCCTCTGGCAGCAGCCCATGGAGTTCCCTAATGTGTTTCTGACCACGCGTGGTCACGGTATCGGGGAAGAGTGCGCATTTTCCATCCAGCCAAGTGGTGCTTTTGACCTCTACATAGGTTGGCTTAATCGATTCCCCTGTTAGTAGAAAATCCACGCGGCTTTTTTCTTGTCCATAGGCAACTTCCCCCCGCAGAGTGTCATAGCTTTGTAGCGGAGGCAGCAACCGTTGTTCTAATAGCAGTTTTGTAACCTGATTGGGCATGGAAGTATTGACGCCTACCCAAGTGGGAGTGTTGTCATAGACTTCGATGAGTTCCCAGGTGTAGGCCAGTTTGCGCTTGGGGTTGGTACTCTGAGACACCTGCACAGGACTCCCCACCGTTGAAACGCTGGTCATGGGGCCAGTATTGGGACAGTGGGCGGTAATGAGTTCACCGCTGTCGAGTTCAATGTCCGCAAAAAAACGCTTGTAGCGCTTAACAAGAGTGCCCCGTAGCAAGGGTGGATAGCGATAAAGAAATTCAGTCATGAGGGCAGTTAAATGGTTCAACAAAATGAGTTGCACCTTGCACGACCCCCCTCAATCCCCCCTTATAAAGAGGGGAGGAATATGGACTGGCTCCCTGCCCTTTATAACTACGGTGTACAAACAAGTTTTGGAAAATTCCAAAGGGCGTTACACTGGCCCCCCTGGCCCCCCAATTCTGGGGGGAAATGGCCCGAGACGATGGATTTCTTCTCAGGATTTGGAGAAATGGCCCAAGACTTTGGATTTCTCCCCCCTTTCTTATGGCCCTTTGGCCTTGAATTGGGGGGTTGGGGGGGCTAATGCAGGGTATTCAAAAGAAATCAGACTTGTGTATACACCGTAGCCCCTTTATAAGGGGAGGGTGGGATGGGGTAGTGCAAGGTGTGGCACAAAAGTTCTATGAAATTAATTTTATCCAACCACTTATCAGCCCGCCTTCTTCGCCAAACGCCAGTTGATAAAGAGTTTTTCCAGTTCAATCCATACAAATACGAGTGCACTGGCTCCAAGGCATACACCAAGCTCTTGCAGCGTCAGATAGTGCGTACCAAAGAATTTCTGGAATGGCTCAACATATATCAGCAAAAGCTGCAATATTGAGGTGATCACCACAGAACCCAACAGGTAGGGATTAGAAAAAGGATTGAGCTGAATGGTGAGTTTAGAGCTAGAACGAATGGCGATCGCATGGCCCATCTGCGCCAAACACAGCGTGGTAAATACCATTGTCTTCCATCGATCTGCATCGAGACCATTGGCAGTATTGGCATTGGTAAAGTCATAGGCCCATACCATTAATGCAATACTAATCACTGCCAACACAATTCCAATCCGAATCATATACAGCCCTAATCCCCTCGCAAATATATTTTCCTCGGGGTCTTTTGGGGGCTGTTGCATCACCACAGCACGTCCTGGCTCTACGGCTAATGCCAAGGCAGGTAAACCATCGGTAACAAGGTTCATCCACAGAATTTGCAGTGGGGAAAGCGGTACACCGCCTAATCCTAAGAGCGGTGCAGCGGCAATGGTAATCACCTCACCAATGTTGCTGCCCAAAATGTAGCGAATAAAGCGACGAATGTTGGTGTATACCACGCGGCCTTCTTCCACAGCCGCCACAATAGTGGAGAAATTATCGTCCAGAAGCACCATGTCGGAGGCTTCTTTGCTGACGTCAGTGCCTGTAATGCCCATTGCCACGCCAATGTCAGCCTGCTTTAAGGCCGGCGCATCGTTGACGCCATCCCCCGTCATGGCCACAACCTGTCCCTTGCGTTGGAGTGCCTGGACAATCCGCAGCTTGTGTTCAGGAGAGACACGGGCATAGACGCCCACGCGCCCTACGGCATCTTCTAGCTCTGCTTGGGACATCTTCTGAAGCTGTTGCCCCGTCAGACACTCATCGCCAGCAGATGAAATGCCAAGGTCTTGGGCGATCACCTGGGCGGTCAACTGGTGGTCGCCCGTAATCATCACCGGACGAATGCCGGCCTCACGGCATCTTGCAACTGCCACTCGAACTTCAGGACGGGGCGCATCGAGCATTCCCACCAGTCCAAGCCAAGTGAGAGACTGTTCGGTTTCGTCAGTTGGATGTTCCTGGGGCGATTCGCTCAGGTCTTTTTGAGCAAAGCCTAGAACCCGTAAACCTTGACTTGCAAGCTGATTATTATCGGCTAAAATTTTCTGGCGAAGTTCAGGGGTAAGCGCTTGGGCCTGAGTTGCGGTTTGGATCTGAGTACAACGCTCAAGGGTCAGTTC
>JANLSD010000397.1:0-29484 GCA_031362245.1 Acaryochloridaceae cyanobacterium OTE_25_metabat_464 | reverse complement strand
CTATAGCTTGGCTCCCTCGACGGGATTTGAACCCGCAACCTCCGCGTTGAAAGCGCAGCGACTTAACCATTCGTCTACGAGGGCATTTTTTCTACTGATTTGTGCTTAAAACAGTAGAACGCAGTAACTAGGATTTGAACCCAGACTAAAGGTTTTGGAGACCCTGGTGCTGCCGTTACACCATTACTGCATTGGTCGCAGTGGCGGGAGTTGTTCGCGTTAGCGTTCCCGAAGGGAATACCCGCATATTCTCACTTATGAGGTGAGTACCTTTCCGTTAGGTGACACTGCAATACTTGGAGGCTGAGGCGAGATTCGAACTCGCGAATAAGAGTTTTGCAAACTCCTCCCTTAAACCGCTTGGGTACTCAGCCAATTGGGAGCCTTGACGGGAGCTGCACCCGCTTCTCTCTGACTGAGAATCAGAGCGACTTCTCTATTCGTCCACAAGGCTAAAGGCGAGGGTGACGAGATTTGTTCGCGAAGCGTTTCCGAAGGAGATACTCGCGACTTCCTGTTCGACAAACAGGTGCTCTAGACCAAGCTGAGCTACACCCCCAAAAAAGTGGCAATTATTTAGTTTTCAAGGTTCAGAAGGAACGTTAGGTCTTGCCGTTCTTTAAGCGGCGCTTCCGTGTTTCTTTCGATACTACATTTATAGTACAACGTACTACAAGATGTCAAGGGGTGTACTACAAGTTTTTTGAAAGTTGTCTGCAAGAGAGGACTAGATTTGATGAACTTCCTCTCTTGCAGAGGTTTTCAAGCATCAAGCCAAGAAAGTAGCTTGCGCTTGAGTGGCTTGCCAAAGCTTTTGGAGATAGAACTCCACTTGATTCGAGAACGTCGCAATAAAGATCCCTTCATGGGCATCAACAGTCTCCGCAATCCAGCTCCCCTTGAGGTTGACTTCCACATAGTCGTCATCCACAGGCGCGAAGGATATAAACGGCTTGTGTTCCGTCCCCAGAATTTGCTCTAGGCGAAAGAGGCCAGAATCCTTAGCAGGCAGCAAAAAGGAAGCCTTGCTTGGCTCCAAATACAGGGGTTGTCCTGCACAAAGCGTCAAAGAAATGCGCCGGGCTACCCAAAGCTCTAGAGAGATCTTCAGCCGTTCCAATCGGAACCCAGTTTCGGTATAGGTCAGTTTCAACATTCTGTGGCCTTCGATTGAAATTAATCAGTAGAAAATGGGTCAGTGTCTTGGGTTTTCCAGAATTGCTCTGAGAAGGAAATCGCCGGATGCATGGGAGCTTTGGGTGTGTTCCTAGGGTTCATTCCAATTTCATGGAGCAGGCGATCGCGCTTCCTAGAATTACAGCGCTCGCAAGCTGCGACGACGTTGTTCCAGGTGTGTTGACCGCCCTTAGATCGGGGAATGACGTGGTCTAGGGTTAGACGTTTGCCACTGCCGCAGTATTGACAGCTATAGCTATCTCGGCGCAGTACCTCTCGACGGCTAACGGGCGGCACCTTCCAATGGCGTTCTGGATTGCTGCCAATCAGGCGAATGTGTTCCGGTACCTGTAGTACAAGATTGGGCGATCGCACCTCCCACTGTCGGGGGCTACTAAATTCCAGAGACTCGGCTTGACCCGTCACAAGTAGCACCACAGCACGACGGAGGTTAATGCGAGCGAGAGGCATGTAGTTTTTAGAAAAGACCACCACTGAGTTTTGTAAAACCGAGGGCTGTGGGTTCAGAGTGGGTAGAACTTGAGTTAGAACGTGCATGGGTAAAACTCCTCAAAAAAACAACCCCCGCTTCTGAATGTTCAGGAGCGGGGGCAGGCAGTCGTTATAGTCTTTGCCTTATTGTGGCGCTAGGTTAAACCTGCACCTCCCGCTCTGGGTCTTGCGATCGCGATTTGTCCAACGAATGAGGGATTCTATAATGCCTAGGCTGGCGGCTTCTAAGCTGCTCAGCGGATACTGGCCCTCAAACATAAACAGCGAGATCGCTCTGCCCGCCCCTGGTTTGGGGCAGCAGTTCATTGCGTGCTGATGGTTTGAGGACAAGATAAACATGGCTGAAGGCGGGTTAAAAGAATTAGAATATTTCGTTTCCAATACTACACTTGTAATATTGGATTTGTCCACCTATTTCTTAAAAAAGATAAAAACCTCTCACACTAAAAGCGGTCTACTTAATTCAGGCAACACAGTAACGCATCACTGGAAACAGCCATGATTGCCACTCCCCAACCATCCCGAATGAGCGTTGAAGCATACCTTGACTGGGAACCCCAGCAAGAAATTCGCTACGAATATGTCAACGGCGAAATCTACGCCATGACAGGCGGCACCATCCCCCATAACGATATCGCCATCAACCTTCTCAGCACGTTACTGCCTCAAGTCCGTGCCCAAGGGTGCCGCCTCAACATGGCGGATGTAAAGCTCCAAATTGATGCATCTGGGCTTTACTATTATCCAGACCTCATCGTCAGTTGTGATCCTCGCGACCTCAACGCCCGTAAATTTATTCAGTATCCTAAACTGATTGTCGAAGTCCTCTCCCCTGGCACCGCCGACAAAGATCGCGGCGACAAATTTAGAGATTACCAACGCATCCCCACCCTGCAAGAGTATCTGCTGATCAGCTCCGAAAAAATAAGCGCAGAATGCTATCGACGCGGCGAAGGCAGAATGTGGCTTTACTACCCCTATGCCGCAGGGGATGAGATTACCCTAGAAAGTCTTGGATATCGTATTGCGATCGAGCAACTGTACACTGGGGTCAATTTTGAAGCACAAGGTTAACCCATCCCCAGACCTGAAGATTTTGCGTCGATTTTTCCAGCTTGCGCTCATCAACATCTTGGCGAATCTGCTGGTGCCCATTGCTGGATTAATTGATATTGCGTTTTTAGGGCATCTCAGCGAAATTCGTCACCTTGCGGGGGTCGCATTAGCCACTGTCCTATTTGACTACTTGTATTGGACTTTTGGCTTTCTACGCATGGGCACCACAGGCATGACCGCTCAAGCAATGGGTCGCCAGGATCCTGATGGGGCGCTTTTAGTGGGGTTGCGCAATGGGGCGATCGCCCTTGGCCTAGGCATCACCCTAGTATTGCTGCAAACCCCGATCCGACTGGCTGGCTTTGCCCTGCTTAATACCACTCCAGAGGTAAAAGCCGCAGGACAGGCATTTTATAACGCATTGATTTGGGGTGCCCCTGCCACCTTGCTCAATTTTGTCGTACTGGGCTGGTTTTTGGGGCGATCGCAAAGCAAGCATGTGCTGCTGCTCTCGGCAGTCAACAATCTGACTAACGTAGGGCTAGACTATCTTTTTATCGTGCGATGGGGCTGGGAAAGTGGGGGTGCAGGTGCAGCTACGGCCCTCAGCCAAGGCGCAATGTTGCTGGTGAGCTTAGGGTTGCTGGCCCGAGAAGTGAACTGGACACAACTGAATCGAGTCTCCAAACACTTACTGGATGCTACCGCCCTCAAAGCCACGGTGATGCTCAATGGGGAACTCGTGATTCGCACCTTGGCGCTAATTTCCACCTTTGCAGTGTTTACCAATTTGAGTTCCAACTTCGGAACTCAAGTACTTTCGATGAATGCGATTCTGCTGCGGGTCGTAACCTTGGCAGCCTATTTCATTGATGGACTGGCCTATGCCACAGAAAGCTTGGCAGGACGATTAAGCGCTCAAAAGAACGTAACGCAACTGGCTTTGCTATTGCGCGTAGGGACATTGACGAGCTTAGGGTTAGGTCTCCTGATTTCTTTGGCGTTTAGCCTTGCGCCAATGCCTTTGTTCCAGCTCTTAACTAACCATCGCGAAATTTTAGATCGCATCGGGAACTATACCCCTTGGCTCGTGCCTATTCTAGGCTTTGGCTCCATTGCATTTCTGCTGGATGGCTACTTTTTGGGCTTGACCGCAGGGCGACTGCTGCGACGTTCCGTCATCATTGCGGCAGTGGGCGGCTTTTTGCCAATGGCGATCGCCACAAGCCAGTTCCGCAACGTTCACCTGCTGTGGTTAGGACTGTCGCTATTTATGGCGTTTAGGGCGATCGCCCTAGGGATAGAAATCCCGAAAACCCTTCAAAAACGAGCGCTCTAGACATTTTTTCTAAACGTCGGACTTATCTAAACATCTCCTCTAAAGCGCTATCATAAGAATCAACACAATTTCAGCACAATTATGCTGACGTGCCCAATAGAGGTGTATCTTAGATTTAGAAAGCTATCAATTTAACTACCTGAATTTTGGGGTATGTAAATTCACCTATAACCAAGGAAGCTTATTTTGCGTATTGTTCCCCTTCATTTTTGGAACACGGATAAATCTGTTGATCTAAGTTCCAAGCCTACAAAAAAACCTAAAGTTCACAAGTATTCAGAGGCTCATAATGGCACAGAGTTTGCCATACAGCCTCTGAAAACTCAGACTGGTCTGTACACCATGACGTCGCAACGCATTGGGCTTAACCCTAGCGACTACATATTAATTTACGGGAAATTCAAGAAAAAACTCTATAGAGTCTTAGAGATTGACTATTATGACTGCGGCCTTCCCGACATGTGGATTGCAAAACTAGGTCTCGTCATAAAATAGTTCTGCCGTTTCCAACGATCAGCAATAATTTTCTTAAATAGACTAGATTGAGCTGAATCGATTGCTATATTTTCAGACATCGCAGTTATGATTATTAACTGCTGCCTCTTGTCTTTTAGGTTTGAAAAAAAAGCCTGTAAAAATTTGTTTAGTGGCCAGCCAAACAAAAATTGGGATTGTAGACGCATATCGTTTCCACAGGCGTCTTGGTTCTCGGTACAGTCTATAAAGCCACTCTAGACCAGAATCTCGAAAGAGTTTTGGTGCATATTTATGGATGCCAGCATAAATCGGAAAAACACCCCCAAGCCCAATCATCACGGCATTGATTTTGTGTTTATGACTGGCCATCCAATACTCTTGCTTTGGACACCCTAAGGAAACAAACACCACCTTAGCTCCGCTGTCATTAATTTGTTTGATCAGTGCTTCGTCTTCGCTGGGTGCAGTTTGAGCAAAGGGTAAAGGTTTCATTCCTGCAACTTTAAGGTCAGGAAAGTTTTGCTTCAGCTTCTCCTTCATGCGGTCTAAAATATTTGACTGAGAGCCTACAAAAAAAACAGGCACATTGTGGCGAGGTGCCTGTTGGCAAAGTGCTAGCAAAATATCCATGCCCGCAACCCGATCTGGGCGACGCACGCCCAACAGCTTCAGCATCCATACCAGAGGCATCCCGTCCGGTGTAATCAGATCTGCTGCCTGCAAAATAGTCCAAAATGCAAACACTCGATGTGCTTCAATCAGCATATGAGTATTGGCAACACAGACAAAACTGCTTTTGCTAGCGCTAGCCCACTGTAAAATAATATCGATTTGTTCTTGAAATGAAAGCGCTGTAACCGGCGAACCAATAACGTCTACTGTTTGTACTAATGATGGCTTCAAATTCATCTATACTTGCGGCTCCCCTGGCACACGAGATCTTCTCCGACGTAAGCTAAACTCATTACCTTAGAATGATCAATGTGACATTCTGAAGGGATCAGGCTTAGCTAAATAGCATAAAGCTTAGTCAGAATGGGTGAGCTGCTGACTGGCAAAGTAAATGAGGTTTGATTAAGCCACTTCAGATATTAGAAGACCCAACAGCTTGAATATCTTTAACTAAGCTGTAAGCGATAGGCTTTTAATTACAACACGGGGTACTCACCCCATTTTATAGCGTGAGTCTTAAATTGCCTATAGTCGCTTAAATTTTCTTCTTGGAGCAATGACATTATTTTTTAGGGAACAGCATCACAACATACTTGACGGTCATCTCTAGGGATGACCAATTGGGATCGTTGGAGGCAATCAATGGCTCATCTTTCCCCGAAACAGCTTTGAACTGGTTCGGAAATTTTTTGTCTGCGCCCGGTTTTGGGGCCAATTGAATAATCATTTTGCCAAAATATTGCTCTAGCTTTGTATTGGTCAGTGGCACAATGCCGCCATAAGGGCCACCAAATCCCACGACTTGGAAGATCCCCAGTTTTTGCTGAAGCTCAGCGAGGGTCATTCCAACGCGAACGTCTCCAGGGAGTTGCCAGCCTCGCCCCATGTCGATGGTTTCGTAGGGTTTCGTTTTGGTTTTATCTTTCCAAACGAGGGTTAAAGACCAGCCTGGGCCAAGATTGATCCGAGTACCAAACTCACGCTCCGTTTCTTTGGCATCGGGAGGGCGGATATCTGACAATCGTTCAGCACCAAAAACTTTGACGAGATCTGGGTAGGAGGTGTTTGCTGTAATAGGTCCAATACTGACCCCTGGAACAACTTTTGTATTGAGGGCTGAGTCTTGGGCAATGGTCGGAGGGGTGAGTCTGGGCCGAAGGGTTTGACTCAGAACCATCGGCTGGATTCCTGCCCAAAGCATTCCAGTACAGGTCATTCCAATGGCTACCCTGCGAACAGATGACGTTAGACGAGTCATGGGATGATTTTGTTGTGTATATAGCTTGGTTCTATGCCAGAAGACCATTTTGACAGAGTTTTGTTCCATTTCAAGGTCGTACCGGAATCTTGAGTTGGGAGCTTGACTTGGGGGCTACATATTTTGACTGAGCCAGGCGATCGCCTCCCGAATCCAATCATCGACATTGGCACTTTTGGAGAGGGCTGTCTT
This sequence comes from Acaryochloridaceae cyanobacterium OTE_25_metabat_464, assembly GCA_031362245.1. Classification (GTDB taxonomy): domain Bacteria; phylum Cyanobacteriota; class Cyanobacteriia; order Thermosynechococcales; family Thermosynechococcaceae; genus JAAURS01. The sequence continues at coordinate 22,801 of JANLSD010000397.1, read as the reverse complement.
TTGGCCCACAGCCTTAAGGGCATCGATAATTTCACGGGTGCTGTAGCCTAGGGCCAATAGCGTCATTTCAACCTCAGCCTGTACCGCCGAGGCTGGCCCTGCATCGGGTGCGCTGATAAGTCCGACCTGTTCCCGCCACTCTGCGAGCTTGGTGCGAAGCTCTAGGGCAATGCGCTCGGCAGTTTTGGCCCCCACACCTGGGGTTTTAGAGAGGAGCTTGGTATTGCTGCTGATAATGGCCTGAATCAGATCTTGGAGTCCAAAGGTATCTAGCAGTGCGATCCCGAGCTGAGGGCCAATGCCGCTGACGCTAATGAGCTGACGGAATAGGTCGCGCTCGGCAACGGAGTGGAACCCAAACAGGATCCATTGATCTTCGCGAACTTGTAAATGGGTGAAGATCTGGACATTGTCGCCCACCTCGGGGAGCTGTTGGATGGTTCGTGTGGGAATTTGAAGGTCATAACCCACGCCATTCACGTCTAGGGTCAGGAAGCTTCTCGGGCTGGAGCTACGCTGAAGGGAGGCTAAAGCGCCTTTGAGATATCCAATCATGGGGATGGTGGCTGGGTGAGATAGTGGCTGGCTGGGGCACAAGTTTTCGATGTCCTTAGAGAATATCTGAGTTTCTGTCCCTTGGGTTTGCAATCCCAATCAATTTTCCGTGATGGGGTAAGGTTAAACCTGAGATGGACTGGCGATAGGGACGGCATTTGCATGATGCATCGGCGCAGAATTCTTAAGCTCAGCGGTGGGTTAGGACTGAGTTTTGTCTTAGCGCAGCAGCGTTCCTTACGGGCATCATCCTCGTCGCCCCGTCTCAAGATGCTGGCCTACTTACCTGATGGAAGTCCACTGCCCCGTAAGCCTCTTAATCAGCTTTACTTTTTAGATCTTCAGGATGAGCCACTCCCCTCACCGCCGCGCTCCGTTGCAGAGGGTGTGCTAGTTTCTGAAATGCCTGGGGTGCTTCCGTTTGCGATCGCCCTCCGTCTCCCCATCAAAGGGTTTGGCGAAGTGACCCTATACGCGGACAATGGCGGTCGTGGATTCACCCCTGCGGACTTTCCGCTCAATCTCAATGTTGCATTTGCTCAAACGCGGCTTCATCGCGTTGAGACAGCCCTTCGGCGGTGGCAAGCTCAAGGGTTTTCTTTCTTGGATCGGATTGAACTGCGATTGGGTCGGGCAAGGTTGGCAGTGGAAACGGCGATTGCAGCGCACCAAGAGTCCGCCACCAGCGCTCTGCCTGCCAAAATCAAATTATGCAATGAATCCCTTGTAGAGAGCCTTTGGGCTGGAGAGGAATTGGTTGTGAGCAAAGCCCAGCAGCACATTGCCAAACATCCCCGTTCAAAAGTCTTTCGGTTTGGGTGTAATGCCTTTGGCTATACCAAAGCAGGCCCAGACTATGAGCGCTACTTTCAGCAGATTTTCAACTTTGCCACGGTGCCGTTTTATTGGAAATACTTTGAGCCAGAACCTGGCAAAACCCAATTTGCGGATCGAGATGCCACGGTAGATTGGCTTCGGCAAAGGGGGATTGCAGCCAAAGGACATCCCTTGGTCTGGTTTCATGAAGCTGGGCTGCCAGATTGGGTACGCCAGAAACCCTACGCTGAGATCAAAGCATTGCTGCGTCGCCGCATTATTGACATCACCACACACTATCAAGACCGCATCAGCTACTTTGACGTGATCAATGAAGCCCACGGTGCACCTTGGGCGAACGAACTCCACTTTTCGCCTGAACAGTTTTTAGACCTCACCCAGATGTCTGCACAGGCTGCCCGTCAAGGAAACCCCAATGCAGTCCGCATCCTCAATTGCTGCTGTGCTTGGGGAGAAACAGTCGCTTACTATCCGCCACCGCAGCAGAGTCCCTTTCAATACTTAAAAGCCTGCATTACCAGGAAAGTTTCCTTTGAAGTGATTGGACTACAGCTTTACTACCCCGATCAAGATCTGTTTGAAATTGATCGGCTCTTAGATCGGTTTAGTGCCTTAGGCAAACCCATCCATATTACAGAACTCGGCGTTTCCTCTGCTACGGGGATCGATCAGCAGTCTTTACTCAAGGATGCGCGGGGGCTTTGGCATACCCCTTGGAGCCAAGCTGTACAGGCAGATTGGATTGAGCAGTTTTATACCATCTGCTACAGCAAACCTGCCATTGAGGCAATTTCTTGGTGGGACTTTACGGATGCAGGTTGTTTCTGGCCCTTTGGGGGCTTATTAGATCAAAATATGCAGCCCAAAGAAGCCTTTTATCGACTCAAAAATCTTCTGGCTCAATGGCGATATCTATAGCGTTGAAGCAACGTCACGGTAATGCGCCTGGGCAAAAATTAAGAAAACTGTGTCAATCGCCCCTCTAATCCCTTCAGGAGAATGGCTCAGGCGTGGAGATTCTATCTATCCCAAAGATGAAGAAGAGAGAATGTAGGAATCGGATTGCTCCATGACCCGCTGAAGTTCTTCATGTTCCATTGCTTGAAGTGCCATCGATAGGCCCAACTGCACAAGGCTGAGCCGCTGCTTTGCTTCTGAACTGAGGTCTTGGGCTGCGTGTTCTGAGCAAGCCAAAATTGTGGCGGTCATGCTGAGGTTATCGGCGGTTACGGCTAAGGCTTCGGCTAACAAACTGGTAAACATTGACTCAACCCTTTTGGCTTATCTGAACGTCCTCCTTATCATTAGGCATTACCACGAATTGCAAAACTGGATTATTACTGAACTTTAGGATGCGCGGCGATCGCTCTCTAAGGGTTTACGCGGATAGACGAGGTTAACGAAACCATACAGATGCCCTGAGGCTCAACGGTTCTTTAATCTTGGCTTAGAGACCAAACTCTGTAGGTTTACAGAGATAATTCTTTACAGGCTTAGCCTCAACATCAGTATTTTTACGATTTCCGTTTTCAATCATCTAGAGTTTAACTATAGATAAGAAGATTGATTTTAAGGATTTACCAGTGGATGCTCTTCAGCTTATTGAACTTTATCAGTCTGGAGAACGCGACTTTAGCGGTCTAGAACTTGAAAACTTGAACCTCAAAGGGGCCAACCTATCTGGGTGCAATTTTACCAAGGCAAAGTTGCGCGATATTTCCTTCAGTGGTGCAAATCTCAAGGCAACGAGCTTTAAGAACTGCCTGGGTGCAAATCTTGACTTCAGTGCAGCCTACATGAAGGGAGCCAACCTTCAGCAATTTAATGGTCAAAATATTTCCTTTCAAGAAACCGATTTACGGGATGCACAATTGCAGGAAGCGTATTTGCTCAGAACCCCATTTATAAATGCAGTGTTGTTGCGAACAAACCTGAAAAAGGCTTATTTGTGGGGCAGCCAGTTTATGAATGCAAACCTTGGGGACGCAATTTTAGATAACGCGAATCTCCAAAATGCAGACCTTTCTGGAGCAAACTTAGATGAAGCTAAGCTTCGCTATGCCTATCTGTACGGGGCAAACCTCCAAAACACCTACTGGATTGGGGCAAATCTTAGCCACGCCAATTTGATGCAGGCAAATCTGAGTAATGCAGATTTTCGGGAAGCAAACCTCACAGGTACCATTCTCCACAGCAGTATTTTGCTTAATACCAAATTGAGGCAATCTTGCCTACTCTTGGCCAGCTAGCCCGTTCGATTTAGTCAATTCAGCTCTTCGTAATTCTTGACGAATTTGCATCAGAACCTTCCCCAGTTGGTTTTGACCTAGACCATCTGGGCCACATCCCCAGTAGTCATCCGTTGGAGAATTTTCAATGATCAATTCTTCGCCAGTACTCAGGAGTAGATTTTTCAGATCGGCGTGGCTCTTAAATTTAGTAAAGACCACCTCATACATAATGGCGGTTTTTAATTCATGCCAGTCTTTTCTGACGGTGTGAAGTGGATTTCGACCGATTGCGGCGGCGAGTTCAGGACTAGATGCCTGCTGGATCTGTTGACACAGATGATGATCTCGCGTATCTACAAATTTTTGGGCTTGGTAGTAGTGTTCTGAAGTGGGCCAAATTTCTCCCCCCATTTGAATTTTATGGGGAGAAAAATTAGAAAAGCAGCCATAAGGCTCACACACCTTGTAGAAAAAAATGGTCATCCCTACCCAAGCGGCGATTGTTCCATTCCTATGATGGCAGGAAATCTCAGGCAAAAGTAGCCTAGAGCACATGCCTCTCTTGGCTACTTTTGGGGCGGATTATGTTTGAAATACGCTTCAAACACTTTAAGGGCAATGGGTCCACAGGTATGTCCGCCGCCCCCGCCAGAATTTTCGGCAAAGGCCACAACCACAATCTCGGGTTTAGCAAACGGGGCAAAGCCACCAAACCAAGTATGAGAGGGGCGTGGCGGATCTTCACCTGTTCCACTTTTGCCCGCTACGGGGGGAATGGTGGGGACGTTAAGGGCTGTACTGGTTCCGGCCTCTACTACGGCACGCATCCCAGTCCGAATGGTATTTAAGGTTTGAGGTTTTATATTTAAGGACTGTCGCCAGACTTCAGTGGGCTTATCAAATTTTAGTAAGTGAGGTTTTACACGATACCCCCCATTGGCTGGCACCGAAAACACCACGGCTGACTGGAGCGGACTCACCTGTACTGCGCCCTGACCAATCGCCATCATCACTGAGTCTGCGGGGTACCATTTTTCCTGCCAGACCTTCTTTTTCCAGTCTGGATTGGGTAAAAATCCCTCGGCTTCTCCCGATATTTCGATACCTGTCTTTTGACCTAACCCGTAGCGATGCGCCCAATCCAGCAGTGTGTTGGGACCCACCCCCACCCCTACCTGCCCAAAAAAGGTGTTGCTACTCCACTGCAATGCCGTTACAAATCCAATGGCACCAAATCCGGCTCCGTTCCAGTCGCCGACCCCATGAATGGAAGGATAGGTCATGAGCACTGTATCTGGCGAAAACTTCCCAGACTCCATCCCTGCGGTTGCTGTAATAATTTTGAAGGTGCTGGCAGGTGGAAAACCCTGAATGGCACGGTCTACAAAGGGAAATGATCGCTTTTGTAAGGACTGCCACTGGGCTTCGGTCATGCTTTTAGAAAACCAGTTGGGGTCAAAGGCGGGATGGCTCACCATCGCTAACACCGAGCCATCTCTGGGATCCATTGCCACGATCGCACCAGGGCGATCGCCCAGTGCCTCCTCCGCCGCCTTTTGGACATCTAAATCCAGGGTCAGCGTAATATCTTTGCCAGATATCGTTGGCTTTTGGCCCAGAATCCGAACAATCTGACCCGCACCATCCACTTCGACCTGCTGCCCGCCCCAAGTCCCGTGCAGTTCCTTCTCATAAGCCGCCTCAATGCCTACCTTGCCCACCACATCATCGAGGCGGTAGCCTTTACGCTTCAGGTCACTAAACTCTTCTTCCGAAATCTCACCGATATAGCCTAAGGTTTGAGCCGCCATTTCTCCGTTGGGGTAAGACCGCGTTGCCTCGTTATCCACCTCAACGCCAAACAGTTCGCTGCGATGCTCTTGGAGCGCCACAATCTGCGCAAACGAAATCCCTCGAGCAATACTGACTCGGGACGGAGAATTGGCCGCGGCCTTTTCAACCTTGGTTTTAATTTGTTCTGCCGGAAGACCCAGAATTTCAGACAGTGTTTTGAGAATCTGAGGCCATTGCTCCTTTTTTTGGACAAGGGGCCACACTGACACCGCGTAGGAAAGCTCACTGCCTGCCAAAATCCGACCCTTGCGATCAAAAATCTTGCCCCGCTCTGGTCGTCTTGGAATGAGCTGAATGCGATTGTCATCGGCTAGCTCTCGATTGTATCGACCCTGCACAATTTGCAAAAAGGCTAGCCGTGCCGGAATTAGACCAAACAGCAATAGGCTCACGAGGACAATCAAAATGCTACTTCGCGGACTTTGCCCAATGGCCTTGGGCGCGGAACTACGCGGCGATCGCGGCAATCTCTGAGGACGGCGAAACGGAAGCAAAGTCATGAACGGCCAACACGTAGGAAACAGAAGCAATACCAACACTCTAAACTGAGCATTGGTCTCTCGCCAAGTTTAGCCATTGATCCCATTTAATGATCTCCACGTAATAGGTTTTTTCCCAGTTTGACGGCACAAACCATAGTCGGATTTTGAATCTGGTGATAAGCTAGCCACATCTTATCGATGATATTGATGAAATATGATATCGATGAAACGTCGATACTTAATTTACAAATCAAATCTTTGGGCATACGCTTGATCGTGCGCAAACCCAGTCGAGTGATATGAACTGCGCGTTGAAAGCTGCTAACCCAGAGCAGGTTGAACAACAGACCGTTTTGTGTGGAGTGAATAGAGTAATGGTAATGTCTTCAGAATCTTTGTCTGTTCTGCTTTCGACGCGATCGCCCGCCCGTGGAAAGGCTGACGGCGGTTGCGCTGTGCCGACACCCAATCGTCTCTTTGGGACAGACGGTATTCGGGGTAAAGCAGGGCACCTCCTCACCCCTGCCCTTGCGATGCAGGTTGGATTTTGGGCTGGAACCGTCCTTAAGAAAGAGGCAGGACACACAGGCCCGTTAATGATGGGACAAGATTCCCGTTGCTCTAGTGATATGTTAGCGATGTCTTTAACCTCCGGCTTAACCGCCGCTGGTCTAGACGTCTGGAATATGGGGCTATGCCCCACCCCTGCCGTGGCCTATCTCACCCACCACACCGAAGCATTGGGTGGCGTCATGATTTCTGCCAGCCATAACCCGCCAGAAGATAACGGCATTAAGTTTTTTGGGGCAGATGGCTCAAAACTATCCCTCAGGATTCAGCAGGTGATCGAAGATCATCTCCATTTCAGCTCTGCTGAGAGCATTAGTGGTTCCCTTTGGGGGCACCATCATTCGCGCCCCGATCTCACTGGGATCTATTTAGAGTCGCTTCAAAAGCCTTTCACCCCTAACTTAAACCTCCAGGGGATGAAAATCGTGTTGGATCTGGCTTGGGGTGCGGCAACTCAGTTGGCTCCTGTGTTATTTCAACAGATGGGGGCTGAGGTGATTTGTCTCAATGCCGAACCCGATGGCACTCGTATTAATGTCAACTGTGGCTCCACTCACCTAGACTCGCTACGGGCTGCTGTTGCACTCCATGATGCCGACCTAGGCTTTGCCTTTGATGGAGATGCAGACCGTGTCTTGGCGATCGACTGTACGGGTCGCACGGTGGATGGCGACTATATTCTGTACCTGTGGGGTCAGCATCTCAAACAGGCGGACATGTTGCCCAATAATATGATTGTGTCAACGGTGATGTCGAATCTAGGCTTTGAACGAGCCTGGGAAAAACAGGGCGGGCAATTGGTGCGCGCTGCGGTGGGAGATCAATATGTTCATGCTGACATGCTCTCTCATGACGCCATGCTGGGCGGTGAGCAATCGGGGCATATTCTGTGCCGTCACTACGGTATTGGCGGCGACGGACTCCAGACAGCACTCCATATCGCGGCGATTGTCAAGCAGGCGGGGGTTAAGCTCCGCGACCTAGTTGATGAAAGTTTTGTGACCTACCCGCAAGTATTGCGGAATGTCCGCGTCGAGGATCGCGATCGCCGCTGCAATTGGCAAGACTGTGAACCCCTTCAGCTCGCCATTGCCAAAGCTGAAGCTGCAATGGGCGACCAAGGTCGGATTTTAGTGCGGGCATCCGGGACTGAGCCACTGATCCGCGTCATGGTTGAAGCTGCGGACTTTGATGTGGTCAATTACTGGTGCAATTATCTAGTAGAGGTCGTCAATCGCCATTTTGTCGATTAAAGACCGTAGATTAAATTTTAATGGTTAGGATCGTGGATTAAATAAGATCCAGAATTAGGCCAGCGGTTGAAACCGCGCCTACAAGAACGATGTCCGCCTACGCGGACGAGGAGCGGATTTCAACCCGCGTAGGCGGGTTTTGTTCTTGTAGCCGCGATTTCAATCGCTAGGTTTTATTTAATCCATGATTCTTAGTAAGGGCAGGTTTAGCTGAGAACATAGGAGCACCGACGTCTCATGTCCACTCCCACTCTCGCCTTGGTCTGGCTAAAGGAGCGCTCTGCCTTAGGGAACTTACCCGATCCTGTTTTGGAGGCTATGCTCCCCAAGCTTCAGTATCAAGACTTTCCAGCCAATCGCAGACTGGTGTTAGAAGACACCCTCCCCGATGGACTGTACATCTTGGGCCGAGGCCATCTTGAACGATATCGAACCAACCTCAGTGGCCCTGCCTGGGCGACGAGTTTATTGCCCGGAGCAGTCTTACATTTAACAGAACTGCTGTTGGAACAGCCCACCCAGGAAACCATCGTTGCGCTGACGGACTGTCAGTTTTGGTTTTTGCCTAAAGCTGAGTTGATGGCGATCGCCGCCCAATTCCCTGAACTCATCCAAACCGTCTCGCGGCAGTTGGCAGACGACTTAGCACAGGTTAAATCTGAACTTGCCTTTGAGCAAGAGCGCCAAGCCATTTTGCGCCCCTATCTCGTCCCTAAGGCCAAGCGAGGCATTATTGGCACAAGTCGATACGCCATCCGCCTGCGTCAGCAAATTAAAGATGCCGCTCGCAATCAAAAACCCGTTCTAATTTTGGGCGAACCAGGGCTAGAAAAAGACAACGCTGCCGCCCTAATTCACTTTGGCTCCCCTTGGCGGCGCGAACCCATGATTCAGGTTAACTGCGCCACACTTCAGGCCAGCGGAGCTGATCTTTTTGGGCGAGTGGGCGGCAAACCAGGGTTATTAGAAGCGTTAGGCGAAGGCACCCTAGTCTTCAACAACCTTCAAGATCTTGCCCCAGATTTAATTCCAAAACTCAAAACCTTGATCGAGACCGGAACCTACACGCCCATTCAGCGTGACCCCGCCAGCACCGCATTACCCAAAAATAGCAGCGCTCGCATCGTCATCGTCACCGAAAAAACCTTTCCTAAAATTGAGCGTCTGGTTTCCCACGTCATCAAAGTGCCGCCTCTGCGAGTGCGCAAAACAGACATCAAAGCCCAGGTCGATTACTATCTCACCCTCATTGCCCAAGCCAAAAGCACTCCTAAACGAGGGCTTACCCCCGAAGCGTTACGACGACTCCAGGCTTACAACTACCCCGGTAATCTTGCCGAGCTGCAAAGCTTGGTAGAACGGGCGATCGCCCAGTCCCCTGGCACCAATGACCTCACCGACGAAATTTTCTGGCCTGCCGAAGGCAAAAAACAACGATTTCGCCTGAACTTACTCAACGCTAATCCAAAACTTCGCCAGTTTTTACGCAGTGACTGGTGGCCCACCCGAATCAACTATGGGTTTACGCTCAGTGCATTTGCCTTGGTGGTCGTCATCCTGTTTCTTGGCCCTCAAGATCGTCAGCACAATGTAGCCCTTAATCTATTTTGGGCGTGGTGGTGGCCGCTGATGTTAATTGGCTTCCCCTTTGTGGGCAGGCTATGGTGTTCCATTTGCCCCTTCATGATTTATGGCGAAGTGGTACAAAAACTCTCCCTATGGCTGGTGCCACGCCAGCTCAAAAGCTGGCCTAGGGACGTAGCCGATCGTTGGGGTGGCTGGTTTTTAGTGGGGCTATTCACCCTCATATTTCTATGGGAAGAACTCTGGAATTTAGAGAACACAGCCTATTTATCCAGTTGCCTCCTGTTACTCATTACCGCCGGAGCCATGATTTTTTCAGTGCTGTTTGAGCGACGGTTTTGGTGTCGCTATCTATGCCCGATCGGCGGTATGAACGGCCTATTTGCCAAACTTTCCATGACGGAACTCCGTGCCCAGCAAGGCACCTGCTCAGCGGAATGTACCACCTACCAATGCTACAAAGGTGGCCCACTTAAAGGGGAAGGCCAAGAAACCAATGGCTGCCCTCTTTACTCTCATCCAGCCCAACTCGTAGACAATCGCGATTGCGTCTTGTGTATGACCTGCCTTAAAGCCTGTCCCCATCGGTCGGTGGAACTGAATCTCCGTCCGCCTGGAATTGAACTTTGGACAACCCACCAGCCTCGCAGCCATGAAGTCGCACTGCTTTTGTTGCTTTTGGGTGGTGTGTTCTTACACCGTCTCCCTGAGCTAGAATCCGCCCTGCACCTTAACCTACACCTCACGGAATTCTGGCCCCATGCAGGAGTATCCGTGGGGGTGCTGGCGATCGCCGCCCTCATCCCCATCACAGGCCACGGGTTGCTGCGTGTCCTTAGCCCAGGAAAACATCGTCCATTCCTGGAACTCGCCTACGGCTACTTGCCTCTCGTTTTAGGGGCAACCTTAGCCCACTACCTACGCCTAGGGTTAACAGAAGCGGGTCAAGTCTTGCCTGTGACCTGGGCGACCTTAGGATATGAAGGATTACTCTTGCCGAGCTTGAGCGCTCACCCAGCAGTGACTACATTTTTGCAAGCCAGCACCCTAGGATCTAGCATCTTATTCACATGGGTACTCACTCAAAAAATTGGCCGTCAGCCACTTACCAGTTTATGGCCACAGCATCTTACAGCTATGAGTCTGGGTGTTTACCTGTGGAAGACAATTGTAGGAACCTAGATAATGTTGCTCAACAAGAGTTTAATGCTTACAAACCCAGGCATTCATGTTGATTTCCCAAAGTGTACAGCCACTTTTAAAATTTTATTCAGAATCGCTCTCCAAAGACATATTTTGTTGATAAGAATTAATAGGAAAAGAAATTAGCAAAATAACCGCATCACCCCAACTCGTCTTTTCACTTTTGATAGTGAATTCTCCATCATAAAGCTTGACAATAAAGTCAATAATAAGGAGACCCAATCCAGGGTCTAAATCTTCATAAAACGTTTGACTATTAGAAGTCCTTCGAGATATTTTGTGGAGCACATTATATGGCAACTCATCAATCTCTAAGCGAATAGAATACTGAAAACTATTTTCGATAATTTTAGTTTTTACATCTATTAATGACCCTTTCTGGAATAATGAAAAAATAAAAGCCAACGATTCTTCAACAATCTTATTCCAGTCACTTGTTGATATTTTTAATCGAGCATTTTCGATGTTTACTGTTAAATTTTTAGAGCATTCATTTTTTCTTGCCATCTGCATAGAGATCATAAAAACAAAGTCGCCAGGTCTAGCAGTGTAAATATTTTTGATGACTTCTAAAGCTTCAGAATTATGGAACAGAAGCTCCATATTCAAATACATGAAAATATTGAGGATTGCGCGCTTCAAGAATTTTGAATTTGTTTGAATGTGATCGCCTAATTTTTTAATATCGCTGGGTTCAATCACATCGCTATCTTGAGTGAAAATTTCAGAAGCTGCCAATATTTCATCTAAAGGATTAAAGATTTTTTCTGAAATAGAGTATGAAAGACTTTCACCAATTTCATTTAAAAGGGTATTGATACTTTGAGAATGAATTTTTTGTTTAGACAGACGAGCTTTAATTGCTATCAATAGTTCTTGGCGACTAAAAGGCTTTGTGAGATAGTCATCTGCCCCTAAATTCATTCCTTGACGTATTTCTTCTGATGCTGCCTTTGCAGTTAAGAAAATAAACGGTGTCATTGCTATGTCAGGATCTTTGCGAAGGTTACTGAGAACCCCATAGCCATCTAATTCAGGCATGTTAACATCGCACAAAATCAATTCAGGAGAATGTGCTTGAGCCAAGAAGATTCCCTCAAATCCATCTTTAGCTGAAAAGACTTGAAAACTTTCAGCTTCTAGCAGCTCAACGATATTTTCACGAACATTTAGCTCATCTTCAATAACCAAGATCTTACTCACCACTGATACTCCTCTTTTGTTTGTTTAATTGGAATTGAGACAGTAAATTTTGAACCCGTATGAGTATCACTCTGGAAAGAAATATTTCCACCTAAAGCATCAACAGATTTCTTGACAATTGATAAACCAATACCTGTTCCTCCTATAGTACCCACATTAGAGGCGCGATGAAAAAGATCGAAAAGATGTTTTTGATCTTCTAAAGGAATGCCGATTCCATAATCAGTTATGTGGAAAACGATATCCTGACTGTCGCTAAATAGCTCAAAATCAATAGGAATTTTTTTAGGTGAATACTTAACAGCGTTTGACAATAAATTAGAGAGAATGTGACGAAGGAGCTTTACGTCAATGATTACAGTCTGAGACTGAGTAGCGTATTGAAAATTAATGATGTGATGATTATTTTTAGAGAGCTGAATTTCTTCAATTAGCTGATGACATAAATCAACAATATTTAACTCGGTGAGCTGTATTTTTAATTTATCGACTTCCCCAGCACCGATGACTAGAACGTCTTCTAATAATCCATTCATTCGCTGAACCGATTCTTGAATCTGTTTTAAGTAATATAATTTTTTCTCGGCAGGCCACTTATTGCCATAATGTTCTAATAATTCACTTGCAGAAAAAATTGAAGTTAGGGGTGTCCTAAACTCATGAGATACCATAAAAATAAATCTAGATTTAAGGTCACTCAATTCTTTGACTTTTTCTAGAGCCTTCTGAGTCTCTGTCTCTGCACGTTTGCGCTCTGTAATGTCAATTGCCACAAAAACGGCTAATTCCCCTTGTGAATATTTTTGGCCAATCAGTAAATAAAATCTCTTTTCACCCTCATTAATTTCAAATATTAGCTCTTTGCTCAAATTGTCTTTAGAGCCACTAAAAAAATCATTGACGAAGTGGACATAATCTTTAGTGTTAGATTCGATAAATCCGACTTCTTTCCCTATGAACTCAGAAGCATCTATTTGAAAAGTTTGTGCCATGATTTTATTGACGCCTAAGTAGGTCAAATTGGCACTTACCCATGCAACGCATCCTGGAACCGCATCAAGAACTGCTTGAAGCTGATCGTGGGCAATATACAGCTCTCTTTCTACTTTTTTACGTTCTACTTCATGAAACTCGCGAATTTTATTACCAATTCGCAGCTGTAAGTTAATTTGCTGTATGGCAGCAGTCCTTTCAAAAACTCGATCTTCAAGATCAATATTTAATTGTTTGAGATTTTCTTCGGCTTTCTTGCGGTCTGTAATATCGGTAATAGTGCCAACGTAGCCCATTGATTTTCCATTGGACTGCATGAGGGTAATCCCCTGGCCGACAACCCAGCGAATATCTGACTGAGATCGAATGAGCCGAAATTCACAATCAAAGAGACTGACACCTTGAATAAATTCTTCAAAAGATTGCATTACTTTCTGATGATCGTCTGGATGAATATAGTCCATCCAACTCTTCCCTAAGTTTTCTCCAGACTCCAATACTCCAATCGTTTCAAGGTAGTCTCGATCATCTGGATGAAGTTCCTCAATCCAGTTTTTTCTGAAGTCTATTTTAGAATTTGAGACGCATAAATTTTTTAGGTAAGCATTTGTATAAATAGCATTGCCTAGCAAGTCAAGATGAAAAATTCCAATTGGAATATATTCGCCAAGAAGGGAAAAATTTTCTTCATCTTGACTAAAATCTTTAGCCTGCTTATGATTAATTTCTCCGTCAGTAGCACACTTTGGCAAATCATTATTTTGTGTTGTCCAACGGTAACGATTAATCGTATGTTCAACAACTCGTCGAAATATTTTAGTGTCTTGAAGCTCTTCTATTGTGATGTAGTCTTGTCCACCCATTTTGAATGTAGCAGTGGTGATCGCCTCACTCTCCCGATCTACAGCTACAAGAATTGGAAAGTTAGCATATTCCGCAACCTTTTTAATCAGAGTTAATACATCTGCCTGTAAGATATCTTGATAAATGATAAGGAGATCGATTTGATTTTGAGAAGCTAGATTTGATATCTCTTGAACATTGCTAGATTGACATGCATGCCAACTTAGACTGCATTGCTGAGTGATTAAATCAAAAATAAATTCAGTGGAAGTATGATCAGAAAAGTATAAAATAAAAATGGAATTGCTTTGATTGTCAAAGAATTCACGATCTGTATTTTTAACCACTAATTTATCTTTTTGTGGTACGACTAATATTTTGGGCTGATCAACTTCTTGATTGAAATTCATACCTTTAATTTGCTTGAATGCTTAATGTTTATACAAAGAGAAAAATTATCTCTAAAATTATTTTAATATTACTTATTATTTTGATTTATTCAAAAGCTTTAGGTACAAGATAATAGAGCATTGTTACCATGAACTGATGAAGCAGGTAAATCCTGAATTTCAAACATTGGATTTGATAATAGTAATGGTATTACGGATTGCGAATCTAAAGGTTTTGCAATCCAATAGCCTTGGGCATAATCGCACCCTAATTGTTGCAGTTGAAATGCCTGTGCCGAAGTTTCGACCCCCTCAGCTACTACATGGATGCCAAAACTTTGAGCCATAGATGCGATCGCCTCTATGATGCGTAACCCATCTCCATTTGGGCCAAGACGATTGACAAAAGATCGATCTATTTTGAGGATGTCTACTGGAAAACGGTGTAAATAGCTTAAAGAAGAATAGCCCGTACCAAAATCATCTATTGCAATCTGAATATGACGATCTCTCAGTTCTTTCAGAATTAGCCCAGCCAATTCTGGATCGTCCATAAGGGAACTTTCAGTGATCTCTAAGTTTAAATCTCGACCATTGAAGCCTGTTTCCTTAAAGATCTTATCGATTGTGTTAATTAGGCTAGGTTGAGAAAACTGTTTTACTGATAGATTAACGCTAATTTTTAAGGGCAAATAGACTTCTCCTGAGTTGGGTATAGCATTTTTCTCTAAGGCTGCATGCCAACACTGGAACTGACGACAAGCTTCTTCTAAAACCCATTGACCGAGTGGTACAATTAATCCTGTTTCTTCAGCAGTTGGAATAAAATCGAGTGGAGAAATAAGACCCCGTCTGGGGTGATTCCATCGCACTAATGCCTCAAATCCTTCAATTTTTCCATTTTTAATCGATATGATAGGTTGATACTGGAGGAAAAACTCTTGTCTCTCTAGCGCCCGTCGTAAATCTGTTTCTAGCTCTAGTCGCACTTGGGCCTTGTTGTGAAGGTCTTTATTAAAAACGTAATATCTTGCTTTCCCCAGTGCTTTGGCACGATACATGGCAATGTCGGCATTACGCACTAAGTCTTCTGGGTATTCAACTTCACTGTTCCCTAATGCAATGCCAATACTGGCACTCATAAACATTTCATGGGGTTCTAAAAATAGCGCTAAAACCAAGGCATCTTGAATATTTTCGGCGAGATCCGTTGCCTCATCGAGATGTTTAATGCTCTCAAGCACAATAATAAATTCATCTCCACCAAACCGCGCCACCGTGGAGTTAGGGGGCAAACAACCCATAATCCGATGCGCGACCTGAACCAGCAATTGATCTCCAAGCATATGTCCCAGCGAATCATTGACCACTTTAAATCGATCGCAGTCCAAAAACAAAACCGCGAACTGAGCGGTCGTGTTTTTCTTCGCTTGCTCAATCAGCACCTGCAACTGACGCATAAGCCAAGCGCGATTTGGCAAATCCGTGAGCGGATCGTGCCATGCCCTATGCTCTAGCATGGCTTGAGCTTTTTGTCGTTCTAAATTTTCTTGTTCTAGCGCCTGCTTTGCAGCAGTCAACTCGGCAGTGCGTTCTACAACGCGCTGCTCTAGTTCAGCATTTAATTGTTTTAGATTTGCCTGTGCCACTCTGATTTGCAAATGAGTCTCAACTCGACTCAAGACTTCCATCATTTCAAAGGGCTTGGAAATGTAGTCAACGCCTCCGGCAGAGAACGCCTTTACTTTATCTAAGCCATCATCCAGTGCGCTTACAAAAATTACGGGAATTTCTTGATTCTTAGGGTCTCTCTTCAGTTGCCGACAGACTTCGTAGCCATTCATGTCGGGCATATTAATATCGAGTAAAATCAGGTCTGGCGATGTTGACCGAACCCCCATCAATGCGGTCGTGCCATTAATCGCTCGTCTTACTTCATACCCAGCTTTGGTCAGGATTGAAGACAGCAGCTCAAGATTTTCAATGCGATCATCAACAAGCAGAATTCTCCCTTTCATATTCTTCACGCTTCCCTTAAAATCAATATACTGTTTATGGTTTCTGTTAAACTCACTCTTTACCCTGCAAAGTTCTGAACTCAAATCCCCCCAGAATTGGGAAACCTTGACCTGAGCGAGTTCTCTGACTTGCAAAACATAGGGATGCCCGAAGAGTAAAAAATGTCGCAGATAGGGAATGCAGAATCCTTAACACGCTTTAACCATCCTTTTAACCGTTAAATATAAAAACCGTGATTTTTAAAGCAAGGGAAATTAAAGATGTTTTCTAGGGACTACTGCAATATTGAGTCTATTCTTTTAGGATACCCAACATCTAGATAGACTCACCTTAAAATATATATTTTTTAATTGAACTTCCCTGCCTCTTTGCAACCTTAAATAAAATTTAAATGCTAATCTAGGCTATGACATAGATCTATACACCTTAATTCTCTAGACTGCGTAAGCCGTGTAAGTGTTGGCACCATTTTTTTGCATCAAAAAACAGCCTTAAAATGATACAGGATAAGCATGATGAGCTGCTTCTACTATATCAAGCATTAAGGCAAATAACATCATCCAGAAGAAATAATGTTTTTAATAAAATGAGATTTTGAGGGAAGCATTCTTCTTTAAATCAGTTAAGATACAACTTTAAAGAAAAATGAAGATGAGAAGAATTATTTAAAACTGAATAGTTATAGAGTCGCTTATCAAGATAGCCCAATTTATTTGGTTTGACGCAAAGATTTTGGCTTTGCTTTCCAGTCTTAGTCCCAAAAAATTTCGGCTGCTACACCGTAATCTGCTCTCCCTCCTCTCCTTTATTTATTACAGGCAGTTTGCGCCAACAGAAAGAGAGAAGATGAATCAAATTCTTTCCAAGGGAGGTTCAGGCTACGGTGCTACAGGTCAAAATGGGTATTCCTTTAATCTTCTCTAGTACTAAAGATAAAATAACCGTGTGAATTTCGTGTGATGAACGGTAGCCAGTTGCTACCGTTCATTTCAGACTGCAAGTGAACGAATGGCAATGCGGTTTCTTCCCTGTTCTTTCGCGTGGTAGAGTGCTTTTTCCGCACCTTCTACAAGCCGTGCTGGCATTAAGTCTGAAGAGGGCACGATGCCAGAGATGCCAAAGCTTAATGTGACAGGCCGCGTTGATGTACGGGCGTTTTGCTCTAGAAAAGAATCTCTGAGTGCGGTTTGAATTCGAGTCGCAACGTGTACGGCACTTCCCATTGAGGTGTTGGGCAAAAGAATACCAAATTCTTCGCCGCCGTATCGACAAATGAGATCTGTTGAGCGGTAAACGGCATGACGCATGGTTTGAGCAACATGCTGTAAGTGCCTATCTGCTGCTACATCACCAAAGGCGTCGTTATAAATTTTAAAGAAATCAACATCTGCCAAAATTATAGAGAATGTTGTTGTTGGCGCGCATAAGGTCTGGTTTATATATGAAGCAGTAGGTATATACCTACTGCCTAATTTACGTCAACTAGAATTAGTTGTTTGTCGTTTTGAAGTCCTTATAGATGCTACTTTACAGCTTATATTTCATATCAATAAAAATTATGATCACCTCAAATTTTACAATAAATGCATCAGCTAATACTAAATATTACCCAGACCTTATCAGCGCCAACGTCGATTGCAGATGCCACTTCCCCTTGCTACAGGTGCAGCGCGGTGGGTACAGATATTGAAAAAGGCCCGCAGTTCTCCCTCTTTATTTTGGAGAATGACTAAAGGCTGCTCGGCAATCTCGACTGTGAAGTAAGACCCTGGCCCTTGAAGTTGACTAATATGGCCCACGTAATACCAGTATTTGCCAAAGATCTTCTCCTGCTCCAGACGATAAATTTCTGGCGAGAAATACATCTCGGCAGGTAAGGTGACGGCTTCGGTAGAAAGCGATCACGGTTGCCATGTCTCTAGCCAAGACAGTTCATTTGGATAGGATGGCGTCTTTGGAGCCTAGATTGAGCTGACCATGGCGTATTCTTGAGCTTTTTGGACTGCATTCGACTTATAGAGCCATATCCAACTTCAAACCGTATTTGAAAGGACATTTTGAAACCCATTTATAGGTTTAACGTAACGTAGCCATTACTACGGGCTACGTTACCCGTAGTTGAGCAATTTAGCGTGCTATGTCTATTTGAGGAGTGCTTTACAATGCCTGAATTTCCTGGGATCCGTTTGATTGGAACGGCTTTAATGACCCTGCCGTTGACTGTGGCCTGCTCCACTCAGCAAGTTTCCAACGCTCCAGCACCCTCTGCACCATTAGTCTCGGGCGTGAACCCCTGGCCCGGTTACTCAGGACACTATGTTGCTCAGAAAAAGGATTTCTTCAAACAAGAAGGCGTTAATGTGCAAGAAGCCTACTTTCAAAGTGCTACAGAGGGCATTACCGCATTCCTTGCCAACAAACTAGATATGGCTTGGGTCACTTCAGGCGATGCGATTCAAATTATTGCGAAGGATCCTACCGCAAAGATTTTCTACTTGGTTGATTATTCCAATGGTTCTGATGGCATCATGGGGCGGGGTATCAAATCCCCTAAAGATCTTAAAGGCAAGACCATTGCCAGAGAAAATCTACTCTTTGAGGAAGTTCTATTGCGGGCCTATCTAGCAAAGGGAGGATTAACCACTAAAGATGTCACCATTAAAGATATGACCGCAGCAGATGCAGCAACAGCTTTTGCGTCTAAAAAAGTGGATGCTGCCGTATCCTATGAACCTTGGCTGAGTAAGGCGGCGAAGCAGGGTAGCGGCGAAGTTATCTTTAGTACCAAAGGCACCAATCTAATTTCTGATGTGATTATCACGCGGCAGAAGGTGATTGATGGTCGGAAGAAAGAACTCCAGGGCTATATCCGAGCGGTTGATAAGGCTGTAAAGCTAGTGAATGCTG
The DNA here is from genome assembly GCA_031362245.1 of Acaryochloridaceae cyanobacterium OTE_25_metabat_464. Lineage (GTDB taxonomy): Bacteria > Cyanobacteriota > Cyanobacteriia > Thermosynechococcales > Thermosynechococcaceae > JAAURS01. Next base: position 3,878 of record JANLSD010000397.1, on the reverse strand, counting down.
GTGATCCAGAAGCGATTACAATTGTGGGCGCTAAATTGGGTGCTAAACCCGATGAGGCAAAGGAGCAAATTGCCGGAGTCACTATTTTTGACCTAGCAGGCAATAAGTCAATTGGGTTTAATTTGGCAAATCCGAACAATATGCTAAAAAATCTTGAGCTAACGGCAAAAACCGCTCTTGAAACAAAGCTCATGCCCAAGCCTATTGCGATAAAGTCTTTGTATGACGACTCCATTGTAAATTCGCTGTAGTGTAATTGGGGCGAATTGGAGAAGTGAGCATCATCACAGAACGATGAGCGTTTAGATCATCGTCATGGAACGCCTTAGCCCTTACCGTGAAGCTATGGGGAAATATCTCCTGTTGTCGTTCTTCACGGTATTCGTTATGGCTATGATTCCTCGCTCATTTCGTTGGACTGCAATCGCCCTAACCCTAGCGATCGCCATCACTGCCGTCGCAATATTACCCAGTGTTGCTCGTTATCGTCCGCCTTCTAACCTGAAACGGCCTGATGGTCGGCAAGGGGCTGCAACTCGCACCATTTGTGCCAAGGATCATTTTGCCTTTGAACCTGTGGTACCTATGTCTAACTATGGTCAAACCGTAGAAGCATTCCCCACCTTTTATTGGTACTTGGCGAATCATGCCTTTTCTTGGGCTAGGTTTGAACTCTATGCGGCCCAACCGAAGACGCTTAAGCGAGAGTCTGACCCCATTTATCAAACCACCTTTCGACTGATGCCTGGTAAAACCCTCGCCAGTCTCACGCTTCCGGCGTCAGCAGGACTCCCTCCTTTGGAAAAAGGTCGAGATTATCTCTGGGAGGTAACGCTGATTTGCTCCCAAGGTGGGCCAGATGATGACACGGCAAATGGCTCGCAGCTCAGTGTTCAGAGTTGGATTTCGCGGGTGGAACCCAGCGCCGGATTAAAAGCGAAGCTGATGAAGACCCCACGTCGTTATGAGGCGTATGCCGAAGAAGGGCTATGGTATGACGCGGTTCATGACCTAGCATTACTAAGACAACAGCAACCTCAACAGTCACGCTTTACCGCAGACTGGCACGACCTTTTGCAAGAGACAACGCTTCGGTCGATTAAAGCTGCTACTCAGCCTTAATTTGGAATGAATCGGGAGAAACTCGACATGCTATAAAGTATCCAGACGGCTAGATTTCTGATCAAGTCGAGTGGCTTGGGCGATCGCCGTCCTTTCCTTAGCCCGTTGAACATAGGGTTGCAGTTGGATCGCATCCAGTCCTGTCAAAATACTCAGATTCTCTGAGTTAACGCCCCTTAATAACATATCAACACACCAAGTTTGCTGCGCCTGTTCAACCGTGGGAGGTCGCCCCGATGGAGTAAGATGTCCCTCCGTCCAAACTTGCCAGAAGGTTTGGAGATCCGAGACCGTTAAGGGTTGGCTCTCAGGACTCAAAAATAGGGCAGTCTGCTGATCTTTTCGCGTTTTAAGCCAGCGGGTAAGCGGGTTCGCCGTATAAGACCCAAAACGTTTTCCTAAAATCCATTGGTTGACGGGTACTTGCCGTGCCCCTACCTGGATTACATGCTGATGGACATCGCTGATGACGTGCGATCGCTCCAACCTGACCACATCCTGAGTCGTTAACCCTGCGGCAAACAAAACATAGGCCAAAGCATAATCCTGTGGTCCCGTCTTTTTAGCCTGATGAAGCATCTCATGGACTAGGATTGCAGGCAGGTCCATCACCTCCAGTGCGGGAACATTGGGTTTAGATAGGGCAAACGGTTCCGTAGAAGAAACCGCACCATTGACAAAAAGCTGCACCAGCGTCTCGAGAAAATCGGCTCGACTCTGCCATATCTCATGGAACTCACTGGTTAGCTCAAGGACGGCATAGCCCAAAATCATACTATTGAGCGAACTGGCAAGCTGCTCTGGCGGCAAAGACGGGGTGAGCTTGCCCTGGGCAATCACCTGGGCAAGATACTCTGCGACATACCGATTCGCCGCCGCTAACCCCTGCCCCAATGTCCGCCGATGTTCGGGTGGGAACTGGTCAGCCTCACCAATTACAGATCGCACCAGCTCGGGCATACGCTCCAGCGCCGCAAGACATTCGTTGGCGTAACCCTTCAGCACTTGGCTCATGGGGCTAGTGGGGCTTGCATGGCTCAGGAGCGATTCCCCTAACGTCCGAAACACCGCAGCGTCCTCTAAGACTGCCAGCAGTAGCCCATGCTTATTGCCAAAGTGACGGAACAAAGTCGCTTCGTTCACCTCGGCGCGTTCGGCAATGCTGCGGGTGGTGGTGTTGCCGACACCTTGGGCTGTAAATAGCTCCAGGGCAGACTGAATCAGGCGATCGCGGGTTGAACTCATGGAAACCAAAAATAATTTGCAAGTGCCACTTGCAGTTTTTGAAAAGTGTTGTTAAGATAACGACATGCAAGTAACACTTGCTTTCTCCACTGTAACGGTCTCGCCCAGAAAAGATCAACCCAAGATCGACCTTTGTCCGTTCAGTCAAAGCATCCGTGATTTAGGGTTTAGCCCTCGCTCTATCTTTACCCGAAAGGATTTTTTATGACTTCAACGATTCCTACTGCCCGTGAGGGCAGCCGTTCTCCTGCGCTGAATTGGACAAATGTCGGCTTTTTTGGTGTCTTTCATCTCGTTGCGCTACTGGTTGCACCGTGGTTTTTCTCCTGGTCGGCGATCGGCGTGGCGCTGTTGCTACACTGGCTCTTCGGCGGCATCGGGATTTGCCTCGGCTATCACCGGATGCTAAGCCACCGCAGCTTTCGGGTACCGCAGTGGTTGGAATACATTATTGTCACCCTTGGCGCACTCGCCATTCAGGGTGGGCCAACCTTCTGGGTGAGCGGGCACCGTCAACACCATGCGCATACAGAGCATCTTGATAAAGACCCCTACTCAGCCCAGCGCGGATTTTGGTGGAGCCACATGCAGTGGATTCTGTGCCCCCAACCTGAGTTTTTTGATGCTAATCTTTACCAAAAGTTTGCGCCGGATCTGATGCGGAATGCTTACTATCGCTGGTTAGATCGTAATTTTCTGATCTTGCAAGTGCCCCTCGGGTTATTGCTTTACGCTTTAGGCGGATGGTCTTTCGTTCTGTACGGCATCTTTGTTCGCTCCATCTTGCTCTGGCACTCCACCTGGCTCGTGAATTCTGCCTCTCACATGCAAGGCTACCGCACTTTTGAGTCTAACGATGGTGCTCGTAACCTATGGTGGGTATCGCTTTTAACCTACGGCGAAGGTTGGCACAATAATCATCATGCTTTCCCTCACGTTGCAAAATCAGGCTATCGCTGGTGGGAAGTGGATGTGACTTGGTGGGCGATCGCCGCACTCCAAAAGCTAGGCTTAGCCAAAAAGGTTGTGATGTATCCTGCACAGGTACAAGCCAAGAATTAGCATTACTCTGAGGTATCATCCGCTACTGCGCCGAGCGCTTTTAGGGTAGCGGATTGAGCTTCGGTTAGTCCCTGAATATTGTGGATGTTCATGCCTTCGTAAGGTCGGGGCGATCGCCAAGTCCCCCAACATTCCCCCGTCTCTAAATCCCATTAGAGACGGGGGACGCTCTTTATGGATTCCAGGGATCTGGAGCCAGACGAATATTTTAAGCGCTACAATGCCGTGAATCTGTTGCTGAGTCTAACTTACAGTTCATGGCCAATCCCTTGCTGATAAATCTTCAGACGTTAATCGATGATGCCAAGTGTTTTGAAACCCTCCGTCAACTACGGTGGCCTGAAGGCATTATCTGCCCTGTCTGCGAGTCTAAACATGTCATCAAGCGAGGCTTTGATGAAACTCAACCTTTGCGACAACGGTATCGGTGCAAGGCTTGTAACAAACAC
>JANLSD010000060.1:0-1708 GCA_031362245.1 Acaryochloridaceae cyanobacterium OTE_25_metabat_464 | reverse complement strand
ATGGTGGACATCCCTACCAATGAACAGGTCAGTCCACTTGCAATACGGTTTGCATCCGAAACCAGCTCCATTCTGGATGCAATGTTTGGCAGATTGTCTATATGCGTGATGTGATAAATTTTAGGGCTAGATGGAACCGATGCCATGCCAAGTTATCCTTTTAGACATTTTCTGAGTATGGCATCGCTTTGTTCTCCCAAAGAAATTTGACTACAAATAGCTGTAATTTTATTTGCCAAATGAGATCAAAGAGTGAAATACGGCATCTAACGGCTTGGGTGTCAGCGGTGGCAAGTATTTTCGAGTCATCACCAGAGTGTTGAGGCCATCCGCTGCACGCCCTGGTTAGACAATGCAGGAATACCGATAAAAACTCAATTATCTTACTGTACGAAGTTCCTCTTGAATAACTCGGCGCAGTGTTTCTTCATCTAGGGGCTGCTTTACTTTTTCTAGATATTGTCGCAAAGCATCATTCATCATGGTTTGATAGCCTTTGCCAGCAGAATCACTCCGCTCTCGAAAGGTTTCTAATACATCGTCATCAATATAAATTGTGATGCGAGTTTTACCTGTTTGGGGAATGACAGCACCCCGCTTGGCTTGACTGAAATTATATTCCGCTTTCATATTTTCGTCTCTCAGAACGCGTTGCAGAACGAGCTGAAATCAGGCGAATACGATTCCCTCGATCCGTATAAACCACAACTAGCAAGCGCCAGAGATGATCCATACCAATCACAACAAATCGTTGTTCTCCTTGAGCTTCTGTGTCTTCAAAAGAAAGCGCATTCGGATCCAACAAAACCGCCTCAGCATCAGAAAAGTGCACACCGTGCTTTTGCAGATTAATAGCTGCTTTATTCGGATCCCATTCAACTTCCATGCATATATTATATGCACAAGAATGGATTTTGTGCTAGATGATTGAATTTTTTTAAGTCTAACGGCCTTGAGTTTACCGGACGGCGACTCACTTTGCATCATAAATAATAGCGTGAACCTCCGTTCCGGTACAACGAAGTGTTAGACAACGCAACCTGAATTACAAACGATCGCCCTTCTCCGTATTTCGCCCCACCGAACACCCCCTGCAAAATGTAGTGCCGATTGCCTCAACACAAATCTCTAAGCGTTTCATAACTTCCATTGCTCCTTGCACATTCTGATGGCTGCTTCAGCCATTTACAAAATCTTTGAGTTGAGATATTTTTGGCACTTTCAAAATGTCAATAGATGGTCGTCACTAAAATCTGATTCACAGCCCATTCTTCGAGCCAAAAACTAACCTCAACCTATCTCAGTTACCCGACTTTTCCACCTATGTATAACGGCCTCGAATTAAGCGGTGGCTAGTAAAGTAAGCAAGACAGCCCGTGTATTCCGTCCATCCGCTGCAATGAGTAGTGTGCGATTCGTTCATCCTAAATGAGTATCAAAGCTCAGGGACGGATGGCGAGGTTTGAACCTCGACAACTTGACCATCGTGAGGGTGCAAGTCCCTCTCCCCAGATGTAAGGGGTAACAGCATCACCTCTACGGTAGCGACTGGCCATCAATCTGTAAAGCGAGGTGAAAAGGCGGTAGCTGGCAGCCTTATCCGGTAATCCCGTCGAGCATGAGTCTATGGATAGCGAAAGCGAAGGTGTGTCTAAACTGTCGTGATTGGAAACCAGCCAAATCAGGCTGTTAGGCTGGAGCCAAAAGG
>JANLSD010000333.1:0-2366 GCA_031362245.1 Acaryochloridaceae cyanobacterium OTE_25_metabat_464 | reverse complement strand
AGTGGGTCAGCCAAGAACGTAATCATCTGCGATCGCATTCCCCGCTACCAAACCTTTGTTCTAGACACTTTCAATAACTTAACGGCTGCGCCTAACACCACTCCAGCTTCCTCAACGGGCGATCGCGGGATTGCAGTCTTTCAAGGCAGCACCACTAAGCCAGATACCATTTACGGCTATACCAACATCGGCGATGGAGATGCCGCTCGTTATTACCCACCTGGGTCAACCTTACCGAGCGCCTGTACTCAACCTGCCTTAGCAGAAGACAATGGCAGCATTGTTGTAAACCTGGGGGATCTCCCCAATGCTACAAATCCTGGAACCCCTAAAGAGTCCTATGGGTTTTTACGATTTCGTGCCAAGGTGAAATAATAGCCTGAGCTTTAGATATCAAGCTCTGCCATATCCAGCCGAGAGCCGTAGGTTTCAATCATACCAACCTGGACAAGTCCCACCGCCTAGCTTTTGCGCAACCGCAGCAAATCCAAACATTAACTCTAACCCCACGGGTGCAGTGGTGATTAACTTAGGGGTTGGTGCCACCAACGCCATTGGCGGAAGCTTAACCAACGCCACTGCTCCAGGTACCCCTCCAACCTCCTATGGCTTTGTTCGCTTCAAAGTCAAAAATGTACTTCCATAAGACGTGCCAAATATTGCTCTCAGCTATGGTATATCAAATTCTTGCTCCCCTCTCCCGACGGCAGAGGGGCTGGGGGAGAGGGGCAAAAGTATAGGTTATTAAATCCACGATCCTTAGGTTAGGATAGACCTAAACTCAGTTCGCATTGCTTAAATGACGCAAGCTAACGATTCCAATGACTTCATCCGTGAAAACAACCGTCGCCTTAGAGATCTAAGCTGGCGGGTAGAGCGTCTTGAGTCTACTCAGATGCCAGCCCGTAGCCTCAATGAAGCCTTTGACCGTGTGTATGAAGAAATTGATACACTCGAAAATCACATGAACCAGCGCTTTGATCGGCTTGAGCACGAGATTCAAGAAATGAAAACAGAGCTAAATGGGAAAATCGATATAATAATGCGGCATATTATAGGAAGTAACGAAAGTCCGTAGAGATTTCACCAAATTTTCGTCAATTTCAAGATAAATCCGACCATATTTTAAGCGGCTATAACTTTAGCTTTTTTAAAGCTCAGTGGATGACCGTATGAAGGATAGTTTGGTAGTGAGGGGGAATGTGGCCTTTTAGCGTTTTGTTTGCAACGCCAAAAACTGTGCCAGCGCACTTGCCATTGCCGGAGGCCAGCGACGAATCGTCTCCACCCATTCCAGATTCCGGTAGCGTGAATCTAGCCCCACCACCGCAACCCACTGACTTTCCGCTTCGCCTCGCTGTCCCTGTGCCCACAACGCCGCAGCCAACGCCGCCCGCATATCTGCAAACTGTGGATACTTGCGCACCAACGTCCTAAACTGACGCAGGGCTTCCTCCGGCTGACCCAGTTGGTACAAAGCTAAAGCACCGTTGGCCCGCGCCATCGCAAAACCAGGGTTAAGCCGTTCTGCATGTTGAAAATCGACCAGGGCATCTTGCCAATTTCCTGCACCGGACTTGGCGTTGCCTCGGTTATTGTAGGCCGCTGCGTCATTGGGTTCCAGTTCTAAGACGCGGTTGTAGTCGGCGATCGCCGCGTCCCACTGCTGCAATCCTTCCAAGGCCGTCCCCCGATTGAGATAGGGGTCGGGCTGATCGGGCGCTAGGGCAATGGATTGGTTATAGTCCGTCAAGGCATCCTGAAGCTTACGCTGGCTCACACGGGCATTGCCGCGATTGCTCCAGACGGCTGCATTCTTAGGATAAATTTCTAGAATTGAAGTCCAGTAGGTTTCGGCGGTGGCAAAGTCACTCCGGCTGGTGGCGGCAAAAGCTTGCTCAAACAAAAGATTGACGGCTTCTTGCTCTGTCTCGGCAGGCGGATTGGTGGGATTGGTGGCGGCGATCGCCCCATCGGCAAACCCTAGCCAGAGTGCTAACCCCAAGCAAAGGCAAAGCTGAAACAGACGCTGGGCAATGTTGGGCAACGTGCTCCAGGTTGAACCCCAAAAAAATCCTTTGAACCGTGAGCGCTGCATCCTAAGTCTTCCAGAAGTATCTTGCTTCAACTCTCACACATTTCTTCAAGAATGAGGATGCTGAAGAATTTCAAAACCCTGCATTACCCCCCTCAATCCCCCCTTATAAAGGGGGGAAGAACATGGATTGGCTCCCTCCTCTAGCTCTTTCAGAGCGGCTACGAAAAGTACATGGGGAGGGCTGGGGTGGGGTAATGCAGGGTACTCAAACTTAGACTCATCAGTTATTTCAGAGATCCTAAGGCCCTAAAGCCGCGCCAGACGATCG
>JANLSD010000294.1:0-8000 GCA_031362245.1 Acaryochloridaceae cyanobacterium OTE_25_metabat_464 | reverse complement strand
GCTCAGCAATTGGCACAGGAGCGTGAGAAACGGAAGCTTGCGGAACAGAATGTTAAAAAGCGAAATCTTTGGTTAGCACAGGTCAGCACTATTGCTGCAAGTATTTGTTTTCTCTTGGTGGCGCTAGCATGCGGTGCCTCTATTTCCATTTTGCAAACTATTTTGACTTTTGAAAGGAGCACAAGCAAACTAGTAGAGGAGTCGTTTCCTCTTAATTACCTAGGAGAGAAGCTGGTACAAACGTCTCGGTTGTTAGACGAAGCCCGTGATGACAACAAAAGCCAGAGTCAGTCTCAATTCCTACTGCTAGGCCAAGAAATTGAGCAGACGTTTACGGTACTGCTCAATTCGCCCTCTGAGGTATCAGAAAAACGGAGTCTGGTACTGGTCATTCAAAAGGAGTGGCAGCAGGCAAAGATCGAAGGGGAAAGTCTGTTAGCACGTGTCGGCTCTGGAGACGATAGAGTCATACAACATCAGCGATCACGTTTCAACCAGCATCTTAACAAAGTCAGTCAAGAGATTCGTCTTCTCAATGGTTTACTCACTAACTTCCAGATCGACAACAATTTGAGAAAAGCACAGGAAACCTCGGAGGTGGTGCGAGGTATTGCGATATTAGCCATTACCCTAGCGATTTTTACCACACTATGGTTGGCATTCTTTCTGAAAAAGTCGATCTTAATCAACAGCTCAAAAACTTCTGGTAGTAACCCTTGAACTTGGAAAACTATTTTTTCAGGGTTTCCCCGAATCCATTCAAGCGGGTCTAGAAGCAAGAGCCAAAGCCATGAACTATCCCATTTGGGCCGTCATTGAAATGGCGATCGCAGGATATTTAGATGACGAATCTCTCTCATTTACAGATTGCAAGCCCAGAATTAAGTGACATCCTCATTTGAAATCATTCATCCGAATGGGTCGTCCCTTGCGCGCCAAAACCTAAAAAAGCTTGAGCTGTCAAAATCTGAATGTTCCTAAAGGGATTCAACACCAATAAATCATCATCGCCCGTGACAATACAGTCCGCCTTTCCGCTCACTGCCAACTCTAAATACTGATTATCCTTGGGGTCTCTGCATTCAAAAATTTGTACAGTAACTTCAACAAATTGAACGGTCTCTGCTAAATCTTGAAGAAATTTAAACCGTTGGGAGGGAAGTAGATACTTGTCAAACTTGGGCCGCGACAAAACCCTTTCCAACTCGTCATACGTTGAATCAGACATTAGCACCACACCTATTGCCTGAGCCTTTTTCAGAGCTTGCCGAGGCTTACCTTGACTGAACAACAACGCACTAATAAGAACATTAGCGTCTAGGACAAACCGTTGTTCATTGGTCGTCATTCAAAATCGACTCCAAAATCTCAGGCGTTAAGCCCCTTGCTTGGGCTTGCTCACTAATATCGTCCATCGTCCGGTTCAATTGGGCGATCGCTCCCTCTTTAGTCAGTCGCGACCTCAACATAACTGACAGCCTTGCTGCAATTTGCGCTTGCTCCTCGTCCGTAGCCTTACGGTATGACTCCGCCACATCCAATGGAACCTTGAGAACAATTTCTTCTTTGGTGTTCATCATGCCTCTATAGACTCTGACATCATCAATCATAGCGCTAGAATTACCCTTATAGAGTTGGCAATAATCCCACAGCTCTTGTTCTGTAGTAACGCATTGAAACCTCTAAACATCTATCCTTAAAATTAGCCCTGAATTTGATCGCAATTGGTACCAGAAGCACCATGCCCCTCGACCCCATCCCATTCTTCAAAGCTTGTAATCCCGGCAAAACCCTCGTATTAGCCAACGATGGCGATCGCCGTCTCTACATCGACTTCACCGCCGCCCGCAGCAGTAAAACAACCTCCGCTAGCCTCACCCACGAACTCTTTCGCACCATCACCCGCAGCGACGACAGTAGCTACCACCTCTTCACCGGACACATCGGCTGCGGTAAATCCACCGAACTGCGTAAACTGCAATACGACCTCGAACAACAGGGCTACCACGTCGTCTACCTAGATTCCAGCGAAGACCTTGTCATGAACGACGTAGACATCTCAGACCTCCTCCTTACCGTTGCCCGCCAAGTCAGCAAAAGCCTCGCCACCGCCAACATCCACCTAGAACCCACCGGATTCCAAAGCGTCCTTAACAAAGCCTGGACAATCCTCCAAAGCGAAGTCGATCTCTCCGGCGAAGCCAAAATTCCCGGCGTCGGTACCGTCTCTGCCAAAACCTCCGGTGAAGCCGCCATCGACTTCGGCCTTGGCAAACTCAGCGCCAAACTCCGCAGTAGCCCAGACGCCCGCGCCCGCCTGCGTCAACACCTCGAACCCCAAACCGACAACCTCATCGAACTCATCAACCAAGAACTTCTCCAACCCGCCCACCAAGCCCTGCAAGCCCAAGGCAAAAACGGTCTCGTCGTCATCCTGGATAGCCTCGATCGCCTCGAAAACACCAAAGACCGCAACCAAGCCGAATACATCTTCGTCACCCGTGGTGAAAAACTACGACAATTTGCCTGCCACGTCGTCTATACCCTGCCTCTCGTCCTCACCTTTTCTAACTCTATCGGCCCCCTGCGCGATCGCTTTGGCAGCGACCCAAAAGTCCTCCCAATGGTGCGTGTCCAAAACCGCGACGGCATCCTCCACCCAGAAGGGATAGAACTCCTGCGCCAAATGATTCTCGCCCGTGCCTTCCCCGACCTTCCCCAACCCGAACGGGCCGCATTACTCAGCGAAATTTTTGATGATGTAGGAACTTGCGATCGCCTTTGTACCGTCAGCGGCGGTCACATCCGCAACCTTCTTGTCCTCCTCTACGGCTGCCTCCAAAAACAAGACCCACCCATCCAGCGCGACACCCTCGAAGAAGTCATCGCCATCCAACGCGACTCCCTCACCCGCGCCATCCACACCCAAGAATGGGAACTCTTGCACCAAGTCAAAGCCCAAAAAGCCGTCGTCGGCGAAGAAGGCTACCAAATCCTGCTCCGTAGCCTCTTCGTCTTCGAGTACCGCGACGATCAAGGCACCTGGTTTGGACTCAACCCGATACTCGCTGAAGCCAGCCAGCTCGTATAAAGACTCTAGGAAGTAGATTCGGTATCGACAATACCCACTTCTTTAAGAAATGTCATTAAGATCGTCACTATTAACCGTTTTAGACATACTCCTGTCTAGAAATGGACTGTTCGACTTAAATTGTGACGCTTTCAATTAACCCCGTTAACCATGCAAGACTCCCCCACCCAGGCCAAATCTTTTCTGCAATGGCTGCTATTAATCGCGCCATTTTTTCTATGGGGGACAGCAATGGTTGCCATGAAAGGCGTAATGGATCAGAGCAGTCCCTTGTTTGTGGGCACCCTGCGAATCATGCCAGCGGGCCTCCTGGTCATTGTGGCGGCAGTCCTCATGGGCAAATCTCAACCCCAAGGCTGGAAAGCATGGCTGTGGATTAGCCTATTTGCCCTAGTAGACGCAACCTTATTCCAGGGCTTCCTCGTGACCGGACTCTCCAAAACCGGAGCAGGCTTAGGCTCCGTGATGATTGATTCTCAGCCCTTAGCCGTCGCACTTTTAGCCTGGTTACTCTACGGTGAGCAGGTCAGATTTTGGGGCGCTCTGGGGTTACTGGTCGGTATAGCAGGCATTAGCTGCATTGGCCTACCCGATGAATGGATTCTCGACTGGTTCAGCGGTAACTTCGCATGGCCTGCTTTAGATGTGTCGCTCTGGGATAGCGTCCAAGCATTCTTTAGCCGAGGCGAAAGCTGGATGCTCCTTGCAGCGCTTTCAATGGCAGTGGGCACCGTCATGATTCAGCGCGTCAGCAAGTATTCAGACCCCGTGATGGCGACAGGCTGGCATATGTTGATTGGCGGTATTCCCCTTTTAATTGGCTCATTTCTGACAGAAAGCAATCAGTGGCAGGCTTTAACCCCCCAGAGTTGGGCCGCGATGGGGTATTCTACCGTTTTTGGCAGTGCGATCGCCTATGGACTCTTCTTCTGGTTTGCCTCAAAGGGAAACCTGACCAGCCTTAGCGCGCTAACCTTCTTGACCCCTGTGTTTGCCCTGATTTTCGGTAATTTGTTTTTGGCCGAGGTGCTGAGTCCCATTCAGGCAATGGGTGTGGGGCTTACCCTGGTGAGCATTTATTTAGTAAACCAACGCGATCGCCTCCCCCAACTTTGGGCAAAAATCCCTGTCATCGATGCTGGAGAAGCGACACCACCCAGCCCGCCAGTTCCCGAAAAGGATTTGTCCACCAGCGGCTCTTTAGGTTCGGATGGGTAGGATAGAAACATCCTGGATCTTGAGCGAGTCCAATGTTGCAGACAGTACTGGTTTTAGTCGCCGTTGGACTCATTATTTTCATCATCTTCGCCTATCCGCTGTGGGTGCGGATCCGGCAAAATCGACTGAAGCGTCGTCCGCTTAGCCCTCAGCAGCAGGCCACCTTAGAACATAGTTTGCCCATGTATGAAAGCCTGAGCGTTGACGAGCGCAGGCGGCTCCACGGGCATGTTCTCGTCTTCCTGTCCCAAAAGCAGTTCATCGGCTGTCGTGGACTCCAAGTGACCGAGCAGATGAAAGTGACCGTGGCGGCGATCGCCGCTCTCCTCCTCCTCAATGAACGAGGCAAATACTTCCCCAGACTACGTTCCATCTTGATGTACCCCGATGCCTACATCGTCCGTGAGAGAGTGTCCGTCGGGGGTGGCGTTGTGGAAGAACGTCAAGTTGCACGACTGGGAGAATCCTGGACAACCGATCAAGTGGTGCTGTCTTGGCAACAGATCCAGCAGGATCTCACCCACTGGCAAGACGGGCAAAACGTCATCCTTCATGAATTTGCCCATCAGCTCGATCAAGAAGATGGCAAAGCTGAAGGGGTGCCAGTGTTGAAAAGGGATGCGGATTATAAAGCTTGGGCTGAGATAATGACGGTGGAGTATCAGCAGCTCTGTGATCGCACCGCCAAAGGCCAAAAAAACGTCCTAAATCCCTACGGTTCCACCAACCCAGCGGAGTTTTTCGCCGTGGCAACAGAAACCTTTTTTGAGAAACCTCAACAGCTCAAAACCCATCATGGGGCGCTTTACGACCAGCTCCAGCGCTACTATCAGCTCAACCCCTTACAGTGGAATTAATCGGAAAAGCTCTGCTCAGCAGTGGGTGCGAGTTCTAGAAGTACGGGGGATTGGATGTGATCGCTAATTTGTTAAAGCATCAAACTTGGCCAATATTTTTAATCCTTTTTCTGGGCTGCCTTTTACTGCCATTGCTTTAAATCTGTTTCTGGCATCCAGCATAATTTGGACTAAATCTTCTGATGCTTGTTCAATCTCGCGGATCAATTGATCGCGGTTGGTCATGGGTTTATGAGTCCTTAGAAACGCGAGGCTAATCTAGTTTCAGCATATCTTAAGGATGAATCTGCCTGTAGCCAATAGACTTGGGCGGTTTATTAGTCCCCGTAGGGGGACATCGTTCTTGTAGCCCGCGATTTCAATCGCTGGGCTATTTTTGCCAAAGTGAGATGCTTCGGCTTCGCTCAGCCCTCAATACTAAAATGTAAAGAAGTCACTGATTTAATATCCAATCTCTAGCTGGCTGAGCGCAGCCGAAGCCAGCGGTAAGCTATATTCCAGAAATCATCTAAGGGTCGTAAACATCAATGCCCTCAATGCCCCTAAAACTCCCGTCTAGAGAAAATTAGACTGGCGATCGCCAACAGCAGCACAATATAAACCACCCCATACCCCGCATTCAGCATCATCGTGCCCGAATCCGGCAACAGCCCATAGACCGCCTGATTCTTGAGATCCAGCCGCGATAAATCGGGGAAAAATAGATAAATCCCCTTTACAATATTTTTGACAGATTCCGTCTTAATCGACTGACTCAGCGTGACCAAATTCTGACTAAAGTGCCCCATAAAGTACACTGAAAACGTCAGAATCGTCGCCACCAAAGAACTCGTAAACACCCCAAATAGCAGCGCCACCGCCGTCAGCAGCGACAGCTCCAAAATCAAAAACAGCCCAGAAACCGTCAGCGCACCCCCATCAAACGGAATCCCGCGCCACACCATCACCGCAAACAGCATCAGATTCATCAGCACCACCAGCACACCCAAAATGCTGGTCAGCCCCAAATGCTTACCCACAATAAACTCAGCCCTGCTCATCGGCTTCGCAATCAACACCAGCGCCGTCTTCTTCTCAATTTCCTTATTAATCAGGCCCGCGCCCATAAAAGCCGCCACCGCCAGCCCCAAAAGGCTAATGCCCGCCAACCCCACATCCAAACTAATCTTGCCTTCCGCCCCGCCCGACACATCATTGAGCAGCAGAACAGCAGTGACTAAGGCAACCCCAAACAGCGCTGCCACATACAGCACACGCTCTCGAAACACTTCTCGAAATACGTTAGTGCCAATAGCCCAAACTCTAACGACGTTCATAACCTGAGATGTTTGAAACAGTAAAACGTATTGCGATGGATGATGCCTAAGGATTTTGGATTGGATAACATCCAGATCTTTTCCGGTGTCTTTAATCCTCTCTTAGTCCGCGTAGGCGGACATCGTTCTTGTAGCCGCGATTTCAATCGCTAGGCTCACAAACCCTACAATCCTAAAACCCAGACGATCGCCCATCACATACATATAGTACCCAGCCACCCCTCAATCCCAAACCCATTCATCAATACATTCAGTCGCAATGGATCCTGAACAACCATTTCCCAGATAATCACCCCAGTCGCTAAAGTTATATAAAAGAAGCGTAACCAGCAGGACAACATGGCAAGAACCGGAATTGGCATCAGAACAGCACAAGATCGGTCAGAACGGCTCACAGGCCAAATTCATATCTACGACGGCGCAGGCAAAGGCAAATCCCAAGCCGCCCTCGGCGTAGTCCTGCGCTCCATCGGCCTTGGCATCGGCTCCACCTTCCAAACCAGAGTTCTGCTCCTACGCTTTCTCAAGGGACCCGCCCGCACTTACGACGAAGACGCCGCCATCGAAGCCCTCCAACGCGCCTTCCCCCACCTCATCGACCAAGTCAGAACCGGACGCGCCGAATTTTTCAACGCCGATGAAGTCACCCGCTTCGATCGCCTCGAAGCCCAACGCGGCTGGGACATTGCCAAAGGTGCGATCGCCTCCGGTCTTTACTCCGTCATCGTCCTCGACGAACTCAACCCCGTCCTAGATTTGGGACTTCTGCCCGTAGATGAAGTCGTGCGATCGCTCAAACAAAAGCCAGATCACCTCGAAATTATTACCACTGGGCGCGGCACCCCCCAAGCCCTTATGGACATCGCCGACCTCCATTCAGAAATGCGCCCCCACAGCCCAGAAGGCAACCACCAAGGCATCGAAGGCATCGAAATCTATACCGGCGCAGGCAAAGGCAAATCCACCAGCGCCCTCGGTCGTGCGCTTCAGGCGATCGGTCGTGGCATCAGTCAAGACCAGTCCCACCGCGTCCTCATCATGCAGTGGCTCAAAGGCGGCTCCGGCTACACCGAAGACGCAGCTGTCGCCGCCATGCAGCAAAGCTACCCCAGTCTTGTCGATCATCAGCGCTGCGGCAGAGACGCGATCGTCTGGCGCGGTCAACAGCAAGAGCTAGATTACGTCGAAGCCGAACGGGGTTGGGAGATAGCGAGAGCGGCGATCGCCTCAGGACTCTACAAAACCATCATCCTCGACGAACTCAACCCCACCGTAGACCTAGAGCTATTGCCCGAAGAACCGATCCTTCAGGCATTCCTTCGCAAACCCCGCGACACCGAAATCATCATCACAGGCCGCTGCCAAAACAATCCCTCCTACTTCGCCTTAGCCAGCACCCATTCCGAGATGATTTGCCACAAACACTACGCTGAGAAAGGCATAGAACTCAAAAGAGGCGTAGATTTTTAACCTTTCCCATTCCACTAAAAAGGCTCCAGGTATACATCTGGAGCCTTT
>JANLSD010000286.1:0-9822 GCA_031362245.1 Acaryochloridaceae cyanobacterium OTE_25_metabat_464 | reverse complement strand
TGGCGGGGGGTCCACGGTCGGGGGGGTATGAGCGCCTGTGCCACCCCGTTCTCGCTGCTTGGGGGAGACCCCCCTAAACCCCCCTTACATGGGGGTTTTTGGGGTATGCCCGACAAGCTGCTAGACAATGAACTACAAATTGAGAATCGTGATGTAAATATCTCAATTCTCAAACCGGACAGGTACCGCATTTCGTAGGGGCGCAAGGCTTGCGCCCTTATTGATTGTGCTATTCGAGAATGTCTGTGACAGTGGCCAACCCCTTAAAGTCATAGAGCGAAGTATCCGCAAGATGCGACAGCGACACATGCTGAAGACTCCGAAATAGACTATCAACCCGACCAGGTGTTTCAGCATCCCAGGATTGCAGCATTTTTTTGACCTGAAGCCGCTGCATATTTTCCTGAGACCCACACAAATTACAGGGAATAATGGGGAACTGCCGCAAATCAGCATAGCGTTGAATATCAGATTCACGGCAGTAGGCCAAAGGCCGGATCAGAATATTTTGCCCGTCATCGCTAATCAGCTTGGGGGGCATCGCCTTCAGTAACCCCTTGTGAAACATATTCAGAAACAGCGTTTCAACAATGTCATCGCGATGATGGCCTAACGCCACCTTTGTTGCGCCTTCTTCATTGGCAATCCGATACAAAATTCCACGACGCAGCCGCGAACATAGCCCGCACATTGTTTTGCCTTCAGGAATAATCCGCGTGACGATGCTGTAGGTGTCTTCTTGGACAATGCGGTAGGAAACGCCCAGGGCTGTGAGGTAATTTGGCAACACGTCCTCAGGAAATCCAGGCTGCTTTTGGTCGAGATTGACAGCTAAAATCTCAAACTGGATGGGGGCACAGCGCTGGAGATTTAGCAAAATATCCAGCATGGTGTAAGAATCTTTGCCCCCCGAGAGGCAGACCATTACGCGATCGCCGTCTTCAATCATGTTGTAGTCGTAGATGGCCTTCCCGACCAGGCTTTGGAGCTGTGACCGGAGTTTATAAACAGCCTTAGACGGGCGAACAGAGGTAGCTTGCATAGCGCTGGGTTAGATCAAATTGGCAATGAGCAGATTGAGCAGTTGATTCACCGATGCATGCTCTAGAATACTTTCCTCTGAAGCTGATTCCACGCGAGTCCCGTTGAGCTTAGGGGGGAGCGTTTGTGAAAAGGTTTCAGAGAGTGCCTCGTAACGCTGCCTCAAGTGATATTCAAACTCTTCTACAGATAACGCCTGTGAATGGATACTCAAGCTCAGCAGCGTTGTTTCGTGGGTGAGGGCTTCAATGCGATGGACGCTCAGAGACGTTGGATTGAACTGACTCATCTGCCGCAGGGCAATGGCGATCGCAATCCAATGAATCGGATTAGGAAAAGTGAGGGTGAGGAGCGAGCCATCTTCTCGCCGTTGTGAAACCTCAGAAACACTCTGATCTTGAACGACAACATCATAGGGGGTTCTCTCCTCTGCATCAGAAAGGAGAGCAGATTCTAGAACAGCAGATTCCACCGCCTGGAAAGACTGACTAAATTCTGCTGCGGGGAGTGACCACTGAATGCCTTCTAAAGTTGCTTCATAGGGGGAGGGGGTTGAATTAAGATTTTCTTTCCCCCAACACACATCATTTAATATTGCAGACTCAAAGCGTGTATTCATAACCTTGGCATCTTTTAATATGGCAAAGCTGAGGTCGGCATTCGCAAAATTAGACTCCCCAAAATTACCTCCAGTGAGATTGGCTTTATGTAACAAAGAACCCTGGAAATTGGTACGTTGGCAGTTCGCACAATAGAGGTTGACACCACTTAAATTCGCTTCGCTGATATTCCCCTCAATGCAAATCACCTTACTCAGATTCGCTTGAGATAGATTCGCCATTTTCAAATTAACAAAGCTCAGATCAGACTTACTCAGGTTTGTTTGAGTGAGATTCGCACCCTGAAAATTGGCTTCAGTCAAAATTGCCTGATTAAAGTTAGCAAGCTCTAGATTTGCCCCCGCTAAATTTGCCTCAATCCAAAAGGACTGTTCCCCCCAGGCATGGCTTAAATCTGCTTCTCTAAGATCTGCTCGACTCAAATCTGTCTTAGAAAGCTGCGCCCGACTTAAATTTGCACGCCTCAAGCAAACAGAATTTAAATCTGCCTCGCTAAAGTCAGTGCCCCGACAGTCACTCGATGTCAGATTGGCTAGTCTTAACAGTGCTTCTTTCAGGCTGGCATTTTTAAGATTAGCCCCCGTCAAATTAACGCCAATAAAATTGATGCCCGATAAATCTAGTCCATGAAGATCCGCACCGCTTAGATCTAACCCTTCCGAGAGGTGCATTTTACGCCACTGATTCCAACGCCTAGCACCACGATGAACAAGCTTGAGATGGGCAGGATTTGCCACGGCAGTATTCCAGATTACTGGGGAGTTTATGAATAGAGGGCAGATTTTAGGGAAGTCGATATAAGCGTGTGAATCACTCCGCTCAATGACAGCAAAAAAGTGGTTAATCAGAGATTAACATCAATTCTCGAAATTGCGGTGCTTTGGCGCACGGCTATGGATGTGCCAATTAATGTGTCTATGGGCTGGCTTAGCCCATACCCTTTAGAATAAAGACTGGGTACTGCTTTAAGTGAAATAGCGGCAGCAGAATAGGCCACATAGACAACGATTTGCTGCAATGAATAGGAATTTTGAATAAAAGATTTATGAGAAAACTGCTGGTGGGCCTGTTAGGGATTTTTTTGAGTATTTTATTTTGGGTGCCTAGCCCAGTGTATGCCGCTAGTTCCGCCGCAATTCGCGCCTATGACGATGAGGCTGCGACCTCCAAAGACTTTACGGGCAAAAATCTCCAGCAAGCTGAGTTTAGCGATGCCAAGCTGAGTGGAGCCAATTTCAGCGGAGCCGATCTGCGGGGGGTAGTGTTTAATGGTGCGGTTTTATCTCAGGCCAACTTCAACGGCGTGGACATGACCGATGGACTCGCCTACATTACAGACTTCACCAAAGCTGATTTTACGAACGCGATTCTTAGTGGCGCACTTTTGCTCAAGTCATCATTCCGAGATGCAACTGTGACTGGGGCAGACTTCAGCGATGCGGTGCTCGACAAAATTCAGGTTGTGGCCCTGTGTAAGTCCGCCAGTGGTGTTAATCCTGTCACGGGTGTAGTAACCCGTGAATCTCTCGGTTGTTCATAATATTTACTGATAGATCAAGCACGGTCGGCATGATCGGAATGGGATTGGGCCTTCGGAAACTGGCCCCGCTGTTTCCGAGACTCCATTGCCCGTTCAAGTAATGTCAGCATTCCAGGGGATTCTTCTTGAATGGCGAGTAGGAGCTGCTCGCCCAGCAATAATTCATCCTCATTCCCAGGATCGATGCCCGTGTCCATGACGGAATGAAGGCGGGGTAAGGCCCAATCGCCCACAATTTCAATCAATCCATCAAAGCAGCGGTTAAACTGCTGCTCGGTCAAGGTTGAATCTTCAAGGGGGAACTCAATAATGGCGCGGATTTCGCCATCGGAGGGGTCGTACTCCCACTGCAACATTTTGGTTTCCCAAGAAATGCTAAGCATGGTTTGTAAAATGGCCGTTTTGTGGGGATGGTCTTTCACCCCTGCCAATACTTCTGGGGCAAACAGCTTAAAAAAGCGTCCCTCTTCATCAAGCTGGATCACCACCAATAGATTCTCGGCAGACTCTAGCTCTAGACGGACGAGAATTCGAGACTTATCGGGCTGCGCTTGATAGGCTAAGCCTTGGGGGGCAAGATAGGTGGTGATTTGGTCTAAGGTAATGCCCATGCGTTCAGAACTAGAGTGTAAATACATACTTTTTTGATCATATTCGGCATTTGCACCGATTGAAAATGATCCCCTTAAGATGAAGTTATGGATTCATCGGCACTGTACTTGTTTGGAGGGAATGCCTTATCGAAACCATCTATGGCAATCTACAAGGTTTAAAGAGCAACCAAATTAAGCAGTTGCGAAGGCTCTATCATCAGCGGCTACCAGGCGATCGCATCACCACCCTAGAATTTGCTCAGCGTCTTGCCGCCATCAGCACAGAAATCAAAGAACCCATCTGCACCTACCTCAATCGACGGGGACAGGTTATTCGTGTGGGGGTAGGCACCCCGCGCCAAACCCAGATGGCCCCTCAAGAGTTGCCACGCTACGGCGCAGAACGGCTGAGCGGCGTTCGCTGTATTGCCACCACATTAAAGGGCGAACCGCCCAATGAAGCAGCGCTGACTTCAATGGCACTCCAGCGACTGGATGCTTTGACGGTACTAAACGCAACAGGGGGCGGCTTTGAGCGCCGAGGGGGTGGCGCTACGGGCTATGTCAAGACGGCATACCTTGCCCATCTGGTGCCCAATCCTGACCATCCCTGGACGGTTTCTGAAGCCATTGACCTCGAAGATTTAGCCGAGCAAGATCTCTTAGATCTGGTTTCTAACCTAGAAGACGAGTTTCGAGAATCTGAAGCGCCTGCCGTCACCACGATGGTCAAAGGCAAAGCTGCCGCTGGCATTGATCGCGTGGTGGTGGTGGGGCTAATGACCCAGACCATGAGTATGGAGCAGTTCCAAGATGGACTGGCTGAGCTGAAGCTACTGGTGGAAAGCGCAGGGGGGCAGGTGCTTGATGAGATCTGTCAAAAGCGATCGCAGCCCCACCCTCAAACCGTCGTCGGTTTAGGCAAAGTGCAGGATATTGCCCTGCGGGCACAGACCTTGGGAGCCACGCTTGTGGTGTTTAACCGAGACCTTTCCCCTTCTCAAGGGCGAAATCTTGAGAATCAGATTGGGATTCGAATTGTAGATCGCACCGAGGTCATTCTGGATATTTTTGCCCAGCGCGCTCAATCCCAGGAAGGCAAACTTCAGGTGGAGTTGGCTCAGCTTGAGTACCGGATGCCACGTCTAACCGGACGCGGACAAGGGATGTCTCGACTGGGGGGCGGAATTGGAACCCGTGGCCCTGGAGAAACCAAGCTCGAAACCGAGCGCCGTACCATTGCGCAGCGCGTCAGTCGGTTGCAACAGCAAGTAACGCAGCTTCAGGCCCATCGCTCACGGCTACGACAAAAGCGCCAGCATCATGGGGTGCCCGTGGTGGCGGTGGTGGGCTATACCAATGCAGGCAAATCCACCCTGCTCAATACCCTCACCAATGCCGAAGTCTACGCTGCTGACAAGCTCTTTGCGACTCTAGACCCCACGACCCGACGAACCGTGGTGCCCAATGCCCACTCTGAGGCACTACAGCAAATTCTACTCACGGATACCGTGGGCTTTATCCATGAGCTACCGCCTTCATTGGTCGATGCGTTCCGGGCCACTCTAGAAGAAGTCACCGATGCCGATGCCCTACTCCATGTGGTAGACCTGTCCCATCCTGCTTGGATGTCTCAAATTCGGGCAGTCATGGAGATTTTGAAGGAGATGCCCATTACCCCAGGGCCAGTACTGTTAGTCTTTAACAAGATTGACCAGGTGGATGGGGAGACCTTGGCGATCGCCACGGAAGAGTTTCCCCAAGCGCTGTTCATCTCCGCCAGTCAGCGGCATGGGCTGGAAACCTTGCGAACCAAAATAGGGCAGCTTGTGGACTATGCGGTGGTCAATGCGGGTTCTTAGCGAATCATTTTGGAAGGGCGCAAGGCATTGCGCCCCTACCCTTAAAATCGCACCAAAAATGTCTGGAAGAGTTCTCCGTCTGCGGTTTTGGCAACGGTTCCGCCTGCGGTTTTGACCAGGGCTTTCCAGTCTGCCAGGGTGGGGAGCATGACTTCAGCACCCAAATAGGTCTCTAGAATTGCCCAGTTTTCAGCGAGTTCTTGGTCTGGGTTAACAGCATCAAAGATGAAGATGCCGCCTGGTTTGAGCGATCGCTTGACCTCCCCCAACACTAATCCCCAATACTCTAAGGGGTAATAGCAGCTCCAGCCTGTGGCCACAATTCCGTCAAACTGCTGGGCTGGGTAATCCAGTTGATGGGCTGCACCCAACTTAACGCCTTTGAAGAGCTTGGAATTAAGCTGTGGTCCTCGGCTTTTTAGCGCCTCTTGCGCAAAGGTGCTGATTTCTTGACCGTAGAAAAATGTATCCCAGTCTCGCCAGGGGTAAATCAAAAAACTAAGGCCACAACCAAGGTCTAGCCAATGCTGATTCTTTTTGGGGGTAGCAACCTTCCAAAACTCTGATGCAATGCGGGCCTGGAGCCGTCCTGCCGCCCAATCTTGAAAGACGGGCATGGCTTCTACCTCGGCGGGGAGTTCAAAGGCTTCGCGCTTGTACTCACGGTTATACCGCGTGGCAACGGCTGTGGTGAGCGCCTGCCAGTCCTGTGTGACTTTGGGGAGTTCGTAACCGGTACTCCAAGACTCAAAGGGTTGCTTAGCGTTTTTTGACATTGATGCACTTGCGCAAGGTCTTCTCCATCACTATAGCCTTCTGGGTGGTGGGTCTAACCGTTGAATGGGGCTGGGTTCAAATTGACCCATACTGTCCCCCGCCCCAGAGCTATAAGTATTTGTCAAGCACGCGAGGGGTTTGTTTGGGTAAAGCTATAGGAACCCTTACAAAGCCCTAGAATAATTCTGTCTCAATGGGTGAAAAGCCGCTTTGATAAGTTATTTGGAGGCTTAGTGCCCATTTGTATTACAAATACCGTTACTAGATTTGGTGCGAAACAGTACTAAACCTTAAATTTTCACGTAGTATCAAAAATGGAGAACCTAAGTGAGGTGATGCTGTGCCCATTTATCAGCCTATCCATCACCAGATCCACTCCAGGGACTTGCTTAGACAAGAACTGCCGTTTCCATGAATGCGAGGATGACTGTATGGCAACTTTTAAGGTCAGATTAATCAATGAAGCTGAAGGTCTCGATACCACTATCGATGTGCCCGATGATGAGTACATTCTCGATGTTGCCGAAGAGCAAGGTTTTGATCTCCCCTTCTCCTGCCGTGCGGGTGCTTGCTCTACCTGCGCTGGCAAGATTACGTCTGGTACCGTTGATCAGTCTGACCAATCTTTCTTGGATGATGACCAAATTGAAGCAGGCTTTGTGCTGACCTGTGTGGCGTATCCAACTTCTGATGTCACCATCATGACTCACCAAGAAGAAGCACTGTACTAATTTAAGAGTGCTTTCGCTTTGCTTCTAATTCAGCTCTAACTTAAACGGGAGAATCACAAGATTCTCCCGTTTTGCTTTTTATTACTTTGGGAAATTGCTCGCGATACTGGAAGGGCGCAATGCCTTGCGCCCCTGGGAATGCTGACGTTGTGGCCCAAATTTAGAGGGCTTTGACCCAAGCGGTGGGCAAAAACAGCATTTTCCGCAAATCGGGGACGTAAGCGCGTTTGGTGAATACGTCGTAGGAGTTGCGCTCAATCACGTTGAGGATTTGACGATACAGCACCAACGCAGACCAGACGGGCCAACGAGCGTCTTTTTCTAAGGCTCCTACGCCTGCTTCTGCCATTTCAAAAAACTTACGGGCGCGCTCAATTTGGAATTTCATCAGGGCTTGCCAGCGATCGTCAATCACGCCGTCAAAGAGCTCGGCTTCGGTGTAGTTAAACAGCCGTAGGTCTTCTTGGGGTAGGTAAATTCGGTTGCGACGGGTATCTTCACCCACGTCTCGCAAAATATTGGTGAGCTGGTTGGCAATGCCCAAGGCGATCGCCTGTTCGATCGGATCCTGTCCATTCCTAGAGTAAGGATTGGCCCAAGGCACTTGGAGCTGATCTGAGAACGTTTCTAAGCCCATAATCTGAGCTGACATTAACCCAACGGTACCCGCTACGCGATAGCAGTACAGCTTCAGTTCTTCAAAGGTTTCGTAACGACTGCGGTACAGATCCATCCGCTGCCCGTCAATCATGTCCCGAAAGGGCTGGATATCGAGATTGAACTGCTGGATGGTGTCCACCAAGGCCACGTCGTAGTCATCGACTGGGTTGCCTGCAAACACAGATTCTAGATTGACTTCCCAGTCGTCTAAGGTATTGGTGGTGGTCAAAGCCGCTTGAGGCCCATCCACCAGCTCATCGGTGCGACGACACCACATATAAATTGACCAGATACCGCGACGCTTTTGCTCGGTCATGAGCATGGTGCCGAGGTAAAAAGTCTTAGAATACTTCGCTGTGACCTGCCGACAAAGTTCGTAAGACTGCTCTAGGGAACATTGTGGCTTCATGCGTCTTGGGGTTTTAGGCAGTTGCAGCATGTTGGCAGCTAGACAGGGACGGCTTGGGCAGAAGATGTGGTTGAAACAGGCTGGGTGGGGTGCGCGTGGTCAATAGCCTGCGCTGCCAGCTTACCAGAAAGTACGGCTCCTTCCATACTGCCAAGGTACATCTGTTTGGTGTAGCTTCCGGCAACGTAAAAATTTGCGATCGGTGTGGATTGGGTGGGCTTGTAAGCTTGGGTGCCTGGAGAGGCGGTATAAACTGAGCGCGGTGTTTTCACAACTTTATATTTACGCAGTTTGGCGGGATTCTCTCCGGTCAGGTGCTGCGGGAATAATCGTTCTAGCTCTAGCATTGTGGCTGCGATGATTTCCTCATCGGATTTATCAATCCAGTCTTTGGCAGGGGCTAACACAAACTCCAGCATGGAGCGGTTGGGGTCTTCGTATTCTTTGCAGGTGATGCTCATATCGGCATAGACACTCAGCAGGTCTGACCGAGAGAAGAGCAAATGGTCGATATCCGTCAGCTTACGGTCAAACCACAGGTGCAGGTTAATCACCGGAACGCCCTCTAATCCCTTCAGTCTTTCAAAGAACGGGATGGCTTTCCAGGGCTGGGGCATAAGCGCCTTGAGCACGTCTACAGACATTGCTGAGACGTAGGCATCGGCCTCAATAATCTCATCGGGCTGTCCGTTGAGACCTCTAATCAGAAAATGTCTGACGGTATTGTCAGCGTTTAAGACCAATTCTTTAAGGGGTTTTTCAAGAATCACTTCTCCACCCCCTGCCGTGATGTGATCCACGATGGGCTGACAGAGGCGTTCCGTGGGGGAGCCATCCAAAAACGCGATTTTGGAGCCATAGCGCTCTCGCAAAAAGCGGTTGAGTGCCGTCAGAATAATGGTGGCAGAAACGTCTTCTGGATTAACGAAGGTAAGGGCTTTAGATGCGGCGATAAAAATATCGGAATTGACTTTATCATCAATGCCTTGGCGGCGCAGCCATTCGAGCAGGCTGTACTTGTCCATATCTTCGACATACTTTTGCCCACGCAGCACTCCAGGCCATAGCCCAGCGGCAAAACGGAGTTTTTGCTCCCAGGTCAGCATGTCGTTGTTGCGGAGGATCGACATGATCACGTTAAGGGGAGCAATAATATCGGGAACACTAAAGTAAGAGTAGGTGCCAGGTTTTTCGGGCTGATTAAAAATCAGGGCATGTTCTTTCCACTGAAGCCGATCTTCAATGCCCAACTCTTTCATCAACTGAAGCATGTTGGGATAGGCCCCAAAGAAGGCGTGCAGACCCGTTTCGTACCAGTCGCCGTCCTCGTCTTTCCAGGCCGCAACCAACCCGCCCAATACATTGCGACTTTCTAGCACGATGGGCGTATGTCCCGCATCCACGAGATATTTCGCGCAGGCTAACCCTGCTAAGCCGCCCCCGGCGATCGCAACGCGCATAAGCTGCTGTCCCTAGTCTAGAAGTGTACAAAAAACATGGATTTGTCCCCCAATAGGCCAAATCACGTTCCCCATTATACGTTGCAAACCGTTACATTTGGGGACGATTTCGCAACTTAACTTCAAGAT
>JANLSD010000282.1:0-24840 GCA_031362245.1 Acaryochloridaceae cyanobacterium OTE_25_metabat_464 | reverse complement strand
CAACTCATCAAATGCTTTCCGATTTAGACCTGTCAAGGCTCGAATCAAGCGATCATTGTTCAAAGCTCGGTTAATGTTGAGCATGGCCTAATGAATTTAGAAGGGATTTAGAGATATTATCTCTTATAAAGCAACAGGTCTGTTGTATATGGGCATTGTTCTGCTGCTGCCGATGTGCTTCGGCCTCTTGCAGGACGACACAGGGTTTTGCCGCGATTACCTCCTGGTCAACTCCAGAAACTCTAGGCGATTGCCAAAGGGATCTGTCACATAAACTTGACGGTAACTTTCAAAACCCTCACCAGTCGCAATCTCATACCCGAATTGCTCGCATCGATTTACAAGCTCATCTAAATCCTCAACTAACAAACCAGGATGGGATTTTTTAGATGGACAAAAGTTATGATCGACTCCCAAATGAAGCTTTAAGTCATACTGCTCAAACCAAACACCTCCATATTGGGCTAAATGCTCAGGTTTTGGCTTCTCTCTTAATCCAAGAATTTCTCCATAAAATACCCTTGCTAAATTTTCACCATTTGGAGGCATTGCAAGTTGGACGTGCTCAACAGCATACACTTTCATGTTCTGACTCTCGATCTCAACTGCATTGAAAAAGCATCTTAAGGCATTCTAAAGAATAACTTAACGGTTGCAGTCCTTTAAAGGTTTCCAACTGAATTGGCGATCGCCCCCCAACTCAATCAAAACTTTGACCATAGGTTCCTGACTCGGTAAATCGCTGAGATAAGCCAGCTCCTGAAGATCTAGCTTCTTGCCATCAATTAGCCAAAGCGCTAACCCCTTTGATTTAGGCGGTAGATTTTCTAGACGGTAGTTGAGGATAGGCGGTAAAAACTGAACTTGAATCCCCCAGTCGGTAGAACCGCTCGTGCTTTTGCCTAGGTGTGCGGGGCGAACGCCATGAACCTGTGTGAGATAGGACGCTAAATCTCCCAATCCGGGAGCCGAAATGGGTAAGACAACATAGCCAAAGGCCCTGAGCCGACGCAAATAACGCCCTTCAAACCCGCCTTCTGGCGGAACATACAGACCCAAAGCCCCTTCTTTTTCTAAATCTCGGACAAACCGTTTACCAGAAACCAATAATGTCATGCTCCTTCATTTAACCTCATCATCTCTGAAGTCATATGAGTTAAGGCAATGTTTTCGTGAGGACTACTAAATGTTAGTTGCGCTTCTGGCTGCTGACAGGCCACCATTGTTTTGACATGTTCTCTTTCATCATCCCGAATATTGATAAACACGTCATAGAGATTATCTACCTTGGGACGGCGAAATGTAGTGTGGGAAGTGACTTGCATTTCTTCAAACATATAGAGATCGCCATCCCGGTAGTAATTGATTGCAACTTGAGGTGCAGGCTGTGTTTTGAGCAAGTCCTCATGAGCTTTTAGATAGGTATCATAGGTTTGATAGGCATGTTCTTCAATCAGCTCCATGGCATAGTAAGCATGCCTGGGGAGTACGATGTAGAGCGGGACAATCAGCCAGTAGTAGGCGATCGCCAAATGTTGCGCTAAAAAGCGATCGCCCCAGTTACGATTGCCGCCCAAGGATTCCATGATTAGGAGATGATGGAGTTCATTCCAGGTTTCGGCAAAGTGAATTTTTAGCCAGTCGGCTTTGCGCCAAATGCCAATGGTTTCATTCAGGTGAAGTACGGACAAGTAGGCAAAGTAAGGCACACGGGCAATGGTTTCCAGAACATAGAAACGCGGGTAGGGGCGATTTTGATAGATCACATCTGTTACA
Organism: Acaryochloridaceae cyanobacterium OTE_25_metabat_464; assembly: GCA_031362245.1. Lineage (GTDB taxonomy): Bacteria > Cyanobacteriota > Cyanobacteriia > Thermosynechococcales > Thermosynechococcaceae > JAAURS01. The sequence continues at coordinate 23,064 of JANLSD010000282.1, read as the reverse complement.
AATACCAAAATACCGACAATTGCTCGAATGAAGACTTTCATGATGTTTTTCTCCAAAATCAGGATATAGAGTTGATTCTGCGTGATCGCTTTGTGCCCTCAATTGGCTTTAAGCTGGAACGGTTTCGACTCATCACTCCCTCATGCAGACCGTTTTATTCCGTAAGCGGCTTTGCTCTCCTTGGCGAATTTCTCGTTCTAAAAAGTAGTTCATTGCGGGCGATCGTTTGCGTCTGCACCTTATTTTGAGTTTGGCTCTGCCAAGTAGGGAAAGTGGGTTCGCAGTCCATCGGGCTTGCCGACTCGGTCTGAGAAGGGTGTATTTGCCAGCAGGCTTAAAATCACGTCGGGTGTATCGTCTGCTAATGCCCGTCCATTTCTGCCCGCAAAACCATAGCTAGTGGGCAACTGCGGATTATAGGCCAGGACATCGGGAAAGAGAAATTGCACCACTTGCTGTCCATAGGCTTGGGGATCGGTTGTAGTGCCTGTGAGTTGAGTGACCCTCGCGGTGAAGGTGGCGATCGCCTCGCCATATTTGGCAACATCATCCCTTGGCAGCGTTTTGTTGTAGGCATCTTTCATGTGCTCATCGTGGATGAAAACTTGCTGAATCAGAGGGGTGGCCGCACGGTTGATGGTCTTCCAATTGCCTTCATGCTGAATGGTGGTTGTTCCCCAAAGGTGCATCGTTTCAGGGCTTAGAGCAGCATTGGGCAATTCTAAGACGATCGCAGTTACGTTGTGCCCTGCCAATGCGTTTTCAGCCGTATCGAACACGCTAGGGTCGAATCGATTTTCTTCCTCAATGAGCTTGGCAAATGTCCCAAATGCCCCCAGGTTGAAGAAGAAGGGATCAGCAACCAGCCCTGCCCACATGCGTCCGCCGTCGCCCATTGGGATCACCTCGCCCGTGTTGCCTGCGGCGATCAGTTTTCCATCGCCGCCATATTCTGTAGCAGCATTGCCCTCTAATCGTTGCAGCTCGATTCGTTGAATACCGTTTGCATCAGGTTCTCCAAAGGTAATGCGGTAATCAAGGTCTTCGATAACATCAGCATTGGTATCGATTTTGAAATCATAGAGCGCGCCTGCACAAAAGGTCGTCGGCGATAGTTCGCCTGCCAATGGATTGACTGCCATGATCAAAACGGTGGTGTTGGCGGATTCGCCTGCAAATACATAGATATCTGTAATATCTACTCGTCCATCTTCTTTGGCTGTTGGGGAGTCGAAATGGTGTGACATGGTTGTTTCCTCTTTTGTTAGTTTGAAATTGCTGAAAGTATTGGCTCTATAGAATTCTGTATGCAAATGTTTATAGTGAACATTTTGGCGCTACGCGGCAGGGCTGAAAGCCTTGCAAACTCGTCAAGGCCAGAAAAACAGCATAGAGAATCCTGAAGAGCCAAAGTATTTGCTGTGAAATGTAGCCTACGGCCTTAATAAATCGGCTGCTCCATAGTCATATTGAGTCATGAACTTCTTTACGCCTGTCAGGTATCTATAAACTGCTTTTATGAAGTCTGAAGATGAGCCTCCAGAAACCACAATCGTTTGTCGATCTCCCGTGAAATTTCGACGTACAGATCGTTCGTATCCATATCGCCCAGTGAATCCGTTTCATCAATATTTTGACGGAGAGATTTGGCGTAAATTGCCAGTCGATCTGCCAAAGCTGCAATGTGTTCCATTCCGTTAACAGCCTCGAAGGAATATTCTGGTAGTTCAGATTTTTGAGCCGCAATTCGAGCTGTGCCCATAGCATACCCCCCTAGAGTAGTGATACGTTCGGCGATCAAATCGATGAATGCTTCTACTTCTGTGGCAGTTTCATCAAACAGCAAATGGAGTGAGTAGAAGTCTGAACCTTTAACGTTCCAATGGGCCTGTTTGATCTGTGTTTTTAAGTCCAAGGATGTTGCCAAGCTCTGGTTAAGAAGAATGATGACATCTGCCCGTGTTTTTGGAGGAATATCAATGCGAGTCGCGTAATGAAGTGTTTGTGTATCTTTTTTGACGATGGTGGTAGCCATGGTAATGTTCCTATTTTGATAAATGACTTAGATGACTTGAATTAACGAATTTGTGGCATTTTAGTGGGTAGCACTAGGACGATCAGGAAAAACAATCTTGGGCTTGGGAGTGTGTCCTAGATAGATATGAGTTGCAGCCCTAAGCACAATTTGGGAATACAGAACTTTTTGAATATTGAGACTAGGGACACGATTGGCTGTTGCCCGATAGGCCGTAATTTCTCCTTCCAAAGTCCAATCGCTATGGGACAGATAATGATCGTAGTCATGGAGTGCGGCAAGTACTGCGCCATAAAATGGACTGGAGTATATCGAAGTGTCGTAGGCTTCGGTGCTCACCCAAAGCTGATCTTGCTCGATATCTGCAAAGACTGCCTCAGCACTGTCATAATGCGAATAATCTGCAAAGCGTAAATTGAGTGGAAGTTGCTGAAATTCAGTCATTAACCAATCGCATAGTTCTGTGATCGTTTCGTCGGATATTTCAGCGGGGCTGTTTTCTAGATAGAGTTTGGCTAACATTTTCACTTTGCGATCGGTTGCATTACCTTGAGGCGTCATCATTGTGTTGCCCTCATAATCTGGTCTATGCTTAATGTGTTAGAGTTTGTCAAAAAGACTTTGAGCTAGGTCATACTTTCTAATCCTTCTCCACTCGTTCTGAGAGGATCAACAACACACTTAGATTAGTGTCAGCGCTGATAAAATGAAGGGCTGATGCAGGCATAAAGATAAAAACACCCAGTTCTAGTAATAAGGCTTCTCCATTTAGAGTGAGGATTCCTTTTCCTTCAATCCCATGGACTGTGGCATTGCGAGGTGCAGCATGTTCGGCAAGCGTTGCGCCTGCTGCCATAGACAGGAGAATGTACCGACAATTTGCATCTTCCAATAGAGTCTGGCGTTGAACCCCTGATTTAGGATAGGCGATCGCATCTTTCAGTCGAATCGCAGAGGTTTTCTGTAATAAAGCTGTATTGGTCATGACACAAATCCTTAGTTGCGGAGAGAATGATGTAACCGAGATCTTGTTGGTGTTGCTGAAAAACTTGTTTGATGGAAAGTATACGCTTGCGAAGCTGGGGTTGAGTTAAGAGATTCCAAACAATCTGTAAGGTATTGAAAATCCCTTCGTCCTGAAGCACCTGCACTGGATTTAGTAATTGCATTGGGCCAGTTTGGTGCTGTTGAACCTGAAACCCAGTAGATTCAACGGTAACAATCCAATCTTCAACGGATAATGGTGTCGCGTTAACCCGTAGCACTTCAGCAAAGTCACGATGGAGTTCTGCTGGATGATGACGGGCGATCGCTTCATGGGAGAGAAATTGTCCGCCTGGATTGAGGCGATCAAATATGCCTTTCAAAATGCTCGTTTTGCCGATGTCCGATTGCATCGTCAGAATTGCTTCGGCGATCGCATAATCAAAAGTTTCGGATATTTCTGCTAACGCAAAGATATTCCCTGGGCGGATTTGGACTTGATCTGAAAGTCCGGCAGCTTTAACCCTAGCTTGGGCTAGCGCGAGATGGTGGGGATTTCTCTCGATGCCAATGACGCGGACATGGTAGCGTTTTGCAAGGGCGATCGCGCTAGTTCCTAAACCAGAGGCTAACTCTAGAACGGTTTCACCGGGTTTAAAATCAGCCCATTGGAGAAGTTGCTGTGTTGCCCGTCGTCCACCAGGGCGGAGAACCGTTTTACCTGCAATAGCAAATACTTCATATCCTGGGGCCGTTTGGATGTTGAGTGTTGTTGGAGTCATAATGTGTGTCTCCTGAATTGGGGTGTTGTAACCCTTTGTCGTGATTCAAATCTGCCACTTCCCCTCAATAAAGTCCTTGAGCTAGCTCATATTTGTGCAATAAAGCGATTTCTGGAGGAGAACTTTAAATCGAAAGGCTTTCGCCTAAACCAGAGAATTCACAAAGCCCCCTGTTCTGTTTGCTGAAGGTTTCTCAATGCCCATATACCAACTCCACTCCCTAATCCATCCACAATCAATATCAGAAAGGCTGTGACTTGGAAAAGCAGCCCCCAACCTACAAAGGAAACTTGAGACACATGGTCGGGGCTAATTACGATGAAATGATTGTAGATACCGAAAAGGAGCGAGCCTGCCATCGATCCTAGCAAGAGCCAGCTACCGATACGGTAAAACTGTGTCCAAAGTAAAACGGCTGCAAGGATGGGAATCGGAAAAATCACAATCCCCACAAATAAACTCTGAAGCAGAGAGAGGGCAACTGGGATTTCTACATGCGCTAAACCATGCAGTCCGTTTGCGATCGCGTGGAGGACGACGATCGTGGTTCCGTAGATAGCAATCTTCATCTTTGTTCCTCCTGAGCGATAAACCTCAACTGTCGAGAAATGAGCTATGCTTCGCAACCGCCTCACGGCTGCGATGGAATCAGGTTGAAATATTGATCGGTTAACTGGTACAGACAGCGGCAGTTTCTAGCCATTCCAATGATCGCGGTTGAAAATTGAGTTCGCGTTTTGCCTTAGCATTTGATGCACCTCGCATCCGAGTCCCGTAGTAGACAGCATCCGCACCACCAATTTGCAGAGCATCCTCAATCGACACTTGCGGGGGCGGTAGAGCGTCGAGAGATCGCGCAAACGCAGGGAGCCACTCGCGTACCTCTAAGGGGCGATCATCTGCGATCAGGTAAATGCCAGGATTGCCTCGTTCTGCTGCTGCAACTGTCGCGATCGCCGCATCCTCAATGTGAACCCATGACCACACGCCTTCACCATTTCCAATAATTGGGAACTGTTGCTGTCTCACCTGTGTCGCCACATCGCCATCAGAGTTAAACCAAGTGCCAGAACCGTAAAGAAATCCATAGCGCAGAGCAATCCCTTCGAGATTAGGTGTTGCAAGTAAGCGATGCTCAATTTTGGTGACTATGTGAGCATCTGCTGCAACTGCGGGTGAGGCATCCAAGGATAGCGGTGTTTCTTCGTCAGCCAATCCAGCCCCAGGAACTGCCCAGAATGCGATCGACTGTCTTAGGTAACGTCGCACGCCCATCGCTTGTGCTGCTGCTAACACATTTGCACCACCTTCGAGACGGATGCGCGTATTCAGTGGAGCGGCTGCACTCATTGACTCGCCAGTATAGGTTTTGGGCAGAGCCGTGAGTTGTTCGATCACCACTTCTGGCTGCGCGTGGGCGATCGCATTCTTAACAGCATCTGGATCGAATATATCGGCGATCGCAGGTTCTACACCTATTTGAGATAAAGCCTGGGCTTTTTCTGGAGTGCGGGTGAGAGCCACGACATGATGTCCTTTCTTCAGCAATTGAGTGATGAGGGGACGACCGATCACGCCTGTTGCCCCAGCGACTAAAATCTTCATCTGTAAACCTCCAAAAAGTTTTTTAGGCTTATACCAATGCAGAATTCATTTGCATCCTTCCCTCAACTTGATTAAACTCGATTATTTATAACTTCTTCAGCACTAACGGCGAGACATTTCCCCACTTCCCACCGAATACAAATTGTTCCAATGGCTTCCGCTGCCTTGGCATCAGGTCGCGTTCCTTGAGCGCATCCGGGAGTGTCATCGGATCGCCCTGATATCCGATCGCCATCGCTGTCCATGCCTCATACCCCTCCGGTATCTCAAAGAGTTCGCGTGCCTCATCGGGCAGGATTCCAATCATCTGGTGAACACAAATTCCTCGTGCTGTTGCTTCTACGACAAGATTACTAGTGGCAAGTCCAAGGTCATGAATCGCTGCTCGGTTGTCTTCTTGATTACGAGTGAATTTGTGACTGACAATGCCCAAAGCAAGCACCGGAGAATCTTTTGCCCAGAATTGGTTGGCTTCGACAAGACAGGATAGGAGTTGTTGAAAAAGCTCAGGGTTCTCCTTGGTCGCAACGATATAACTCCAGGGTTGCTCATTGTAGGAAGAAGCAGCCCACCGCGCCGCCTCAAATAGTGAACAGAGATCCGCTTCCGAAACTGGACGATCCTGGAAGGCATAGGGACTCCAGCGTTCTGCGAGGAATTCATGGATTGGGTAGTCTGTTAATGCTTTCTTTTCAGACATAATTGCATCTCCCAGTTTGTATTGTCTAACGGTCAGTCCTTGAGAAACGACAGAAGATCGGCATTGAGGAGATCTTTATGGGTGTCAGTCAGTCCGTGAGGTGCGCCGGGATAGATTTTCAGGGTTGCATTCTTCACAAGTTTTGCACTAGCGATCGCAGCAGCCCCAATCGGGACAATCTGGTCATCATCGCCATGAATGATTAGCGTGGGCACATCAAATTTTTTGAGGTCTTCAGTGAAATCTGTCTCCGAGAAAGCCTTGATGCAGTCGAACGCATTCTTGTGCCCCGCTTGCATTCCCTGCAACCAGAACCAGTCGATCGCGCCCTGTGAGATTTTGGCACCCGGACGATTGAAGCCGAAGAATGGGCCACTACCAAGATCTCGGTAGAGTTGCGATCGATCGGCGAGGGAGCCAGTACGAAGCCCATCGAACACCTCGATGGGTAGTCCGTCAGGATTTTGCTCTGTCTTTAGCATCAGTGGCGGCACGGCGGAAATTAGTGCAGCTTTGGCGAGTCGTGCAGTGCCGTGGCGACCGATATAGCGGGTAACTTCCCCGCCGCCTGTGGAGAAGCCAATTAAGGTGGCATCTTTGAGATCTAGCATTTCAATCAATTTGGCGAGATCGTCGGCATAGGTATCCATCTCGTTGCCATTCCAGGGTTGGCTCGATCGCCCATGTCCGCGACGGTCGTGAGCAATGCAGCGAAAGTCGTGGTCGGCTAAATAGAGCATCTGAGCTTCCCAGCTATCAGAACTCAGAGGCCAGCCGTGACTGAAGACAACAGGCTGTCCTGCGCCCCAGTCTTTGTAATAGATATCGATATTGCCAGAATTTTCTTTGCCAACTGTAATGTAAGACATTGCGAATCTCTTTTTGTTTTTGAGTTTGAAAGAACAACCGTTACTTCATTGCTTTTACAACATGACGACTGCGGTAATATCCTTGTCGATGTTCATGGTTTTTCTCTTTGATTACGCAATGTGAGCTGTCATAAAGCGGCTGATATGGTTTGCGATCGCATCGCCTTCCTCTTCCAGAGCAAAATGTCCGGTATCGAGTAAATGGAATTCAACGTCTTTCAGGTCGTGCTTGTAGGGATAAGCACCTTCGGCAGGAAAGATGTAGTCGTTCTCACCCCAAACAATCAGGGTCGGTGGCTGATATTTGCGGAAATACTCCTGCCATTGCGGATACAACGGTGGATTCGTACCATAGCTATAAAACAGCGCCAGTTGAATCTCATCGTTTCCAGGGCGATCGAGGAAGGGTTGATCCATATTCCAGGTATCTGGACTAATCGCTTCAAGATTGCGGACACCGTTGGTGTATTGCCACTTCGTCGTTTCTAGGGTAAAAAAGGGTCTGAGCTTGTCCGCATTCTCAGGAGAACGGTCTTGCCAGTAAGCCTTAATCGGCTCCCAAAATTCGCGCAGCCCTTCTTCATAGGCATTCCCATTTTGGACAATCAGCGCCTCAACTCGTTCTGGATATTTAGCTGCAATCCGATAGCCAATGGGAGCGCCATAATCCATCACGTAAAGGCTATATTTCTTGAGATCGATCGCGGCAATAAATTTCTCCACGATCTCAGCCAAGTGATCGAACGTGTAGTCAAACTCATCCACGGTTGGCATCGAACTGTTGCCGTAGCCGGGATAATCGGGGGCAACCAGATGGAAGCGATCGCCAAGCGCAGTAATCAGATTGCGGAACATATGAGAGGAGGTGGGAAAGCCATGCAGCAGGAGAATCGTGGGATTACTGCGGGAGCCAGCTTCGCGGTAGAAGATATCTAACCCATCGATCGAAACGGTACGAAATGTGGTCATGAGATTACTCCTTGTGAGTTTATAGTGGTTTCACAGCCTAACGATGGCTCTGTTGCTGGAAGTAGTCGCGCCAACTTTCGGGTAACGCTTCAAGTTGAGCAGCACGGTGAAGTAACTCTGGATTGTTCTGCTCACGGGTATACATCTGAGTGATATCGGCAACCGTGATATTGTTCTTATCTCGGCTCACTAACTCTAGAGTGTCTCCAGTTCCGACTTCGCCCTCTTGCAAAACGGAAAAGTAAAATCCGGTGCGATGACTGGCAAGAAAGCGTTTCACCATATCCGGTCGTCCAAACCGAATTCCAAGCTTGTAGCAGGGTAGGCGCGGTTGCGTCACCATCAGTTTGACAGTGCCAATCTGAAAGCGATCGCCAATGTTCAATTCATCTTCTTTTAGCCCAGTGGTCGTGAAATTTTCGCCAAAGTTGCCCAGAGTCAACTCTGTATCAGGCAATTCACTTCGCCAGTAATCGTAATGCTCAAAAGGATAGACATAGACTGCTTTCTCCAATCCGCCATGAACGGTCAGGTCAGCCTGTCCATCACCGTCTAAGTTGAGCGATCGCACCATCACCCTTTCACTAACTGGCTCTTTGAAAATTCCAGTGCTAACGGTTCTCCCTTTCCAGGTCACTTCGCGCGGAAGTCCTACATTGACAGAGATGAGTTGCATATTTGGCTCCAAGTTTTGGATGACAAGATGCGATCGGCGTTCTTCTCTAGTTAGCAGCCGCAGCTTGCTCGATGAGTTTGGCGACCGCGTCTGGATGGGAAACCATCACCACATGGGAAGCACCCTTCACTGCGATCGTCTCCTTTGAATTGGCGCGCTTCGCCATAAAAGCGTGTGCCGCCGCCGGAATGTTCAAGTCGCGATCGCCATAGATGAACCAAGATGGGGTGGACTTCCATGCAGGTGTGCCGGAAGCCTCGTTAAGCGCGGCTTCCGCGATCGGTCGCTGGGTGCTAGCCATCAGCTTCGCATCGGCAACGGGCACATCCGCAGCAAACTGTGCTTGGAACTTGGACTGCTGGATGTAGAGATCCTTACCGCCGTCGGGCAGAGCAACTGGCGGTGCGAGCGTTGGGCCGAGCGTGCCGCCTGGGTAACGGCCTGAGAGTTTGGCGGCGGTCTCGCCCGTATCGGGAGCAAAACCAGCAACGTAGACCAGTGCCTTCACGTTCTTGTTGCCATTGACTGCATCGGTAATCACCGAGCCTCCGTAGGAGTGCCCGACCAGCACGATGGAACCCTTGATGTCCGTGAGGACGCTGGCGACATAGTTCGCGTCGCTCTTTACGCCGCGCAAGGGATTGGCTACGGCAACCGTCGGATACCCTTTGGCGATCAGCCTGGTCAATACGCCGTTCCAACTGGAAGACTCGGCGAACGCGCCATGCACGAGGACGACAGTGGGTTTGCTGTCTTGTGCGCTTGCAGAGTTCATGATGGTTCCTAGGGAAGTGACCATGATAATTCCTAGGGAAAGTGCTGCGATTAAAAGCAGGTGTATACCATTCCTGCGGGTGAACCTGTTCATGTCGTAATCTCCGCTGTGTTCGTTTATCTGGTTGAGTGGTGCTTCATGCCCACGCATTCCCTGTTAGTTTGCGATCGCTGAAAGTGTCTGTTGTGAGAAACAACCTGCGGCTTTAATTAAATCGGCGGCTTTTTCGCCAATCATAATGGTGGGCGCATTTGTATTGCCTGTGGTGATTGCTGGCATGATGGAGGCATCTACGACCCGCAAGCCTTTAATCCCATGTACTCGCAGTTCGGGGTCTACAACTGCCATTGGGTCAGTGCCCATTTTGCAAGTACCAACCGGATGCCACACCGTACTGCAAGTATCCCGAATGTAAGCTTCGAGTGCCTCATCACTCTGAACATTGGCACCCGGAGTAATTTCCTGACCGCGAAACTCATCAAAAGCACTAGTCTGAAATAATTGGCGGATTAATTTAATTCCCTCAACCAGCTTCTGCACATCGGCTTGACTTTGCAGATAGTTCATCTGAAGCATCGGAGTGTCTTTAGGATCAGGGGAACGCAAACTCACACTCCCAATGTTTTGGAGACGGGTCAAAGAAACTGCACCTGTGAATCCTGAGTTAGCGGGAGCATAACCAGGTGCTAAGAACTGAATAGGGCCAAAGAAACACTGTAAATCGGGTGCGACTTCGAGATTCCCCTCACTGTGTAAAAATAATCCGGTTTCAATCCCATTACTGGTGATGGCAGGGTGTATATCTTGAGTGGACTCTTGAACGACACAAACGAGAAGGTGATCTTGGAGATTTTGACCCACACCGGGTAAATCAGCCACTACAGAAAGACCCATCGCTTGCAGTTGGGCGGCATCACCAATGCCGGAGAGCATCAGCAACTTGGGTGAATCAAACGCGCCCGCGCTTAAAATCACTTCTTGGTTAACACTGACCTGGTACAGCGTGCCCTCATGCAGATATTCCACCCCAATAGCGCGGGTGCCCTCAAACAGCAATCGAGTCACCAATGCGCCTGTTGTTATAGTCAAATTGGGACGCTGGAGAACAGGCATGAGGAATGCAGCCGCAGCACTGTGCCGCTTACCATCCTTGACCGTCAATTGATAGGAACCTACCCCTTCCTGCTGTGCACCATTGAAGTCAGGATTATAGTCGTATCCCATTGCTACACAGGCATCGACAGAGCGTTGAGACACCGCAGCTAAAGGCTTGATGTCGGTGACACTCAATTCCCCACCCACCCCGTGATATTTAGAGGCTTCCCGTTGCTGGTGTTCTGATTTCTTGAAATAGGGTAAGACATTCTGGTAACTCCAGCCGGGATTCCCCAATTCTTGCCAGTGGTCATAATCTTGATGATTGCCTCGGACATACATCATGAAATTAATCGAACTGCTGCCACCCAAGACTTTGCCACGAGAACAAAACATCTTGCGATTATTGAGGTAGGGTTCTGGTTCAGAGAAGTATGCCCAGTCTACTTCGGAGCCTACTAAGCTCAAGCATTCTGACGGGATTTGAATCTCCGGTTTTGTATCTGGGTTGCCCGCTTCGAGGAGTAACACCGTTGTATTGCTGTCTTCGGTTAAACGATTGGCAACGACACACCCTGCCGAACCTGCGCCAATCACAATATAGTCATAGTGAGTCATAAAAATCTCCTACGCTTGCTCTGTTCATTGTTTCGGGAGGATTGCTGCATTCTCGTAGAATCATGTAGGCAGTGTTCCAGGAGGACCCAGAAATTCGTCGCCAATCTCAGCAGAAATGTGTTCATATAGCGCCATGTCAGTTGCTTCTTGCTCACCCACCGTCCCGGTTTCTGCAATCAACCGAGCAAAGGCACTGGGGGCAGCAACGACCAACCCACGAGCTGGTTTATCGCTCAACACGCCAACGACGTGAGGAATGCCAGGAGAAATCAGAAAGCTTTCGCCAGCGGCTAGCACAGCCTTGTTCTTACCCGCCCAGACTGTGAACTCCCCTTCCAGTACGTAGAGTTGTTCAGAATAGCGCGTATGGCGATGGAGGGGTGTTTGTGTGCCCGGTGGGATATAACCCTCGATTAGATCGTACTGACCACCAGTTGTAGTGTGATCGGCGATAATGGTCAGACGAGTGCCAAAAAGCCAGAGAGGTTGTGTCGTGAGTTTGTGCTGATGCAGTAAGAGCTGACTGCCATCAAGATTATTAATTTCGTTTATACTTTGAGCTGGCATAATCTCATCTCCTGAAGTGACTAACGTTTTTAATCATTGAACTGAGTTACTTGCCGTAACAATGGCTGTCATCAACGGCTCAATGTTCCAGCGATCGCAATAGCGAGTGTCATTAATAAACAGTGCTGGAGCAGTCGTCACTCCACTTTGCAAGCCACTTTCCATATCTTTATTAATGCGATCAACGTGGGCTTGTTTTGAGAGATCTTGCAACAATCTAGAAATATCGAGTCCTAGGCTATTGGCATACTCAACCAGATAACCGTTTCCCAATTCTTGCGAATGGGTGAATAACAGGTCATGCATCTGCCAAAACTGACCTTGAGCCGCTGCTGCGATAGCTGTTTCAGCCGCATGTTGAGCGTGAGGGTGGATCTGGCTTTGGGGAAAATGACGGAAGATGAAACATAAATGGTTCTCTCCTAAAGAAACACTAAGCTGTCGCTGAATGACTTTGATCAGTCGATAAACATCCGCACTTTGAGAACATTGATAGTCTCCATACATCACCAACACTACGGCGGCATTCAGCCCACCTTTTATGTGATCTTGTGCTGAAGGTGGGACGAATAATGAACTGTAGTTATGGTCGTAGTTCATCTTTCTGCGGTCTGTATAAAGCAAACTTAAATTTTTCAACTCAGTTGCTAGTCGTGTTCGCATGAATTCAATATATGAAACTGACTCTCACTTGTCGTCCACTCAGAGTTGACACTTTTGCTCATTCAAACGATGAATGAATCAGTCCATCTCACAAAGGAGGACTATCTCCAACTCAAGTTGGACTCTAAACTCAAACTAAAGTTCAATCTACAAACTGACAATTCCACGTTTAGCGGAAATAATAACGGCTTGAGTGCGATCGTTCACGCCCAATTTGCTCAAAATTCGATTGACGTGAGATTTGACCGTGCTTTCACCGACATTCAAAGCAGCACCAATGTCTAGATTACTCATCCCCTGTGCCATCAAGCGAAGTACATCTAGCTCTCGTTCGCTCAGTTCTGGATTGCTCATCCGCTGCACTAGTTTTGCCCCCACTTCTGGCGGCACATATTTCTTTCCACTATGAATCGTGCGAATTGCATTCAGAAGCTCATTCGGTTTCGCGTCCTTAAGCAGATAGCCTTGAGCACCAGCCTGCAAGCCGCGATAGATATCCTCATCGCCATCGTAGGTTGTGAGCACCATAATCCGGGCCTGTTTGAATTCAGCACAAATCGCTGTAATCGCTTCAACGCCTCCGATCTGTGGCATTCGTAAATCCATTAGCGTCACATCGGGTTGATGTTCCCGAAATAGCGCGATCGCCTTTTGTCCATCTTCGGCTTGGGCGATTACCGTCATTTCTGGATCGCGGTCAATGATCGTCGCCAACCCTTGCCTGACAATAGAATGATCGTCAGCAATCAGAACCTGAATATTCGTTGATTGGCTCATGATGGTTCTCACGCTTGATTTACAAGGACAATGATTTCTGTTCCCTGACCCGGTTGGCTGTGAATCGTCAGTTGTGCGCCAATACGTTCGGCGCGTTCACTCATTCCTAGTAATCCAAATCCGTCGCTAGATGGGATACTACCAACCCCAAAGCCTCGTCCATCGTCTTTAACACGTAAGATACATTGGGGATTGTCATAGACCAATTCAACCCGAATCTCGTTAGCATTCGCATATTTGATGGCATTGGTTAATGCTTCCTGTCCAATTCGGAGTAAGTTATTCTCAACCTCGGCTGACAAAGGATAGGCTGTACCTCTAATTTCATAAATCAGAGCGGTATCGGCAGTGGCTCTCATTTGAGTCACGAGGCGGTGCAGGGCGCTGTGTAAATCGCCCTCTTCCAATAGCTGCGGACGAAGTGCTGTCACCGATCGCCGTGCTTCAGCGAGTCCAAGTCTTGCCAATTCATCAATGATTTCAAGGTGTGTCTGGGTTGCATCGGCATCATCTGCTAGCACTTGCATGGCCGCTCCGATTTGAACCAGAATGCCTGTGAAGGATTGGGCTAGCGTATCGTGAATTTCCCGCGCCATCCGGTTGCGCTCTTCTAAGATCGACGCTTCCTCAGCGAGTATACGATCGCTGATATCCAGGATCAGACCATAGTATCCCCTCACTTGAGCATTACGATCAAAATCGGGGATATAGATTGCACTGATATGCTTGTTGCCAGACGGATAGGAAAGTTCGGCCTCATAGGTTGTGATCTGTCCTGTCAAAACTTGCTTGATATACGGCTCAACCACTTGATAAGCCGCTTCACCCAGAAAATCACGATTACGCCGACCGAGAATTTCATCCCGACTACAGTTAAACCAGACCTCACAAGCATGATTAATAAACCGATAGCGCTGGCTGAGATCGGTATAAAAGATACAAACGGGGAGAGCATCCGTGATCAGTCGTAATTCCTGTTCTTGATCGCGCAGTGCAGCTTCGCTTTCCTGTAAATCTGCGGTTCGTTCTGCCACCTGTTGCTCTAAAGTACGGTTGTAATCGGCTAAGAGGCGTTCGGTTTGTTTGCGCTCTGTGATGTCTTGAAAGGCGGCGATCGCATAAACAATTTTTCCCTGTTCGTCAAAAACTGGAGTTCCTGATGACTCAATCGGAATCATTACATTGTCATGGTGAATTTCTATGTCGTCAACCTTAGTGCGATCGCCACTCAATGCACGGACGATTGGCATTTTCTCGGTCGGATAGGGTTGATCCGTTCCTGCCAAATAAACTTGATAAATCTCTGCGATCCGATCGACTGTAACCGATGGATCAATCCCTTTGCCCGTTAGCTGAATTGCCCGTTGATTAGCGTAGTAAGGGCGACCCACTGCATCTACGACTGCAACTCCGATTGGAATCGCTTCGAGAAATTGAGTCATTCGGCTTTCATCTTCGCGCAGCTTGGAGTAGAGCTTGGCATTGGCGATTGCGATCGCCGACTGAGTGGATAATAGATACAAAACTTGCGACCGATCGGGTGTAAAGACTCCCGTTGCCAATTGATTTTCCAGATACAAAACGCCAATAAGCTGACTTTGATTCAGGAGGGGTAAACAGAGCAGTGACTGCGGTTGGTGGTGCAGGATGTATGGCTCATGAATGAAATGACCTTCACGAGTGGCATCATTCAAGATCACAGGCTCATGAGTCCGAATCACGTACTGAATAATGGATTCGGGTAAGCGATTTGCCATTGGCATCGATTGCAGCACTCGCGGGGTACAGACATTCTCTCCATCATTGAGTTCGCAAGCTGCCTCAATCGTCCATTCTCCTAGGTTTTCTAATATCAAAGACCCTGTTTGTGCGCCAGCAGTCTCAATTAAGATCTGCATCAAGGAACTGAGCAACCGATCGAGTTCAATTTCACTCGCGATCGCCTGAGATGCTTTCATGACCGCCGCCAAATCCAAATCCACATCTGCTTGCTTGCTTGTGGTAACTCTAGGACTTGTGACATGCAGATCTATTGAGCGCGCAGGTAGTGCTTGCGTGAACCACTCTGGATATTTCGCTTCTAGATGAGCAACTTTTGCTTTAGCGCCCCAACGCTCATAGCAATAGTGCGCCTCTTTGATGCAAGTCTGGGCAATTCTCTCCATCCTATGCCCTAGGTAGAACTTAGCTGCTAACTCATAGGCTAACGCCTCTTCTTGCATAAATTGGTTGTCTTTTGCCCCTGCGATCGCCTGCTCATATAAGCTCATTGCTTCAGCAGTCTGTCCTAAGACCCGCGCTTTTTCTGCTTCAATTAAATAATATTTATGTTGAAAATTCGTGGGAGCATGATCTGCCCATCTTTGCATCTTTTCTTGGTTGCTGATGGTTTTAAGGAGCAGTTGTTCTTTTTCTAAAACGGGAGCAGATGGGTATAACTCTAATCGCACTAAAGAATCATAAAAGTTGAGCACAGGGATAGAAAAAATCCCTAACACGCCATCTGCATAAAGTTCAGCTTGAACAGCACATTCCAATGCCTGCGAGTAGTCTTCAAATAAATGACTGAGAATTAGCTTGTATAAATATAAATGGTGAAGATGCGTTCGATCATTTGCTTCAAGGTGAATCGGTAAAAACTGCTCTTCATTGTAGTGACTTCCCAATAAACGAGTTGGATTTTCAACGGGTTCCATTAAGTTGAAAATTACCTGCTGTAATCGATGAAGATAGCTCAAGATATTTTCTTGTTTAAGCTGAGCCAAAACATGACTGCAAGTTCTTGTTTCCAATTCAACCTTCGCGAGGTTCAAACCCGCAAAATGGGAGTACATACACTTGAATCCCGCAGCATAGGTACTATATTCAACGTCTCCAGTCTCTAAACCCGTTTCATAGGATTCCTGTAGCAAAGGTAAGGTTTCTCTAACGTGATCCTTGCAATGCATAATATGTGCGGCAACCATTTGCAAGACCTTAGACCGCAGCTTCTTATGATCAAATCGTTCGGCTAACCTCAAAGCTAGATTGCCAAATTGATAAGCCTCTTTAAAATCTTGGATCGCTCCATTGAGAATAGGGCCACCATAGGTTGCATAGGCAAAGCTTGAGAAGGAATTATTTCCGTACTGAACCGATAAATTGACTTGTTCGCAGATAATCAAAAGTAATAATTTAGGCGCAGTTTGAAAGGTAGCGCCAATCAAACTGGCTAAGATTTGCATGGCGGCAAGTTTGTCCGGTGCTTGCATCAAGGGCAAATCAAGTAGATCTTCCTTATTTCTCGCCTCAAAGTATGCGGCTGTTTCGGTTAATTTGCTTTGGACATCAATTTCTGTCGGTGACTCTGGCAAGACAATATCCAGTGACTTTAAAACTTCCAACCCTACCTTAATCGCTTCTGTTTGTCTCCCCCGTGCGACATAACTTTGAATCTTCGTCATATAGACTTTAATTCTATCCAGAATCGTGATGGCATGATTGAGAACCACGATCGCCCATTGTTCCATTTGCTGAAAGTCATCATACAGAGAGGCTGATTCTGTTGCTTCCTCATATAGAGCAAGGGTTAGCGCGTATTGAGTCTGCCAGCTATCAATAGCTAGCATTTCTATTCCTATCGTTAGATATTGCAGGGCAGCACTATGGGCTGATGTCGTTTTTGCTTTCTGTCCTGCGCTCAGATTCAATCTCGCTAATCGATCGCGTTCCTGTTGTTCAATGATGAGATGACGGCCTAGATTAAGGTGGTCAACGACCTCAAATAATTTGTCTGGCGAAGTTTCAGACCCATTACTTTGCAGCAAGAGATAACCGATCTGCAAGTGAACCGCTTGCTGTTGCTCCTCAGCAATGAGCGTATAAGCAGCCTGCTGCACCCGATCGTGGAGAAACTTGTAATGCTGAATCAACAAGTTCTGATCTAATTCAGAGGTCGATAGAATCAACTCTGACTGAATCGCGATCGCAAGTTCGGCAAACACTTCGACAGCAGATCGTTCGCAGATTACGGAAAGGGTTGCTAAATCAAATTCAGCACCTACACAAGCCGCCAAACGTAAAACCTGTTGAGTGGGTTCTGGGAGTTGCTTTAACTTACCAATCATTAACTCCACGACATTATCGGTAATGTTTTTGGTGTTGATTTCAGCAACATTCCATTGCCAGCAGCGTTGACTAATATTAAAGTTTACGAGATCTTCGGTATATAAGGTTTTGAGGAACTCATTTGTAAAGTAAGGATTACCCTTCGTTTTACGCCACACTAATTCTGCCAGCGGTGCGATCGCTTCAGAACTGCTATGCAATGTTTCCGCGATCAGGTGAGTCACTGATTCTAGTTCCAGTGGCACTAAGGCGATCTGATTAACCGCAATATTTTCCTGTTTCAGCTTCTCTAATGTGGAGACGAGGGGATGAGTTTGAGAAACTTCATTATCCCGATAAGCGCCGATCAGCAGCAGATATTGCATTTCGTGATCGCACAGCATTAGTTCAATCATCCTGAGCGTGGCTAAATCGACCCATTGCAAATCATCTAGAAACATGACCAAAGGATGTTTATAGGAGCTACACGCCCTGATAAACTTCGGGAAGACCAGGTTAAACCGATTTTGTGCCTCCGTCGAGCCAACTTCAGCTAAGGTAGGCTGTTGGCCAATGATCAACTCCACTTCAGGAATCACATCAATGATCAGTTGTCCGTTGCTACCTAAAGCCAGTAGTAAGCGCGATCGCCATTGTTGCACCTGCTCCTCTGGTTCGCTCAATAACTGCTGCACCAACTTTCGCAGAGCCTCAACAATTGCGCTGTAGGGAATATTGCGCTGAAATTGATCGAACTTACCAGAGATAAAATAGCCACGCTTTGCTGTGATTGGCTTATAGAGTTCTTGCACGAGCGCTGATTTGCCAATGCCAGCGTAGCCAGAGACCAACATCATTTCAACTCTAGAGCTTATTTCTGAATTATTCTGGAAACCAGCAATGCGATCGTCTGCTAGAGCAGCGCGATCGAACGCAGCCAGTAATAGTGCAACTTCTTTATTCCGTCCATAGAGTTTTTGGGGAATTTGAAACTGATCCGTCACGTCTTGAAGCGCCAGTTGAATGGAGTCGATGCGACCGATTTTTGATAATTGGTCAGCACAAAGTTCTAAATCTGCTTTGATCCCCCAAGCACTCTGATAGCGATCCTCCGCATTTTTCGCCATCAGTTTCAGAATGATATCTGAAATGGGTTTAGGGATCGCTGCATTCATTTCATGAGGTGGAACAGGCTGCTTGGCAATATGACAATGGACCAGTTCCAGCATGTTCGCTGCGGGAAACGGTAGGTGTCCAGTTAGCAGTTCGTAAAACGTCACACCGAGTGAGTAAAAATCGGTGCGGTAATCAAGCGATCGGTTCATCCTCCCCGTTTGTTCTGGAGACAGGTAGGCCAGTGTTCCTTCTAAAATATGAGGGCTTTTGAACGTCGGATTTGTGCGGCTAAATTGGGTAGCAATTCCGAAGTCGATAATCTTGACAACGCCAGTCTCTAGATTGAGGACAATATTTCCAGGGTTAACATCCTTATGAATGACATGGGCGGCATGAATTCTACCCAGAATATCTGTGAGTTCTATAGCAAGACGCAGAAAAGTGGATACGGGCATGGGGCAAAAGTCTGAGCACTGCCGCATCCATTGCTCTAGGGACTCTCCGCCAAAGTCTTCTAAGAGAATAACAAGCGTGCGTTGATAATCCTGCTGACTGTATGCCTTGATTGCTCCTTCCTGGTTAAGGGAGCGGGTAATTTGATATTCCTGTCTATAGCGGGTCAGTTCTTGGGGAGAGGGATAATCTTGTTTGAGAATTTTTACGATGATCGCCAGCCCATCGTCTTTGGTGCCCCGATACACCAGAGAATTAGAGCTTTCGTAGATCTTGTCTTGGATGGCAATACCAGATAGAGCAACCATAGAGCTTCTCTGGATAAGTATGTTGGGGCGTACCTCAAACTATAGAAGATTTTTTACAATTAAACCTATCCCAGCGGAATGAAACTCAAGCCGTTTAGTCCTCACATAGTACGTAGCATCTTTACTGGGTTACTAAACGCTTGTTTGTTCTGATACCTTCCAACGTTGACCTCAGATTTAGATCAGACGGTGGAGACTGCTACAAAGGCTCGCACGCTAGTATAATGGCTCAGCAGGTGTTTGCTCCCGCTTACAAAAGACTCTGGCAGGAAGATCGCCCCATCAGTAGCTTTGCGAAAGCCCAGCGAAAATATATCGCTCAATGGCCTAATCCAGCTTCACCCTCGGTTCATCTTCAGATCACGATCACCACACACCCTCGCCATGCTACGGCTTCAACCGCAGCTATGCGACCCAGTGAGCGATCGCCACACTCAAGCAAATCAACCGCCGAGCGATCGCCCTTGCGCCATCGCTCGGCGGGGGAATGGCGATCGGCTTACATTGGCTCAGCGATGGCCTCGCTCTGTGGCTTTTGCTATGTGGTGGTTTAGCTTTGGGTGGCTGGGGTGGACAGTTTTGCCTCTCCCGAGCTTTACCTTGCCCCTTGTTTTCTAAATCCGACATCTGTCGGATTTAACTGCGAGTTTCCTAAGCCGGAAGCTATCACTCCAAGACTTGCTTAAGCCGTTCAATTAACTGAGGCAATTCATTTACCAAGTTTTTCTGTTCGTCAGTCGTTGCTGATGACAATTGGAGTCTTTGCATTACTTTGATTGCTTTATTAAGCTGCTTGTTAAATCCGTCATCTGGCGGGTTTAACTCCGAAGTCCCTGCTAAATAACGCTCAACTGTTCTAATAGACTTTCCAACAATGACAGCGAGAGTAGGAGCGAGGGACTTCTGTCCAGCACTCGCTCTACCTCTAGTATGGTGAAATCCTGCGGTTCTAAGGCGTAAAGCTAAGTCACGTACTTCTGTAGGGGTGTAGTCTCTGCGTTTTTCATTTTCCGCTGCCTCAATCGCCAAAGCTATATCTGGGTCAGCATCTGCATCAAAATCATAACGGTGAATAGGGATGCCCTTGGCAAAATGTTCTTGGTAAGCGTCGAGATTTTGTTCCTTGAGATATTTGATCGCAGCTCGTCGATGTCCCCCTGCTAACAAATGACCTTTGTTATCAACTGCAATTGGTTGTATTAGTCCTAAGGCTGCGATGCTCTCGGCAAGTGCTTCAATGTGACGTAGGTTCAACGACCTTGTATCACCACCAGGACGATCACTGATTTGCTCAATATCTAAGAGGCTAGCAGTGCCACCAAGATCGATTTGGGTACGAATTGCGCTGGATTTGACTCCGGCAAAAGGGGACTTAGGCATTGTTCCACCCCTTCAGGATTTGTGAGCCTATATTTTCATACTCAGTCATAGCCTTTTTTCCTACTTCGTTATAACGCCCAACGGGAACGCCTTCATAGGCTGCGTCTCTATATACTGTCAATTGTTGGATACCACCCTCAAAACACTTCAAGCTTTCATCCTCAAATAATTTTTTAGCAGCGTTATAAAGACGTTTCCCACGAGGCAATCCAGTCAGAAGGATACGATATTTATCTGGGTAAGGGCGCAACATATAACCTAAAGCGAGTGTCGCTCGAACATCAAAGATGTCAACTTTGGTGGGGATGACAACTATAGTTGACGTTTCGATCAAGTCTGCCAGATCACCTGGTTCTGTACGAGCAGGTGTATCAACAATGAGCAAATCATAATTTGGCAGATCTTTCGACGCATCTACTACTACAAATGGCAAATCAAACTGTGATGATTCCGCCCAATCGATTGCTGTGCGGTTTGGATCGCCGTCAGCTAGAACGACTTTTCGCTTCGGTTTACAAGTGGCGAAATATTGGCAAAGATGAATAGCTGTGGTGGTTTTGCCCACACCACCTTTAAATGAAGCTATCGTAATGATCATTTTCAAAATCGCCGGGATATCTGAGTTTGTAAGGTTTACTAAATGAAGACGTGACCAGAATTAGACAAAGTTAAGCTTATCCACTTTTCTCTGTCAGGATATATCAAGATCCCACTCAAGCAAAAGAAAAAGAATTAAATCTGCCTCAGCCCTCTATGACCATATACCGAAAAAGTGAGAATTCTCAAAGAGCCAAAGCCGAAACCAAAGTTGTTCACCTAAAACAAAGTCAGATAGATGATAGACCAGGGTCTACCCCAAAGCCGCACTCCACTCGCCCCACTTCTGCTCAGCGATCGCCTGCAACCGCTCCAGCACCCGACCTGCTGCAATGTTCTTCGCTCTCTGCTTCTTGATAGCCACTCCAGTTCCAGTCACTAGGTCGCCCTGAGCGCTCAGTCTGCATTCGCATTCAAACCCTGGCTCTGATTCCGTAAACTCATACTCTGGCTTCTCCCATCGCAGCGTTTGACACACGCTATCGAGCATCCCGATAAAGTTTTGACCCTCCTTAAGCTGCTTGACCAGCGCGGGGTGCATTGCTTTGGTCTGAGCTGGTTTCTGCGTTTCTGCTACTGGCTTAATGCTTTCCTGGGCTTCTTCTACCTTGGGCGCTGGCTCTACCCGCTCTGCTGGGGATACGAGCGTTTCCTGAAGGTAGGCTTCAATCCACGACAAACAGGCTTGATGACGTGCTGGTTGCTTTCGCTGGTGTTCGCTTGGGTGAACCGTCGTCAATAGGTTGTCATTGATTTTGACTTCTAACCAAGTTTGAAACGGTGCGGTCTGACTGTGCTGAATATCCACATAATCAAAACTGTCCCAGTCCGTTTGTTGAGCCGTCGCCATTGAAATGATGCTGGCTGCATCCTGCACATTTGCTTTGAGATTTTCATAGGCTTTGTGCTGTAGCGCTTTGTCTTCACTCTCAAACAGCAGCAGATACAGATCTACCAATTGCAGTTTTCTGAGGTCCAAGCGCGATTTGAGTTCAGAAATAAGCGCCTTCATCTCCTGCTTTTCGATGGCATACTTCAGCAGTTTGCTAAATTCTTTCTCTGATTTGTTTGAGAGTTCTTCAGTGTCCTCTACCTGGGCTTGATATAGCTCTTGATGTTTTTCTTTGAAATAGTCGGATGTCTCCTGCTCATTGTCGCGGGTCACTTGGGCGATATGCTGGCCCAACTGCTCTAGGTCACTCTTGCTATAGGAGGTGTGTTGGTTCTTGAGAATTGCTTTAACGATGCGATGGTTAATCAGATCAGCCAGCCTCCGAATGGGGCTTGTGAAGTGACAATATGCTGGCAGGTTAAGTGCAAAGTGACCGAGGAGGGTTGGCCCATACTCAGCACGGTTCAGCCAGCTTGCTAACCGCTGCCGGATGGCTTGGGCGGATCCTAGGCTCAGCATCGTCTGATACATGGTCTCGCGGTCGGGGGCGATCGCCCTGGCGGTATGATTCCGGTAAAGCGCGGGGATATCTCCGTCGGCTAACCATTGGGCAACGGCTCGGTTGGCGAGGATCATGAATTCTTGGATCAGCAGATGACTGTTGTAGCGTTGGCCTTGGATGAGGCTTCCCTCTTCGGTGAGCCAATCCCCTTGAGCGGTCAGGGTGCCGCCGATGGCTCCAGCGTTGAGGCGATCGCGATACAGCAGTTCTGCCCAACGATAGGCCGTCTGGAGCAGGTCGCTGAAAGGTTCTTGAGGGTCTTTTTGAACGGCTTCGGCTTCTTGGTAATGGAACCTTCTGCGGCTTCTGAGCCAAGACTCAAAGATTTCTGTATGCTCGATCTGGGCATTGCGGTTGAGCGTCACTCTCACGGTTAATGTAGGTCTGTCTTGATACTCCAAGAGGCTTAGCTTGTCTTCGGATAAGGCTCTGGGTAGCATCGGGGCGTTCCCTGTCTTGAAGTATTGCGTGGTGGTTCGGGCGATCGCCACTTTGTCCAGAATCGACCCGATGGCGACGAGTTCGGATACATCGGCAATATGCACGGAGAGGATG
>JANLSD010000268.1:0-18315 GCA_031362245.1 Acaryochloridaceae cyanobacterium OTE_25_metabat_464 | reverse complement strand
GGTGGGTTTTCTATTCGGAGTGGCTGACAATCGCAAGGTTTCTCTTGAGAGAGGAAAACCACTCCAGATAAAGACCTTAGACATTCCTGACGGTGGCCTAGTGGTCTATCTTAAGGATTTTGGTTGGGTCAAGGTGTTTTGCCAGAATTTCAAAAACGAAGCTCGGTACTATGTCCTTTATTTATTCCAGTGGTTCGACAGTTCATTGCAGAAAATCTGACGGCTGAACAAGCATAGACACATATCGCACTATTTTTGTCAATGCGTAAATCCTATAGAAAATAGATTCAATATTTCAAGTAAATATTATAGTGTAGCCTTGAAATTAAAGTCAAAAGAAAAAAAGTTTCTTTTGACTTTAATTTAACACATAAACCATAGACGAAATCAATGACTAAAATGTTTATAAAAAATTCACAAAATTTGACCTTTATTTAATCTCATCTTAAACGAAATTTAACAGTCTTTTTGAAAGTTGAATATATATTGTAAGAGTTTGCAGGTGTGCATTTTAGCGCCCCATCTTAAGGTCAACTCAGTAAAGTATTCAAACCCCAAAAATACCCATGACAGGCATTATCAGCACCCCCACAGCTCCAGGCAAAACTGCCTCTCAGCCCTACGTCAATAATGTTTCTGGATCTCCAGACTTTCAAATCCTTCCTTTAATCACTGTTGGTGACGAGGTTCCCCTCTTAACCAATACCTTTAGCAGCACCTTGGCACCAACAGTAAGCTCTACTCAACGTTTTGCCTTGACAGGCATCCCTGACGGGATGGGGACTCAAAAAGTAACCATCGGTGGTAAGACCTATAACTATGTTTGGGTCAACCAAGAGCTTAGCCAAACCGTAACAACTGATATTTCAAGTACCGCAGTCGGTCAGAAGATTACGGGTGCTAGAGTTTCCCTGTTTGTCTTCGACGAAAATTGGAATGTCATCGGTGGCAAAAATTTAATCGACAGCGCCACGGATTCAACGGGTACCTACACCCTCAACACTTCAACAGGTCTATACCAGTCCACCGTAAATGGTGTCACCACAAACCTGCAAGCGTCTGGCAATGGTGCCTTTGGTCGTTTTTGCTCTGCGTTTCTAGCAGATACTGGCTTTGTCGATAAAACTGGCAATAAAGTCCCTGTATTTTTTGCCCCTGAAGAAACGGGTAACACCAGTCGGGGTTGGGCGCTCACTCCAGATGGTAACGCTGTTGCCCTAGATGGTCTCGGGCGCTATGCCAAAGAAAACGTCGTTGCGCCAACTCAGTATCGAGATACCGCCCTGGGTTCCAAAACCGTCTTGTTTTCCACCGAAGATAACTCGGATGGTGAACTTTACATGTGGGTGGGCACCAAAACTGCCGCAGACCCCAATGGCTTCAGCAATGGAGATCTCTACGTCCTCAGGGTAGAGGCAACGGATTACATTGGGCAAGTTGGCGAAGGCGTCAAGAAGAACGCAACCTGGACAAAGGTTGACAAATCTGCTGTGTTTGACCCTACGGGCGCACCTAAAGCGAATGGTGTTGACCTTTCTACGTTTTCAAATACACCTGGAAACTCAACTAACTTTCAGCGGATTGAAGACTTTGGGGAAGACCCAACCAATCCCGGCACCTTCTATTTTGTGACCACTGGTACGACTCAAAAACCTGGAACAACCAGTGCTGGAACCAACAATGTCAATATCGCAGCGACCCCAGCCGAAGCTGAAGATCCCTACGGTAAGCTTTACAAGTTCTCTTTGAATACAACCGATCCAACCGCTGCAATTTCAAATTTTGAAGTGGTGTTGACGGGTGGCCCTGGTAAGGGTGCGAGCTATGACAACTTAGTGGTTGATCGTAACGGCAATGTGCAGCTCATGGAGGATGAAACGGCTTTCGGTGGTGCGCTGTATGCGTCCGAGAACCGTGAAGCTGGAATCTTTTCTTTTAATCCCACCACCAAAGCAGTTACACAGTTGTTCTCCCTTGATGAAAATGCAGGCGGAACACAGTTTAACAACCCTGCTTCCAAAGGACAGTGGGAATCTTCAGGCATTATCGAGATTCCTTCAACCAACGTCGCGGGTACGAGTGGTTTTCTCTTTGATGTTCAGGCCCACACTGTCCCTGGCACCGCCAATGGTCAAGCAGCGAGCACGGCCAATCTGAATGTCTATGCCGAGGGTGGGCAGATTTTACTGGCCTTGCCTGTGCAAGAAGATCGCCTCTCAACCGCTGGAACAACTGGAAACGATACTGTCATTGCCGCCAAGGGCAGCGTCTTTGATGGTGAAAAAGACATTCTATTTACGGGCGCTGGCAACGACGAGATTGATACAACCACCGTGGCAGCTTCCCTCACTGCTGGCGGAAATCGTATTAATGCGGGCAAAGGTGCCGATACGATTTTTGTGAACCAAAACGATCGCGTGTTTGGTGGCGACGGCAGCGATACCTTTGATGCCACGGACGGCAAGGGCGGCAACCGCATGTCTGGCGGTGCAGGTGACGATCTGTTCTTTCTGGGCAAAGGCGATCGCGCCTTAGGTGGCGACGGCAACGACAAGTTCTACGTTCAAACTGGCGGAGATAACCTCCTTGCTGGTGGAGCAGGAAATGACCAATTTTGGTTGGTTAACGGTGAAGTTCCTAGCGGACGCAATACCGTCCTTGACTTCCAGATTGGAACCGATGTGATTGGGTTCTCGGGTGCTGCCAGCCTCGCTATCTCAGCCACATCGCTCACTTTAAGCCAAGTGGGTTCAGATACCTCTATTTTATTTGGGAGCCAAACCCTGGCAACTCTGACAGGCATCCAAGCAACTGACCTCAGTTTGACCAATCCCAGCCAGTTTTTATTCAGCTAGGTTTAGGGACTTTTAACGCAAGGAATGGGTAAAGGATTTAACCTTTGCCCATTTCGCTCAAAAGCATCAGATTGACCGCATCTACATCGACTCAAATTTTCACCGCTACTGTTAAGGAGACCTGGGTGGCAACGTTAAACGGAACTTCTAATGATGACCTTTTGTTTTTACCCGCAGGTAGCAGTGGCAACGAACTGCTGGGTCTTGAAGGGAACGATTCCCTAGATGCAACAACGGGAGCAGGCAACAACATCCTTAGGGGGGGTGACGGCAACGACGAATTATTTGCCCTCACCAACGACCAAGCTTTTGGCGATCTGGGTAACGATAGCCTTTACTCCGATGGCAATGGCTCTAACTCCTTGTTTGGTGGCGATGGAAATGATAGCCTCTTTGGCGATCTCAACGACTCCCTCTTTGGCGATGCCGGAGATGATGTCATCTATGGTGGCATTGGTGCCAATAAACTGACGGGTGGCGCAGACAAGGACATCTTCTACATCACCCCCAACGGTGTTCCGTTCACCCCCAATGAACTTCTCGATTTCACCCAGGGCGACGACAAAATCCGCATTACCGCGATTCCTGAAGTCAAGACTTTTACTGACCTGATTCGAGTGCAAACTGGGGCAGACACAACCCTTAGGGCAAATATCGGCGGAACGGTTCAGGATTTAGGCATTCTCCGAAACTTTAATGCCAATACTTTGACCCGCGTGGACTTTGACCTCCCACCTGCCCTGGTCAATACTGCCCCTGTCGCTAATACCAATAAAACGCTAACCCTTTTACAAGACGCAACGCCAACTTCTCTCGGCATTACAGCCCCGACAGATGTTGATGGAGATCCATTAACGCTAGTCGTTAATTCTATTCCTGATGCCGCAAAGGGAGAGATTCGATTGAGTGATGGCACCGTTGTTAAAGCGGGGGCTTCTCTTACCCTAGCTCAATTAACAACCCTAGTATTTGTCCCTACGAGCAAAGCAAATGGGGCGGCAGGTGACTTCAGCTATACCGTAAGTGATGGACAGGGTGGTGTTGCGACTCAAACTGTCGCCATCAACATCACGCCCGTTAGCAATGGCGGTTCGACGGGCGACCCTCACATTTATACCTTTGACGGGTTCCACTATGATTTTCAAGCCACTGGCGATTTTATATTAGTGCGGGGACTAGAGAGTGGTCTTGAGGTTCAGGTGCGTCAAACGCCTTGGGTGGCTAATCCCAACACCACCATCAATACAGGGTTGGCGACGGTAGTAGATGGCAATCGAATTGAATTTTATATCGATCAACCTCTTCCGCTGATCAATAATCTTTCCGTATCCTTAGCCATTGGAGCACCTCAGGCGTTAGGGAGCGGTAGTATTACTCGAACAGCCATTGCTGGCTACGGCATCGAAGGGGATCTGTACACCATCACCTATGCCAATGGCGATATCCTCAAAAATGCCGTCTATCATGGATTTTTGATGGATCCAACCCTAGATTTGGTGGGTGGTCAAAACGTAGTGGGGTTGTTGGGTAACAATAATGGCAACGCTGAAGACGATTTGGCTCTACGGGATGGCACCATTCTGGTGAATCCGTTAGCCCCAGAAACCCTTTACGGTGAATTTTCAAGGAGCTGGCAAATTGCCCAGAGCGAGTCTTTGTTTAGCCCTTCGACCAGTAGCTTCAATCCAGAGGCTTCCTCTGACTTAACAGGTCTAGCCCAAAGATACGTATTCGGCGGCAATGGGGACGATATCCTCCTAGGCGTAGACAGCACTCTGGCAAATCCGGGCAAAAGTGAGGTTGACCTGTTTATGGGCAATAAAGGAGCCGATACGTTTGTACTTGGAGATCAAAACAGTACCTACTATGTCGGCACGGGTCTACAAGACTATGCCCTAATCACCGATCTTTGGGCAGAAGACTCCATTCAACTTCATGGCAGCGCCAGCGACTATGTGTTGGGGAGTGCTCCAGTTGGATTAGCCAATGGCACAGGGATTTTCCTCGCGAAAGATCCTAATGAGTTACTAGGAATTATCCAGGGTGTGGCGATCGCCAACTTAGATTTGTCCAACGCTTCAGTGTTTCACTACGTCTAAATCGCTGAACTTTGGGGTTCACTCATTGTCTTCATAGAAGGGCTTGCTTTCGCTCCCTTCTATGGGCCAATCTTCGTTTTCTCCACCAATAAAAATGCGCTCAAGATGCACAAAATCTTTGCTGAACTGAACCAGGGCATTAAGGAGGACGTCTAGGGCGATCGCATCACTCGTCCCCAAATCAAACCAGCAGCGTCCCCAGTAGCTTTCATACTCAAAGTTCCCCATGTTGTGCATGAGCGCCATCATGGAGCCAGAACTTTCGTTAAAGTCTAGGTAATTCAGGTCTAGCCCTGCATCTTGAACCTGAAGATTTTCGGCATTAAACGCGCCCAGTTTACCGAGGTAGAACCAAGATTCAAAAACTTGTTCAAGATAGAGCTTTTCCTGCTCAGATGGAGTGGTTTCAAACTCAATCCAAATCCATAGATCAAATGGATTAAATTCTCGAAATTCAACCTGCATAGCGTTGGTTTACCGTTGCGGACTTTGGGTACACAGCTCAGCGATCGCGGTTGCTGAGACTGTTATCGTCTTCACTGTAACAGTGCATGGGAACCACCGAGACAGTTTCACAACCTTCCCTTAAGGCTTCAGAACCTTTTGAAATCCAACTTGAAACAACTGCTTTAAAGACAACCATAGAAACGCCTGATTGGTTTTACCATAGCGTTTTGCTAACCTTCGCGGCTCTTGCATTAACCGATAGGCCCATTCTAAGCCTGCGTCTCGCACCCAGCGAGGTGCCCATTTTTTGATCCCACCATAGACCGGAAATGCACCGCCCAAACCAATCATGACCGCATTGACCCGACTGCGATGTTGCGCCATCCATTTCTCTTGCTTAGGACAACCCAAAGATACAAACACTAAATTTGCACCACTGGCCTGAATTCGGCCTAACACATCATCCTCTTCGTCCGTCGTCATAGGCCGAAAAGGAAGCGGTTCCATGCCTGCAACAGCCAATTTGGGAAAGTCAATCTCCAATCTTGCCTTCATCTGATCTAAAACAGATTGTTGACAGCCTAGAAAGTAGACTTTAAGGTTTTGCTGCATGGATAAGCGACACAGCTCCATGAGGATATCCATCCCAGCCACCCGTTCTTGGCTACGGACACCCAACAGCTTCATCATCCAAACAATGGGCATACCGTCGGACGTCACAATGTCTGCATTTTCCAGAACGTCCGCAAACTCGGGGTTCCAGTGCGCCTCCATCAGCATATGGGCATTGGCAACACAGACCATCTTATTAAGGCGTTGTGCAGCCCACCCTACAATGACCTTCATTTGAGCGTCAAATGGTAAGGCTGTTACCGAAGATCCAATCACCTTATGAACGGGGATCGTCTCTTTGGCAACAATGGGAGTCGGCAAAAAATCAGTGATGGGACTGGAGGGGATATGAAGGGTCGTCACATCCAAAGTTGAGATGGTTCGAGGCACTTTGAGTGGATTAATACTTGCTGTGGATAGAGGACAAACTACTTTAGGAGAATGAGTTCCAGTGTTGCTGTTACTTCTGCTACGGGATTGTGTCTTAATTGCCAAAAGCATGGAAGTGTTTAGAAGCATACTTTGCACATCGTTTTGTGAATACCGTTTGGGCTGCCCAGAGTGTAGAACTCTAACTGCAGTCTTGGAAAAGTAGGGCATTCAATCTCGTCAAGATAAACTCCCTGTTGATTTAATGAGAAAGATAAGCACCTATCCTTAGCGTTCCCCTGCAAGCGATAAAAGATCCATTCCCTGAGAACTTTGTCACGAAGCGTTTCTCAATCCTTTTCTAATCTCCTTACAAATACGGGTGTCCACGCCAAATTGACGGTTAAACTTTAGGAACGCCTTTGTGGCGAGCTAGGGAAACAACACTGTTTAAGCACCTTGGCACTTTCTTTGAGAATCCATACTTTTAGCAATGCTTTATATCAAAAACTTGGTCTACCATCCTCCAGCAACCCCTGAGCCAATCTTAAAGCAGGTCAATTTGGAGCTGGGTTCTCAGGAAATGGGTCTCATTATTGGGCCAAGTGGATCGGGCAAAAGTACGCTGCTCGAACTTTTGTCTGGTCTGGCGACTCCCACCTCGGGCACGCTGCATTGGCGGCGGCAGGCGTTAGCGCCAACGGATCTTCAGCAATTGGCGGGGCTTGTATTTCAGTTCCCAGAGCGGCATTTTTGTGGCGGCACAGTAGTAGAAGAATTGCGCCTAGGCCATCCTGAAATCTCAACGGATCAGGTCTATGAAGCGTTAGAGTCCGTGGGTTTAGAGCAGCTATCACTCCATACGTCTCCTCAGTCTTTAAGTGGCGGTCAACAGCGACGGCTGTCTCTTGCGGTGCAGTTGATTCGTCAGCCCCATTTGCTGCTCTTGGATGAACCCACGGCAGGGTTAGACTGGTCTATGCGTCGGCAGTTGGTCAATGTGCTTAAAAAGCTGAAGCAGCGCTGGAGTTTGCTGGCTGTCACCCATGAGCCTGCTGAACTGTTAGAGGTGGCTGACCGCTGTTGGCTCATTCAAGAGGGCAAGATTGAAGCGATTTCCCCCCAGAATCTAAAACAGCGGCTCAGCGTCAATTCGCTAGATCCGTTCCATGATGTAGCGCCTTCGGTTTCGTAACCGTTGTGTTCACACTCCTTCTATTAATTTTTCTGATTCTTCCCGTCGTAAATTTTTCTCCAGCGCATGTCTGAATTCTCTAGTCTAGTGCTGCCACGTTTCCTGGAGATTTGGCAAAACACGCTCAATTGGTCTCCCACTGAACCGCAGCAGGCACTGTTTCAATCTCTTTTGACTGAGCTTTCCATTTTGAACACGGGGGTCAACTTGACCCGTATTACCAGCCCTGAAGCGTTTTGGGAAAAACATCTGTGGGATTCTCTCTGGGGCATTCAGCCTTGGCTCAATGCGCCTCTAAATTCGCTCCGCGTGATTGATGTGGGCACTGGGGGTGGATTTCCAGGGATTCCGATGGCGATAGCTGCGCATCAGGAGTCCGCTTCTTGCCCAGAGCCTGCGACTGAACCGCCTTGGGAAGTTACGCTGCTGGACTCAACCCGTAAAAAAGTCACCTGCCTGGAAACCCTCTGTCAAGCATTGTCCCTAGTGAATGCTTATCCCGTGTGCGATCGCGCCGAAATCTTGGCAAGAAAAAAGGGCGATCGCGCCAGCTATGACATGGCCCTAATCCGAGCCGTTGGCCCTGTCTCTAGCTGTGCCGAATATACACTGCCGTTTTTAACCGTGGGCGGAACTGCTGTCATTTATCGCGGTCAATGGAGTCTAGAAGAAGAGCAAGCATTACAACAAGCGTTAATACAGCTAGGCGGAACATTAACCGAGGTTCGCAATACCACCACGCCACTTACTCAAGCACAGCGTCATTGTTTATACATATGTAAAGATCAACCCACACCTGCTACATTCCCCAGACAAGTCGGGCTACCAACCCAGCACCCCCTGGGTCTGTAAGCTGCGTTAGGATCACGGATTAAAAAGATCCAGAATTAGGCTGGCGGTTGAAACCGCGCCTACAAGAACGATGTCCGCCTACGCGGACTAGGAGCGGATTTCAACCTGCGTAGGCAGGTTTTGTTCTTGTAGCCGCGATTTCAATCGCTGGGTTTTATTTAATCCACGATCCTTAGGGGAACAATGGGACCGCTTAAAGCAGTCTTCAACCAGAGTGATCCTAAGCATCGGCAAGAAAAATTGCTATCTTGGGTACAGTCAGGGGCGAAGGTTAGCCGATGGAACAGAAACCACTACCTTGCCCATATACAAAATCAAAGTCATTGATTGAAGGGTGCGTTATGGAACGTTCGGCTTACATTTTGAAATCTATATTATTCGGCGGCGGGTTGGCTGCACTTTTAGGAACTCAGGCAGCGCCACTCCTGGCCCAGAGCATAACACCTCCAGGCAGTGACCCTAACGCCAATCAAGATAATCCTTTTAGCAATCGAGATCAAAGCGCGTCTTCGCTATTTGGTCTGATTAATAAAATTCAGTCCCTCAATGGTCGCAACCCCAACGATTTTGCCGCTGAGCAAGATGACAGTTTCAAGGACGCCTTGAGTGAATACCGCAAAAAGCAGCAGCAGGTGAAGACTCCAGCAGTAGCACCCGCCCCCACAACGTCTAGCCCAGCGAAGCTTCCGTAGCGTTGGCATGGGTCATTCTGTACCACAGTTCGTAAAGCTAAAGCAGTCCTTGGGGATCATGCTATCCCTTGGGATGTTTGGGTTGTCTGTGCCCGTCGCATGGGCAGATGCTTCCCTTCAGCCCTCTGCGTTATCGCTGCAAGAAAGCAATCAGATTTTCATCAACGGTAAACCCTTTACGGGCGCTTGGGCCAAATGGACAAACCCTAGATCTGGGCAGCCCGAACTTGGCATTAGCGACAGCCTTTGGATGCGTGCCCTCGGCGGAAAGTTGCTAGACAGCACCAATCCAACCCAGCAGCCTGTTCAATGGTTTTCGAGTACCCCTAAGATCCTTTCTACGCAATTTAATTCCAGCAAAACCGTTCGCTACCTTGCCATTTCTCAAGCTGCGCGTCAGTGGGGATGGCAACTAGAGACCCAAGGCGGTGTTCTTAAGATCGGTACAGGGGCTGCTATGGCTCAATCTTTTAAGATTAGCAGGCAGCCCTGGGGGGAACAGCTCGTGATGCTATTGGATCGGATTGCGCCCTGGCGGATGACTGCGTTGACGAACAGTCGCTCTGGGAAAACGGATCGTGAATTTACCCTTGAGCTGGATGCCTCATTTGGGGCTGAGTCGCCGAAGACGCTATCGGTTGAGTCTGGTGTGGGGTTAAGGACATTGAAGATCACCCCGCAACAAAATCAGACTTTAATTCAGGGCACCATCAAAGGCGACTTTCAGCCTCAGTTCTCTACCTTAGGCAACCCGCCTCGCCTGGTGTTGGATATGCGACAACCTGGGATGAGCACCCGTCGGATTACCTGGGCCGCTGGACTGGAGTGGCGAGAAGCTGTGGTGAGTGTGGGTCAGGCCCAGTTTCCCGTGACCTGGTTAGCCATTGATCCGCGTCAGCCGGGACTCAAAATTCTCCCCTTTTGGAGTGGTACCACTGGGGTAATGGGGTTAGAGGGACTTGCTAAGATGGCCCAGCGCAATCAGGCGGCAGGGGCGATTAACGCGGGTTATTTTGGGCGCGATCGCTCCTCTCCCTTAGGCGCAATTCGTCGCGACGGAACCTGGATGTCGAGTCCCATCCTTAACCGAGGGGTGATGGCCTGGGATGCCCAGGGGCGGTTTAAGGTGGGGCGCATGATGCTTCAAGAGCAGATTGTGACGAGCACGGGTGCAACCCTCCCCATTACCTTCAGCAATAGTGGCTACCCGCAAAAAGGCATTGCCCGCTATACATCGCTCTGGGGCGCAACCTATACCCCTGTTTTGGACAAAGAACAGATTATTACCGTGATGAATAATCAGGTGCAGTCTGTGGAGCCTGCGGTCGCGGGCCAGAGCGTTGCGATCCCAAAAAATGGCGCTTTGTTGGTGGCGAGAGCGATGCCTGTGGGGCCAGAATTGGCGATCGGCACTGCGATCCAGTACAAAATGCAGTCTTCTCGTCCAGAGTTTGAGGCGTTCCCTAACATTGTGGGGGCAGGCCCTGTGTTGGTTGAGAATGGGCGCGTGGTGGTGGATGCGATCGCAGAGCAGTTCAGCCCACCCTTCGCAATCCAGGAAGCCGATCGCAGCGGTATTGGGCAAACAGCAGATGGAACCGTCCTCCTGGCCGTCACCCATAATCGCATCGGTGGCGCAGGGCCAACCCTAGGGGAATGGGCGCAGATTATGCAGCGTCTTGGGTCCATCAACGCCTTGAACCTAGATGGCGGAAGCTCTACAACCCTTTACCTTGGAGGACAAATTTTAGATCGGCACCCCAGTACTGCCGCACGGGTTCAAAATGGAATTGGGATATTTTTTCAGCCCTTGATTTCATCTAGCGTTGACACGGGTAACATAAAGCAAAAATCACTAAAGTAAAAATCACTAAAGTAAAATTATTTGAGGTCAATATTATGACACCACTCAAAACTATGGATTCTCTTACCGTCCTTCCCACTCAGACGCTTGCTGCCACTGAGTTGCGACCTTGGGGTGCCTTCACCATCCTAGATGAAGGCCCAGGCTACAAAATTAAGCGAATTGAAGTGAACCCAGGCCATCGCCTCAGCCTTCAGATGCACCATCACCGCAGCGAACACTGGATTGTCATTTCCGGCATCGCCAAGGTGACGCGGGACGAGGAAATCATTATGCTGGCGACCAATGAGTCTACCTACGTCCACCGTTTTGCAACCCATCGCCTTGAAAACCCTGGCAAAGTCGCCCTCGTCATTATTGAAGTTCAAAATGGTGAGTATTTAGGCGAAGATGATATTGTGCGGTTTGATGATGACTATGCGCGATAATTTCTCACAGGGAATGTAACACGCTGCATAAGGCTCCACCCTCATCAATAGCGCGTCATTTCTAAGTTGAGTATGGTTTATGATTCGCCTCAGCACAACAGCGGCAAACGAAGTAAAACGTCTTCAGGATAAGCATCTTCAGACGAATAGTGGAGCGTTACGGTTGAGTGTGCAGCCCAAGGGTTGCGCGGGTTTATCCTATCAGCTTGACTTTACTGAAGCCATTGAGTCTGATGACCAATTGTTTGAATGCGACAACATCCAAGTGGTGGTGAGTCGTAATAGCTTGGCCTACGTGAATGGTTTAACCCTAGATTATTCCGAAGACTTGATGGGGGGCAGTTTCCGCTTCCATAATCCCAATGCGAAGCAAACCTGTAGCTGCGGACATTCTTTTGCGGTTGAGGCAATGGTGATTGATTACCAGGTTTAAAAAAATCTAGTTGAACTGATCATTAACCTTTACTTAACAGCTTGATTGAGTCGCGACTTATAGGTTTATGCCTATTTTTTACTATGGAAGATGGAGTATTTAAAAAATGAGTTATCAATTGGTAGACCAGGTTAAAGTATGGTGGAAAACCGTTTCTGACCAAGAATCTCTCGGGACATATCAAAAAACCGTCCAAACCACCTGGAATATTTTACGAGAAACAGGACGGTTACTGTGGCTTGTATTTTGCTTAGGCTTGGTTTTTGTAACTTGGCTATGGACGACCTCCAAAACCTCTGGTCAGCAACTGAGGACTTGGTATGAAGGCATCCCAGAGCCAAAATCTGAAAATGTTGTGACACAAGTTAGCCAGTTTTTTGCTTCAGCGAGTCGCACGACGGCAACCAAGGTGATGACTCAAGCCAGGGAACAATTGGGATTGTCTGCACCAGAAGTGACTCCCATCGTTAAAGCGGTCGCTGCCGCTCCTGCACCTACGCCCACTGCACCAGAACCAGCCGCTGCGAAAACGGAAGAAAACGCTTAGTTAAACACAAACGTTCCAAGTCCTCCTAACAACGATGAAGCATTCGATTGCAAGGTTGTTAGGATTTTTTTTTGTCAAGCAGCACATGGAGAACGGATGGCACCAAAGACGTAACAATGATGCCCAATGTAATCCAAATTAAATTAGCTTCCATGACCTTGGGATCAATTCTTTTCCCTAAAAAGTAACCAGCCAACGGTAAGCCTATTGCCCAAAGAGAAGCGCCAACTAGGTTATAAAGTGTAAAAACCTTATATTTCATGGTGCCAATGCCCGCCACCACTGGTGCAAAAGTTCGCACAATGGGTAAGAATCGGGCCAAAATAATGGTTTTGCCCCCATGTTTATCGTAAAAATCTTGAGTGCGGGTTAGATTGTCCTGGGTAAACAGTCGTGAGTTTTCCCGCAGAAAGAAGCGGCGACCATATTTTTGACCCAGCGCATAGCCCACGTTGTTGCCCAATACTGCCGCTGCAAAACAGCCAAAGACCAAAACCCAAATATTAATACTGCCCGTAGAGGCTAAAAAACCGCCAATGAAGAGGAGACTGTCTCCTGGTAAGAAGAATAATAGAAATGATTCAAAAAAAATAATGAGTACAATGGCCCACACACCAAAATATCCAAAGCTGCGAATCCATTCGGCTAAGTCAAAATGCATTATAGAAGTCCGTTAAGCAAGAAATGAGCGGAGCAGATTATATTCTGCCTATTATGCAATAGGGGTGCTTGAACTGCCAGTCAGGGATCCACGGGTAACACCCAGTTGACTGTGCAGTTTTAAGGTTCGCCACAGTTGGGTGCCCGTCATCTTGCCGTTAAGCAGTTGACGATACTGCAAAATGGTTTGTTCAACTTGAGCGGGGGTTTCTTGAAGAAATTCAATTCTAAAGGTCCTTGCCCCTAGGTCAATCAATCGCTGCATATGTTCTGCGCCCGTCTGGGCCGTTCCGTTAAAGACGGTATTGCGGCAGCCTGCATCGGCTTGGAGGATGTGCTCAGTGCCGACGCGATCGCGCAGTTTCACCTCACGCGTCTCACAGGGTCTACCGCAATCGCGGAAGTCTTTGCCTTCAGACAAAAAGGCGCAGAACACACAGTGCTCCATATGAAACATGGGCATGTGTTGGTGAATCGTAATTTCGAGCCACTCTGGGGGGCAGCTTTGCAAGAGATCGCTGAGCTGCTGAATGTTGAGGTCGTAAGAAGCGGTGAGGCGTTCTAGGCCAAAGGTGCGGAAGTGGGTGGCGGCGATCGCATTAGCCACATTGAGCGAAAAATCCCCAATGCAGCGATCGTTGGCAAAAAAGTTGAGATGGTCGTAGTTGCGCACCAGGTAGCCATCGGCATTAGAACGACGCACCTGTTCTAAAATCCACTGCTCACCGGATTTTGTAATGCGCGGCGGCGCGACCCAGATGGTTTCTTCTGGCGTGGTTTGATGCTTTCGGAAAATCTCTACAGCCTCTCGATAGGCACGGGGATCGTCAAATTCACAGTAGAGGGTTTGAATGCCTGTGTTGAGTGCGGCTTGGATTTGCTCTAGTTTCCGCACCAATACAATGATCTCAGGCTGAGTTTGGGTGGGTGCTGGCAGGCTTGGCAGTAAATCTTGTGCCGTAGTGCTAGCGTTGAGCGTCCAGGGGTGAGGACGAGATCGCCCTTCTTCCAGCTTTACCACTATCTCCCGCCGCATCCGGTTCAAAGCACTCACAGGAATCATCACATCCCCTTCGATGGCATTGGTGAGCACACCCAACTTAAACGGCGTATTCCCCAACCGCCCTAACTGCGCCTCTAGTTTTTCGGTGGTGAGGGGTTGGGTATGGGCTGCACTCAGGGGCGTATCCGACTCGACTTGGACGATGTGGCCTTGTCGGTCACGGGCGATCGCCATCAACACAGTCCCTTCGCTGCCGTGGATTTCCATTGCGATCGACTGCTGAAATTTGGGGGTATCGCCTTCGTAGGTTTGACGGACGTGACGATCGAGTTCTGGGTCACTGGTTTTCCAGAGTTTGTCGCCAACGTGGATGTGGCGGAAATTGAGGCGATCGCGCCCAAATGTCAGCCACACGTCTTTGCCCGCCGGATCGATGGCGTAGATGCGACCGCCTTCTTCGGGGGCTTCGGGGTGTCCGCAGTCAAACACCACGCCATCGCCCAGTTTTAGAGGGGCTTCAAGCTTGAGTCTTATTTTGTCGCCGTTGATTTGACTCACTTCCCCAAGGTACACGCCCCGTTTTTTGCCAAACCTTGCGTGAACCAGTTCTTGGTTATCAATGCCCTTGAACCAACCTGTGTAAAGCCCCCGCGAAAAGGCCATTTCAAGGTTATATTGATCGGCGGGCGCAGTTGTGGCGTCTTTCCCCAAAACGCGATCAATGGCCTGACGATAAACCCGCGTGACGTTTGCCACGTACTCAGGTGCTTTGAGCCGTCCTTCAATTTTGAGACAGCTTACGCCTGCTTGAATTAACTCTGGCAACACGTCCAGTCCAGCTAGATCTTGGGGGCTGAGGAGGTAATTGCGATCATCTAACTCCAGCTTTTCCCCATCCACAATCAGCTCGTAGGGCATCCGGCAAGCTTGAGCACACTCACCTCGGTTGGCAGAGCGCCCACCCAAAGATTCGCTCGTCAAACATTGACCGGAATAGGCCACACAGAGCGCCCCATGCACAAACACTTCTAGGGGCAGGGAAAGATTTTGTTCGCCCAACTGCGTTTGAATTTTATTGATTTCTTGGATTGAGCATTCCCGTGCCAGTACCACTAACTGACAACCAAGGTCTTGGGCAAATTGAACCCCTGCCGCACTCGTTACAGTCATTTGAGTAGAGGCGTGGATGGGAAAATCTGGGGATAGGTGACGAATCAGCCGACAAATCCCTACGTCTTGGACGATAGCGGCATCTACACCAGCGGCAATGATGGTACGCAGGTACTGCTCGGCGTCTTTCAGCTCACTGGGAAAAATCAGCGTATTAAAGGTGATGTATCCCTTCACGCCCCGTCGATGGAGGAAATCCATGAGGGTGGGAAGATCGGACTCGGTGAAATTCTGCGATCGCATTCTTGCATTAAAGCGATCTAGCCCAAAGTAGATGGCATCGGCCCCGTTCTCAACTGCCGCCTTAGCACAGTCCCAATACCCTGCGGGGGCCAATAGCTCTGGTTGCCCTAGCAATGGAGTAGAAGGGCAATCGGAAGTCAGGCTAAGATCAGAAGTCATGGTAGGTGGCGCAGAGATAGAGCATTGCAATCTTCTCTGCAATCTTAAACAAAAAATCACGGTGAGCGAGCATACTTTGCCGCAGTGATGGCATTTTAGGATCGTGGATTAAATAACATCTATCATTTTGGCTGGCGGTTGAAACCGCGCCTACAAGAACGTTGTCCGCCTGCGCGGACTAGGAGAAAATTTCAACCCGCGCAGGCGGGTTTTGTTCTTGTAGCCGCGATTTTAATCGCTGGGTTTATTTAATTTGCTATATGTTTCTAGGCGATCGCAACCTGCACACTGCTTCCAGTTGTCACACCCTGAAAGAAATAGCCTGTCCCCCAGTCCGTGTGGATAAACTCAGGATTTTTGGGATTGTCGCCAATCTTAGAGCGCAGCCGCGAAACATGCACATCCACCACGCGCATATCGGCGTAGTGACGAGGGCTGTAGCCCCAAACCTTCTGCAAAATGTCCGCACGGGAAACCGTTTTGCCTGCGTTACCCGCCAAAAGCTCTAGCAAATCAAACTCCATGCCCGTGAGCTGAATGCGATCGCCATTCAAAAACACCTGGCGCTTATAGGTTTCAATCCGCAGAGGGCCAGCCAACAAAACCCCCGCCACAGGATTGTCCGACTGCACCGCCATATTGCTGCCATGCACTCGCCGCAGAATCACATTAATCCGTTCCTCTAACTCTTTAGGAGAAAACGGCTTAGGCAAATAATCATCTGCGCCCATTTGTAGCCCAGTGATACGATCCGCCACATCCCCTAGGGCAGTGAGCATAATGATGGGGATACCCGTGGTCTTGCGCAGCTCCTGACAGACTTCTAGCCCATTGAGTTTGGGCATCATCACGTCTAACACCACAAGGTCAGGCTTTTCTTCGGCAAAGACCTCAAGGGCTTCAGCGCCATCGCAAGCAACAGCAACATCATAGCCAACCATCGTTAAGCGCGTCGATAAAATGCGCCGAATCATGGCTTCATCATCGACAATCAAAATTTTCTTTTTGCGACTCACCGGATAGCCCCACTGTTTCTGAATGAGTTATCAAATTGATTTATTTTTCGCTGCCTAGAGACGATTGAATGCCAATCCGCAACCTAATGCAGCCAGAAGATCTACTAATACTGTCCTGATAACAAATGATAACAGACTTCCTGCAAGGATTTCAAACCACTTTTAGAGCAATTGTTGGGCACGTCAATTGTTAAGGCTTGTAGCAGTTCTATGAACTTCGGTTTCAAGGGTGAGAGTGGGGCTAAAGCAAGCTGGTATTATCCAATTGCCCAAGCGATGAGCGCATCAATGATGTCTTCAATCGATCTTGATTGAAGGGACATTGACCTGTGTTTGGCTGACGCAATCCGAATAGGGAATCAGTTTGAGACTATGGCAAATCCCTTCATTGCGGTACGAATTACCCCCGAATTGGATGCGGCGATCGCAGCGCGAATGCAAGAAACCGGGCAATCCAAGTCGGATGTGGTGATTGAGGCGCTGAAGTCCTACCTGGGGATCCAGCCCTTTACCCAGCGACTCACGGTGATTGAGCAGCGACTGGCGGCCCTAGAGGTATTTGCAGAAAGTGTCGAACAGCCCCTGAAATCGCACTCCTCTCACGCGACGGAACATTCTGGACACTAACGACATTATTTCAATTATTATTCCGGCATTGAACGAGGCCGGGTCGATTGAACGGGCGATCGCCAGCACCACCTCCAGCGTCAATACAGAGGTCATCGTGGTGGATGGTGGCTCCATAGACGACACGATTTCTCTTGCGCAAAACATGGGTGCCAAGGTGATTTCCAGCCCCGTTGGACGCGCTGATCAGATGAACCTAGGCGCACAAGCGGCGACTGGAGACATTCTGCTGTTTCTTCATGCCGATACTTGCCTGCCCCCTCAATTTGATGTTTTAGTACGGGCTGCGTTAGCGACAGGTCAGCGGAGGCCAGTTGCGGGGGCGTTTCCCTTGAGGATTGATGCAGATTCGCCCCAGTTACGGTGGGTGGAGTGGGGGGTGAATGGGCGATCGCGCTTTTTTCAGATGCCCTATGGCGATCAGGCGCTGTTTCTGAGGGCAGATACATTTCATAAAATCGGCGGCTTTCCGGCATTGCCCATCATGGAAGATTTTGAGCTGGTGCGTCGGCTCAAGCGACTGGGCAAGATTGCGATCGTTTCGGCTCCTGTGGTCACTTCAGCGCGGCGATGGCTGCAACGGGGGGTATTGGCGACCACGGTCATTAACCAGATGGTGGTTCTAGGATATTTGCTGGGTGTTGATGGGGAGCGGCTGAGGAAGGTCTATCGGTTTAAGAGATGAGGCTTTTGATTCTGCATTGATCCCCCCTGCCCCCCTTAAAAAGGGGGGATCCAATTTTGTACTGCTTCACAAATGTTTTTGAAATCTTGTAAGACCTGATGATTCGTAAATCTCAGAACCCCTAAGCCGTATCCTTCTAATCTCTGGGTTCTTTCTTGGTCGTAGTCTTTTCCTTCATCAGTGAAGTGACTATCCCCATCAATTTCAATGACTAATTTGGGCTTGCTGAAAAAGCATAGAAGATAAGAGTTTCAGTGCATCTGAGCGAAAAAGGGGTTGAAAAGTGCAAGAGAAAAGGGAGAAAATGGTCAAAACCCTTGCATATGAGACGGCATGTATCGGATTTCACCTCCAGGCCA
>JANLSD010000267.1:0-19804 GCA_031362245.1 Acaryochloridaceae cyanobacterium OTE_25_metabat_464 | reverse complement strand
CTGAGGCCAATTTGCCAGAGTTCTATGTCATGGCGGGCAATTCTGTCGGGATCTCTTTGATTGGGATTACCCTGGCTTCCTTGATGTACTTACGGCACAAGATTGACCCAGCGGCGATCGCCAATAAATTCCCAGCCCTCTACCGTTTCTCCCTCAACAAGTGGTACTTCGACGACCTCTACAATTCTGTCTTTGTTCGTGGGACGCGCCGTCTCGCCAGACAGGTGTTGGAAGTGGACTACAACGTGGTTGACGGGGCTGTGAACTTCACAGGATTTCTAGCCGTGATCACGGGTGAAGGGCTGAAATACTTTGAAAATGGTCGGGCGCAGTTTTATGCCCTGATTGTTTTCTTGGCGGTCTTGGGCATCGTGATTGTGTCGGCTTAGGATAGGTTAGGCGGACTCTTTGTGCGAAGCTATCGCCTTGCCTAATGCGTGAGGCGATAGCCCAATCCTAAATTTGATTTTAAAGACAAACATCTATTCTGTTTTGTGAGTGTGACGGGCTTTTTCCTATGACGCTTACCCAGATTCCCTGGCTAACGACGGTTATCTTTTTTCCCATTGTGGCCTGTATTGCCATCCCCTTTATCCCCGATGCAGATGGGAAGGGAAGACCCATTCGGTGGTATGCCCTGGTGGTGGGGCTGATTGACTTTATCCTGATCGTAACGGCCTTCTACACCCAGTACGATTTCTCCAATCCTGGGATGCAGTTGGTCGAGAGCTACGACTGGATTCCTCAGATTGGCCTGA
This sequence comes from Acaryochloridaceae cyanobacterium OTE_25_metabat_464, assembly GCA_031362245.1. GTDB lineage: Bacteria > Cyanobacteriota > Cyanobacteriia > Thermosynechococcales > Thermosynechococcaceae > JAAURS01. The sequence continues at coordinate 19,046 of JANLSD010000267.1, read as the reverse complement.
AATGGTCGGTGGGAGCGGATGGCCTGTCTATGCCGCTGATTTTGCTCACGGGGTTTATTAGCTCCCTGGCAATTTTGGCAGCTTGGCCCGTCACCATGAAGCCACGGCTGTTTTACTTTTTGGTGTTGTCGATGTACGGCGGACAAATTGCCGTCTTTGCCGTGCAGGACATGCTGGTGTTCTTTTTGGTGTGGGAACTGGAACTTATTCCCGTTTACCTGCTGCTGTCAATTTGGGGCGGCTATAAGCGGCTCTATGCGGCTACCAAGTTTATTTTGTACACCGCTGGTAGCTCTCTGTTCATCTTGGTAGCGTCCCTGGCGATGGCCTTCTACGGCGATACCGTCACCTTTGACATGCATACCCTGGGACTCAAAGAATACGGCCTGACGTTCCAGCTTTTAGTCTATGGCGGTCTATTGGTGTCTTACGCCGTCAAGCTGCCGATCGTGCCACTCCATACCTGGCTCCCCGATGCTCACGGTGAGGCCACAGCACCCGTTCACATGCTGCTGGCAGGCATTCTGCTGAAGATGGGTGGCTATGCCCTGATTCGGATGAATGTGGAGATGTTGCCTGGTGCCCATGCCTACTTCGCGCCTGCGTTGGTGGTGCTGGGGGTGGTCAATATTATCTACGCAGCCCTCACTTCCTTCGCTCAGCGGAATCTAAAGCGCAAGATTGCCTATTCTTCGATTTCCCACATGGGGTTTGTGTTGATTGGGATCGCGTCCTACACCGATTTAGGTCTGAGCGGCGCAGTACTGCAAATGGTCTCCCACGGATTAATTGGAGCCAGCCTCTTTTTCTTGGTGGGCGCAACCTATGACCGCACCCACACTCTGATTCTGGAAGAAATGGGTGGCGTGGGCAAAAAGATGCCCAAAATCTTTGCCATGTTTACAGCCTGCTCAATGGCCTCCCTAGCGCTGCCAGGGATGAGCGGATTTGTGGCAGAACTGATGGTCTTCGTCGGCTTTTTTACCAGCGATGCCTACAGCGTCACGTTCCGCGTGATTGTGGTCTTTTTGGCAGCAGTTGGCGTGATTTTAACCCCCATTTACCTGCTGTCAATGCTGCGGGAAATCTTCTTTGGAGCTGAAAACAAAGAGCTGATTGAGCATGAGGTGCTAGCCGATGCAGAACCCCGAGAGGTTTTCATCATTGCCTGTCTACTGGTGCCGATTATTGGGATTGGGCTTTATCCCAAAATCATTACCCAGATCTATGACTCCAAAACCATTGCGCTTACAGAGCGGATGCGGGCGATGGTACCCTCGTTGTCTAGGGTTCTTGAGGCCAATGCGGCAATCACTGCTCCTCAGGTCAGCATGATTCCGGTAGAGGCTCCTAAGCTCAAATAGGCATTTTGGCAAAGACTCATCAAAAAGCGCCCCTCTCAAAAAGGGCGTTTTTTTTAGCGCAGTTCACAGGGTGCAATCCTAAAATCAGCTTTTACAGCCTGGACTGCGCCCTCAATCTCCAAAAGACGGGCTTGATAATCTGAGTCGGACAGTGCGGGCCTAGAATGTTGCGTCGAGATCGGTGTGTCTAGGTCGATCCAAGATCTGCATCCGGCGTGGGAGGGCGATCGCCCCAACTCAACCGCCGCCGCCAATCGATAGGCCCGCAACAGAAGGACTTTGAGGGGCTGCTGCGATCTCCACTTCAACCGTTCCGTCATAAACGCTTCCGTCCAAATATGAAAGGGCAGCAGCGCCATAACTTCGGCTTCCGTTTGTAGCGTGAACCCATACGTCACTTCGGCCCACGTATCAATCACAATCGAACTGCTGGGATCGGGCAGTACAATCTCAACAGGATCTTTAAGGTGATGGGATGCCTGATGTTCGTGGGTTGGGAAAAGTGCGGCTCGTTTGGGAATGTTGGCAAAAGGGTGTAGGGGATCACGGATACCGCCTTTGCGCGGCAGCAAAATCAGTGAGCCAGAACGGATGGTTTTTATGGCGATCGCCCACTCCTTGAGCGCCTGGATTACAACAACCCGATCTTGTTCCTTACCAGAGTCCTTTGCCGCGTTTTCCACTGGGTAAAATCGTCATCCAATTTAGGTGAGCAAGATTTAGTTGAGAAACCATAAGGGTTGCACCCGTCAAATTTGCACCACACAAATTTGCGCCTCGGAGATTAGCGTTGCTCAAATAGGCATTACTCAAGTCAGCACCCCGAAGATCGGCCCCTTCTAAATCGGCATAGCTTAGATAAGCCTCTTGCAAACTTGCATTGCGTAGATTTGCACCCACCAAACTGGCTTTCCCCAAATTCGCCCCATTGAGATCGGCTCCCCGTAAATCAGAATTCTGAAGCTGAGCCTCATGGAATACGGCATCAGTCAACTGGATCCGAGGCATGGATAGATTGCTCAAATCATGATCACTAAAATCTCGTTTCCCCTGACTATAGGCTTGCAGTAGACCTTGGGGACTCAGCTTAATAATGCTTTTGCGTCCTCCGCTCTTGGTGGTGCCGGATTGATCCATCCCACTGGTATTGCTAGAGCGTGACGATGGCTTACGAGCCACAATTTTAGAGAAGGAATCTGCCATTGGGTCTTGGGCACCGGAACGCGCTGGCGGTTTTGCAGCCGTTCGGCCCACACTCCGATTTCCTGCCGTTGTTGAGCGTAGAGGAGGGCGCTCGAAGGTATACATTGAGCTATTGGACAAGGGGGCAGAATCCGAGCTTGATTCAAGGCTATCTAGTGCTCTAGTGACTTCTTGTGCATTTTGGTAGCGATCGCGCAGGGAAACCTCTAGCATCTTTTCCAGGAGTCTCTGGAAGGGAAGACTGACCTTGACTCGACTTTGCCACTCTAGTTCGCCAGTGGTTTGGCTATAGTTCAAATCCTTAGGAGATTTACCCGTCAAAAGATAAATGCAGGTGATCCCCAAACTATAAACATCGCTGGCATAGACTGGGCGCATTGCCATTTGTTCTGGGGGGGCAAAGCCAGGAGTACCCACGGCAAAAGCCGTCAGGGTGGTGTTCTCAGGGTTGTTGGCTGCGGCCTGATTCACCTGATCTTTAACGGCACCAAAATCAATCAACACCAGTTTTTTGTCAATGGAGCGGCGAATGATGTTGGCAGGCTTAATGTCACGATGGATGACCTGTTGCTCATGCAGGTAGTCCAGAATGGGTAGCACCTCCCGCAGTACCTCCTTGGCCATAGGCTCATCAAATTGTCCAGAGCGACGGACTTCCTGCTGAAGGGTTGCGCCGCTGACGTATTCTTGAATCAGATAAAAGTCTGTCCCCAGCTCAAAATAGTCCAGCAATCTCGGCAGTTGGGGGTGGTTGCCAATTTTGCCTAGGGTAGCGGCTTCTCGTTGAAATAACTCCCGTGACATTTCCAGCACATGGGCTGAATTGAGGACGGGGCGGAGCTGTTTAATGACGCAGGTAGGTAGACCAGGCAAACCTTCATCAACCGCCAAAAAAGTGGTCGCAAAACCACCTCGGCCCAGAATGCGGCTAGATCGGTAGCGATCGCGCAGCAGTAGAGTCGATCCACAAGCTTGGCAGACGGAGACCGTCGGTGCATTGTTGGGGCTATTACAGTTGGGATTTAGGCAGTAGCTCATGCAGCACGCTTGGATAAGTGGGGCGAAAACAGTTCTCCCGACCGTTGTTTACAGCACAGCCGTCTCTCAGTCAAAGCCGCTTTGTTAGGGTTTTGTGTGAAGCACAAAACTTTTATTCTCTGAGGCTGAAGGATCGCCGTACTAAATTATTCCCTATTTACTACTGTAAGTGAACCATTTCTACCCACGATGTTCATACTAAACCCATCTAGTCCTATGCTACGCCGAAAGTAAAGCTGATTGCCATGAAGGTACTCCACCATACCGCCGTTCAACTGACCATCCAAGAGCATCTGTTCGGCATAGTACTCCTGAGCGCTGCAACCAACTGCACTGGGATTTTTATGTTTTTTCTATTTGAGCCACCCGTTGATTGGATTGGTGCGTTTTGTATCGCACTCGGCAGTGTGTTTTGGGTTCTTGCACCCACAGAGACGCTCACCTTCGATAAGGCCCAAAAATCTTTAGTCATTTCCCAGCGCCGTTTGTTTGGGGACAAAATTACGCAGTATTCTATCCTAGAGGTAGAAGCCGTTGAGGTAAATACGGTGGATATGCTAGGCACTCGCTTCTATCGTATTAGCCTTAAGATGACTTCTGGCAGACGGTTAGCGGTGACACACACGATCAGTACGGACTGGCAGCAGCAACAGAAAATTGTTCGCCACATTCGGGGCTTTTTAAATCCACCCAAACACTACACCAGCATTAACCCACTTTCGACCATTAACCCCACCCCATAACGCAGCGCATGCAAAAGTAAAGTACCGACTGCTCTTGTGTAAGACCAGTCGGCACCCGTGATCACCTAGATTTCGCTAAGTCATTACTTATTGAGCATGCTGTTCAACTGATTCAGGGCAGAGGGCAATATGTTTCGCGCCGCCCAGCCAGCAGCCAATAACAAGGGGAAAATCACAATTAAAAGCCGAAAGTCAAAATGCATTATGGTATGCCTCTTATAACGCTTCTCTTCAAGAATCTATTTCTATTTTCCTATACTCGGCTGGCTTTGAACCGAGGATTTTTGTTATTTTTGCTGAAACTGTCAACGACAATCGATTTCAAGGCAAATACTGAGGCGATGGAGGCGGCATAAACCCTAAGTCTGTGCCCCGATTGCTGTGGACGAGCGCCAGTTTTTCATAGCGTCGGGCATGTTCTATCAGTTCATGAACTTCCGCATCACCGAGTTCTCGCATAGGCTTGGCGGGCACGCCTACCCATAAACTACGGGGCGGCACTGATTTAGAGACCACCGCGCCAGCCCCAATAATGCTCCCAGCCCCCACACGCACCCCGTTTAAGATCACGGCTCCAATGCCAATTAGGCTGCCCCGCTCAATATGGGCAGAATGAATCACGGCCCGATGTCCTACGGTGACATAATCTTCTAAGATGCTGGGCTGTCCTGGATCGCCATGAATGATTGCACCATCTTGGACGTTACTATAGGCTCCAATTTCAATGCGCTCTACATCTCCCCGCAGCACAGCTCCATACCAAATGCTGCATCCTTCCTTGAGGATGATCTGTCCTACCAGCGTGGCGTTTGGGGCAATAAATGCAGCCGCCGATGGGTCTGGTTTTGGCCAAAAGAGACAGACGGCGGGGTTGTTGGGGAAATGGGGCTGAGGGGTTTCAAGCATAGGTGAGGCAAGAAGATTGGAGGACTGTATTGTAGCGCTGCCCCAGGTAAAATTCGCCGATCAAGATGCTTAAAATGACTTCTGACGGATTATATCTACCCGATTCAAACCCCGTTATAATGGGGCCACTCGTTACGACGTGCAGCGTCCCTACTGAGATCTGTCCTTCATGATGCACGCGGTCTTGCAATATCCTATCTTTGGGCCTGAAATTAATTGTCCCCACTGTCGTCAGGTGTTGCCCGCGCTCATGCTGACCGATACTTATCTTTGTCATCGGCATGGTGCTTTTGAGGCCAATTCAGAGACTGCGGAGCTGGTTCATCTACAGTCTGGTCGGCATTGGCGGCGATGGGAAGGGGAATGGTATCGGCAGCATACGCATCCAGATGGCATTCGATTTGAGATTCATGAGGCGTTAGATCGGCTTTATTCTGAGGGGTTTCGGGCCACTCGGGTGGTGATTGCCCAGCGATACCGCGAGTTGCTGGGGAGTTATTTGGAACGGACAGCTTTGGGGGAGAACAATACTGGACGCCCCTCAGGTCTTCTGCGACTCTACGGGCTGCCCGTAGAATTTGGGCCGGATCCCGATGAATCCCCACAGTGGCAGGTAGTCAATTTTTTGCTCGACAAGGAACCTGGAGTGCCAAATCATTCACCCTATTCTCGTTTTTTTGAGTAGTGTGAGGTGATTTTTTCCCATGCGCGCTCACCACATGTCGATTCGGACTTCAGATATTCATCGGGCGATCGCCTTCTACGAAACCCTTGGCTTTGCGGTACAGGAAAGATTCACCACGGGGTATACCCTCGCCTGTTGGATGTCTTCCCCCGCTGGCAGACTAGAGCTGATTGAAATCCCCGAACCTAAACCTGCACCCGATGCCTTTGGGGATGAGCATTATGTGGGGTACTATCACCTGTCGTTTGATTTGACTGCGGATTTGAAGGAGCAAACTCTGGGAGCGAAGCGCTCTCTCGAAGACTGGCTGAATGAATGGCGTGGTCAGCTCCAAGAAAAATCCCTACCGTTTGCGGTTTTACTGCTCCCCCAAACCCAGACCATTGGTGCATCAACTTATCGCGTCACCTTTGCGGCTGACCCCGACGGCTTGCCTTTGGAGTTTTTGCATTGTCTTAACCCTGGAGCTGAATAGCGCTGGTCTTATACCAATTCTGTAAAACTGCACTACAGATCAGATCCCCCCTTTCCCCCCTTAAAAAGGGGGGAAATAGTCTTAGTCCCCCTTTTTAAGGGGGATTTAGGGGGATCTTAATGTGTCGCCATGACAAGTAGATTTGGTCTTCGTTAAAATCCGTTCAATCGGACAACAAAAAGCCCTCAACAAAAATCGAGGGCTTTCTCTGAGACTGAAACCATGTCCTAGGTGAGGACAGCTTACTAACCAGGCTGAGCAATTCTGGGGGGCTGGATGACCGCTGCTGCTGCCCTAGGCTTTGTTTTTGGTACCACCACATCGGCAGGTAAGAATTCAATGTGATTTAATAAAGTCGTCACAAATGCAAACAGCAGAAAGGGCACTGACAGAACCAAGATGATGCCGCTCGTCAGAAAGGCATATATAGGGTTTTGGTACATCGAAATCGCCGAACCCAGACTAACAAAAATGACGATCAGCCAAATCATAATCTGACCGTAGATGTCTCCGAAGGTTAGCGTACAGTGGAGGCGGTATTTTTGCAGTAAACCAGTCATGGCCCTTTCCTCAGAAACGTAAAATCGTGTTACAACCTTACGTCTATTCTGAATGGATCTAAGGACTATTTATGAGAATTACTTAAATTCGCAATGGAACTTTGTATAACGCGATATTTTGATACAAAACAATACCTGCTCGGCCCATTTTTGCCCCCTTTAGGAACCCATCCGCCCCATGTCTCATTCAGTCCCCGCCCCTGCCGAAGTTGCCATTATTATGGGGAGCGATTCTGATCTGCCCACGATGGCGGCGGCGATCGCCGTCTGTCAAGACTTCGGCATTGCCCACCATGTCGAAATTATTTCGGCCCACCGCACACCTCAGCGCATGGTGGAGTTTGCTCAATCTGCCCATACCCTAGGGTTAAAGGTCATTATTGCAGGTGCCGGGGGGGCGGCCCATCTGCCGGGGATGGTGGCGGCACTCACGCCATTGCCTGTGATTGGGGTTCCGGTGGCCAGTCGGCATTTACAGGGGGTGGATTCGCTGTATTCCATTGTGCAAATGCCCGCAGGGATTCCGGTGGCAGCAGTGGCGATCGGGAATGCCCAAAATGCGGGGCTATTGGCGGTGCAGATTTTGGCAGCGCAACGGCCCGAACTCCTTGAAAAAGTGATTGAGTTTCGTAAAAGTCTTGAGGCAATGGTGCAATCTAAGCAGACACGCTTAGCAGAAGTTGGTGTGACTGAGTACCTGGCAACCCGTTAACTTTAGTACGTTCATTTTTCAAGAATCATGTCTGTCCCTGACCTCACTGCACTGGCAACCGAACGCGCTTGGATTGAAGTGGATGGGGGTGCGATCGCCCACAACATCCGCGCCCTTCAGTCTTTGCTCAAACCAGGCACCGATCTCTTGGCGGTCGTCAAAGCCAATGCCTACGGTCATGGGGCGATTACCGTCGCAACCCTGGCGGAGCAGCTCGGCGTTCGGTACTTCGGCGTTGCCACCGTCCCCGAAGGGATTGAACTGCGCCAAGCGGGGATTCGCGCAGCAATTTTGGTGATGGGTGCGGTACAGACGCGCAACCAGATCGAGGCGATCGCCCAGTGGCACTTAGAGCCAACGCTCTGTACGCCAGATCAGGCCAAAATATTCTCTGAAGTCCTGACCGCGCCGTTGTCGGTTCATCTCAAACTCGACACAGGCATGTCACGTCTGGGCTACCCGTGGGAACAGAGCGTGGATTTCCTTCGGCAGGTTGCAGCCTTACCGCATTTACGCATCGCTAGCATTTATTCCCATCTCGCGACTGCCGACGCCCCAGACCCTAGCTTCATGAAGGAACAGCAGGCGAGATTTGAGACCGTGATTGGGCAACTGTCTGCCGCAGGCATCCCTATCCCTGTACTGCATCTTGCCAATTCTGCTGGGACATTGTTTAGTCCGGCCCTGCACTATGACCGCGTGCGGGTGGGGTTATCGTTGTACGGTATTTATCCTGGGCGTCAGTTTGAGGCTGTCATTGATTTAAAGCCAGCGATGCAGGTGCGTGCCCGTATTGTTCAAATCAAGGATTTACCCCCAGGGGTGGGTGTGAGCTATGGGCATCGCTATGTCACTTCAAAGCCCTGCCGCGTTGCCACGGTGAGCATTGGCTATGCCGATGGGGTACCGCGTAATCTTTCAAATCGGATGCAGGTATTGGTCAGGGGGCAGCGCATGCAGCAGTTGGGCATTATTACGATGGATCAGATTGTGATTGATATCACGGATGTTTCCGGCGTCACCGTTGGAGAGGTAGTCACGCTTTTAGGGCAAGATGGCGATCACCATATTTTGGCGGAAGAATGGGCACAGCTTCTAGACACCATCCCCTACGAGATTGTCTGTGGATTTCAACAGCGCTTGCCTCGCATTGAACCCAATCCCTCAGCCTCTTGATTTCCATCTGCAATGAAGTTATCGTGCATAGACTATGGGATCGATGCCATCTTTGACACTGCTTAACTCTCTCTGGAACGTTGATGGCTGATCTCATTCTGTTTTGGCACCGCCGCGATCTTAGAATTTCCGATAATGTTGGCCTATCTGCTGCCCGCGCCCGTAGCCCCAAAGTGGTTGGGATATTTTGCTTAGATCCTAATATTCTCAATTGTAGTGACATTGCCCCTGCGCGGATAACCTTTATGATTGGGTGCTTGCAGGCTCTAGAACAGCGCTATGAAGCCGCAGGCAGTCAGCTTTTAATTCTTAAGGCCAAACCAGAGGAAGCCATTCCTCTATTGGCCCGCGCCCTCAATGCCTCGGCGGTGTTTTGGAACCAGGATGTTGAACCCTACGCAAAAGACCGCGATCGCCTTGTCACTGCTGCCCTCCAGCAAAATGGCATTGCCGTCTCCACCTTTTGGGATCAGCTTCTCCATGCCCCAGGAGAAATTCTCACAGGGGCGGGTGAACCCTACACGGTGTATACCCCTTTCTGGCGCAACTGGAGCAGTAAAAGCAAACTAGAACCCTTTCCCCTCTTCAGAAATGCCCAAGGCTTAACGGCGGATGAGCATGGTACTGCCATTGAAGCAGGCATTTTGCCCCTTCCCACGGCCCCAGAGCTAGGGTTTGTGTGGGATGCCCCGCTGATTGCAGATCCAGGGGAACAGGCGGCGAAGGAAATGCTGGAGTATTTCTGCCAAAATGCGATCGCCGACTATCAAGAAAACCGAAACTTTCCGGCCACCCCTGGGACGTCTTTGCTGAGTGCCCCGTTGAAGTTTGGCACCATAGGCATCCGCACGGTTTGGTCGGCAACGACGGTGGTGTTGGAAGTTAGCCGCAGTGATGAAGTCCGTGCCAACATCCAAACCTGGCGTCAGGAGTTGGCATGGCGCGAGTTTTATCAACACGCCCTTTATGCGTTCCCCGCCCTGGCGGATGGGCCTTATCGTCCACTGTGGAAAACCTTTCCTTGGCAGGGGACAGACGACCAGTTTGAAGCTTGGTGTAATGGACAAACAGGTTTTCCTATCGTGGATGCCGCCATGCGTCAGCTTAACCAAACGGGATGGATGCACAATCGCTGCCGGATGATTGTGGCGAGCTTTTTGACGAAGGATCTCATCATTAACTGGCAGCGGGGTGAGCAGTATTTTATGCAACACCTGATTGATGGGGATCTTGCCGCGAACAACGGGGGGTGGCAGTGGAGCGCATCCAGTGGGATGGATCCGAAGCCTTTGCGGATTTTTAATCCCTATACTCAGGCCCAAAAGTTTGATTCAGATGGGGACTATATCCGCGAATGGATTCCCGAACTGCGTCGCGTGGGTACAAACTATCTGGTCAGTGGAAAGATTCCGGCGGAGGATTGCGATCGCTGTGGATATCCGTTGCCCATCGTGGATCACAACGTTCAGCAACGACTGTTTAAGCAGCTTTACCAGCAGCAAAAATAACGTCAACGCTTACCCTAATCGCTCAGATCCCGTGTTAGTATAGAGTGCGATTGCTTAATAAGAGCCTGCACTTCAATTTTGGAGCAGCAGACTTAGGGGTGACTAGCTCAATGGTAGAGCAGAAGACTCTTAATCTTTTGGTTCCGAGTTCGAGTCTCGGGTCACCCATTCTTAAAATTTAGCCTTTGCTACCTGCACTAATCCTGATAAGACGGGCCATAGGAAGACTGAGGGCTGCTGGTGCCTCGCATCGACTGACTCCGAGCCTTTGCTTCTGCGGCGCTGCGTTTAAGAGCCTGAAGCCGCTCTTCAATCTGCTTGCGCTTGCGTTTGTTGGGGGCTTGTTCTGTCAAGATCTTGAGGGCGCTGCCCAGACTCTTGTACGCATTCGGCAAGGTGTAGCCAAAGCGGGTGGCAAGGGCGATCGCCTTTTCATCCGCAGCCGTTGCGTGTTCGAGGGCATTTTGGGAATTGTTGCGCTGGTAGAGTCGCCAGCCGGAAAATCCGCACAGACCCATCGCTAAAATCAGGAGCAGGCCATCCTGTACCCATAGCTCACCCACTGCGCCGCCAAGGCCGATCGCCAGGGCTGCCATTTCCCATCCATCTCTGGGGATAGTGTCGTTTTGGACGCGGGCCACTTCATGCCAGAACAACAAATTGCGTTGATCTTTTGCGAGTTGATCCCAGCGGACTAGGTTAATTTGGACTTCAACTTGATCTTTGCCCAATTCTTCGCAGGTAATAAGGGGTGGATTAGTGGCGGTATTGGCTTCCACCGTCACCCAGCTTTGCAATTCCGGTGGTAAGAGCGTCCGCAGCCGCCGCAGCTCACTCATTTCGGCCCGTGCATTAGACGTTGCAAAGGATGACATACCTGTGGTCCACCAATTATGACTAAAGCTTTTTACATACTATACGGAGTATAACGGCCTACCCCCCTCTCATTCCACTGTTTTGTGACACAAGATAGGGTGGATTTCCGATCTAGGGCGATCGCTTATCCTTAAATTACTTTTCTATTGTCCTGAGTGGTTTGACTCAACTACCGCAAACAGCCTTAAGCACTCGTATCAAAAATTGTGAAAATTAAATGATGGCATCGGAAGTTTATGGGATAACTTTCACCTGCTGGGACAATTCGTTTATGGTCTGAGGTTTTGTGGTCTCGGTTCAGAAAATCTACGTGATCAGCCAGCACACATGGGATAGATTTTGCAATATTACCAAATGCCTTTTTTGGATCGCCTTTGAGGAGATAAGCAAGCATCCCTGCTTCACTAGAGAATGGCGCATATCGACAAGTTAGAAAGTTAGCGTTAATCTCATTTTTATATTTAGAAATATATTTATCTGTGCGGAATACCTTAGCTTCTAATGGCAAGATGATTGTCTCATCCGCTCGTAGAATAAACGCAATATCATATGAAGGAGGTTGAGCTTTGTTAGAGTAGCTCGTCTCAAACTCAGGCACTTCGTGCTGTACATCAAATGGTTCAAATCCGGTCATTGCCCTCCTAATTCTTAACTGTAATAGCGAGTTGATATTTTTTTCAATCTGCTTATTAGCCTTGCTGCAATCAATTCTGCTTAACACATCATCTTTGAGCAAATCATATCCATACCAAACAAAACACATTGCTTGAGTAGTTAAATCTGATGGCCATTCTTTACTTATTTCACAAAACTCAGGCTTTTCTACGGGCCATCTAAGTCCTGATATTGTTGTACTTTTTTTGCGATCAACCATAATAAGAAATGGAGTCAAGCATATTGAGTATGAGCGCGTGATGAAGCCATAATGTCAGCTACGACTTCATCTGCATCACGCAACGCCATCGAACGAGTCCAATAACGAAGCCTATCAGGCTTGATCAAATAAACAGTTGGGACTTGTACTCCATCAATCAAAACAAAATCATATATTCTGGCTACACGCTGATAAAAAATTCCTCCTTCAGAATCACCCTGAGCAATAAATACATTATTCAAGTCTTTTAGTCTTTCTAATAAAAGACTTGAATCAATTTGTTCTACCCTGATTTCTTCATGAGCAGCATAATTTAGATGAATTGCTGCCAAACGAATAGGAAGAAATGACCCTTCTGGCTCCTGAAATATAGTTACACAAGCTTGTTTATTTTGACCAAATCCAGCTCTGATAACCTGCAAGAAATATTCACTGTATTTAACAAGTTCCGGGTCAGACGTATAGCTACCATGCTTTAGTCGCTGTGTTCTTTGTCTTCCTGGAGATAACTCATCTCCTTTGAAATCTGGCAGGGTATATTTAAAAAGATCTTCAACTAATAGCCACTCACTATCTCTAAATGCAAAAACTTTCTGAATAGTCTGATCTAAATCAGAATTATTTTTAAGATTTTGCAAAATTTCAGAACAGTTTTCAGGGATAGGAACCTGCATTAAATCATCTACATTTGCTTTTGGGATATATGAAGCAAAAGAACCACTTGAGAGCAATAAATAATAGTTTGCAAGTTTACTGTTGTAGCTTAAGCAGGCTCCTTCAAGAAGTGCCAAATACTCTTCTGGCATGTGTACACTTACATAGCTACCAGAACATATAATTCCTTGATTAGTTTCTCGATCCAAATCAACCAGAGCTGCTTGAAACCGTTGTTGTTCTACTTGCCAACTCTGCTTAATTAGAAGCTGAGGATAGTCAAATGCTGAGATCTTCTTTTTCCTTGGCCTTTCAGCATATGGATCTTGATTTATAGAAAGAGAACCTGTGCTCAATTGAAAAGCATTACTTGGAAGCGATTCCCCATCAAATATCTTTCTGCCAAGAAGTGAATCGTTTCTATCTTTTCGATTTCCTCTAATCACTCCTTGGGTATAAGTTGCAACTTTTTTGGTTGCCAACTTTGAAATACTTTGCTGCCGACTTAAGTATTTCATAAATGAAAAGTCACGTCTACTTCCCCACATCAAGGTAGCCCAAACTAAAGGATATTTTATGGCTTCCTCTACATAAACATTGTTAATATCTTGCGGCTCAACAATGAGTCTATAATCGTCATCATTTGTATGAACTGGTTTTGGGCAAATATACAATATCGGTTCTCTATCAGGTTCAGCCTTCCGAAACGTAATGATGCAAACAGGCGAAATAGCATCTTTGAACAGTCCAAAGCGTAATGCAGACAAATTGACTATTTCTTCAATTTTAAAGTCTGTAAAAAGGTGATTACGGAATTCTTTTGCACTTTGATTAAATAGTATTGGCATGGCAGGCTGCATCATTGCAACATACCCATTGGGTTTAGTTAGATCGGCAGCTTTTGGCAGAAAAATAAGACCAATATTTCCATAAGGAGCTTTCCATTTCCCCTTATTTTCTAGTCTTTCCTCCCAAGCTTTGGCGTAATCTGACAACTTAGTGGAATTTTTGCCCCAAGGGGCATTGCCAATCACTAGATTATAAATACCAGCATCTTGCTCCGTGCGAAATCCTTCTATATCTTCTGCAAAGAAATCAGCAGAGATCAATCTTCGATTTCGCAATATAGGAAATCTTGAATTCTCCCAATAGTTTAAAGGATCAATGCTATCCAGCATTGTTAGATAAAAACTGAAAGAGGCAACTCTAACCGCTTCTTCATCAACATCAATGCCAAACAAATTATTTTCAAGTAAATATCTTAAAGTTTCAGGACTGATTTTCTCATTGTGAGCCTTTTCCCATCTATAAATTAATCGCTGAAATGCTTTAACCAAGAAAATTCCCGAGCCACAACAAGGATCAAGAATCTTCAAATTCCAATCTTCTCCATTCCAAGGAAGAACACCATCTAGAACAAAATCTACAACGTGCTCAGGAGTATAGTGAACGCCTTTACCTGGTTTTTTGCTGACGAATTCTTCATAGATGCTGCTAATAAAATCAAGCGGGATTACGTCAAAAGAATAATATTTCCAGAGAGACAGTTGCCCATGCTGCATCTCTAAATCGCCCTGGACAAATTGAGCAAGAATACTTAAATATCGATTATCCTCAATTCGAACCTTATTGATTTCAGCTTGCCATTCAGCCTCCCGCTCTTCTTCTCTTTCTCCTTTGCCAGGAAATAGATCGCCGTTAAACTTGACATTCAACCAGCGAAATAGCTGATAAGTGTCTTCAAAATTCTCAAGTAATTCAGGTAGCTCTCGATAGACTTTTGATAAGATCTGATCTGTATAAAGACTCTGCAATATTCTTTCATTAAGAGCAGGATTACCTTCAGAGTCTCTCTTTTGAAATAGAAACTGAATAAAGATAATTCTGGCTAATAGGTCGTGAATTGTCGCATAGTCATGTAGCCCTGCTTCATAAAGCTGACGTCGAACCTCTTTAAGGTTGCTTAGCAGCATTTGATCGGCGGAACCACTTTTCTTGAATCGGTCAATATTGTCTTGAAAAAACTGACCAGAAACTAACTCGACCCATTGAAGCGCATCAGCCGCCTGTTCAGAAAGAGAAGCTGAAGTAGCTTCAGTAATAGGAACATCAGATCTGGGATCTTCAGGATCTACACAGCATGACCAAACCCTTAATAGGTTCGGCTCCAATGTAATGAGCGATCGCGCTCGGCTAAAGCTCCACGCCAGCCTGTAAGTCTCTCTAATTGTTTCAGCAGATACAGGTCTGGGAAATTCACAGACGATCGCAATTGGTGCTTCTGTATCAGTTCCGCCTGGATTAGCTGCGAGTATGCCGACCTTTACCCCATCAGCATCAGAACATTCCCGCCTTAAATTCTGCCCTATTTTTTTGCTAGCTAATTCTGCATAGAACTTTGCACCAGCTCCACTAGGTTCCCAGATCTGGTCAGGAGATGGCCAATATAGATTGTCATGGGCTATTTCCAGAAGTCCAGTCTGCGGCATATCCAACACACACGATGCACTGTAAGAGTAACTCAGCTTCCCAAGCTATCATTTCTCTTCCGGCGATTTCAAAAGATTCACAAACATAATTCTACAATATAATATTACACTAGGAGTGATAAATAACCAAACGTATTCTTAAAGCATTGAAAAGTAATACGTCATACTATTGCAAACTATATGGCTATAATAGATGGCTTTACGAGGACGGAAACCCTAGCCCTCACAGAGACCACGTCCAACCGTCTCCAATACCTTGAAAAGACGGGACTTATTATTCCTCAGCGAATTGGAAAGTCACGCAAACCCACTGTCATATATACATGGGAGCAGGTCTTGGAGATCCGTGCAATCAAACATCTGAGACAGGAAATTTCGCTTCAGACAGTTCGCCAAGTTGTTAATTTTCTCAACGAGAGTGGATTTGATGACAGTCTAAGGAATAAACAGCTCGTTGTCATTGACGATGAGGTCTTCTGGATTCGACTGGACTGGCAAGACTTTCCAGAGAAAATGCCCTCTGCTGTTAAGGTGGCAGGGTCAGAGGGAAAAGGTATAGGGCAGTATACTTTGCTTGTTATTCCTGCCTTAAATAAAATAGTAGATGAAGTTTGGAAAGCGGCAAGAGACTCAGAAATCGTGGATTTTGAGAGTTTCAGGGAAAGAGCTAAGGCGCAGTACACTCAAGTTAGTTGAGCATGGTGTAATGCCTCTAATAATGATTAGTCTGTAATTTAAATTGATTATCTGTAAACCAATTGAAGCTTCTGCTTTTACCGATGGTTGCACCATAAAACAGAGCTTTGAGCGAGCAAACATCATGAGCGCACAATGGCAGGGGCTACTCCAAAATCAAGGCACCTGGAAGGGTTCTTTTACAAACCTTTCGCTCGATGGGGTTCCGCTTCCAGATACGCCGAGTGAAGTCAACATTCATCTGTCTGAAGATGAACAAACGGTGTTCTTTTCCCTTCAGCGGGAAGGCATGTCTGAGATTAAGCTGCAATTTGAATATCCTGGCCCTGGGCTTCAGGTTCCCTTTTTTGAAGACGGCTGCTTTTCTCAAGGCTCCCTTCAGCAATCGCCCCATATCAACTTTGGGGCTGAGTTTGCGCTGATTGAGGGCGATCGCCGCTTACGTCTCGTCCAACTCTTCGACCACGGCACAGCACTGACCAGTCTTACCCTCATTCGTGAAAATCGGGCAGGGAATACGGTTCAGTCGCCACCCCTTACGGTTGATGCGTTGGTGGGGGTTTGGCAAGGGGAAGCTATTACGCGCTATGCCGATTATCGTGACCCAGATGTGATGCAGACCCAGATTTTGGTGGAGCGAGAGGGCGATCGCCTGACACAATCGCTTCAGTTTGGCAACCATCGGATTCAGACTTCGGCTCAGATTGATGGAAACCGCCTGCACTTTAACGAAGGCGCTCAGCCGATGCTGCTGTTGTGTCTGCCAGGGGGTGCCTCGGCGCTGGTGCCGCAACAGATTCAGCCGCGAACCCCGTTTGTGTTTGAGACGGGTTGGTTGGTGGAGCCAAGTTTGCGCAAAAGAATGGTGCGCAGTTATGACGATAAGGGGAAATGGGCCAGCATTACAGTGGTGACGGAGCGTAAAATAAATTAGGGATAATCAAAGCACTGTAATTTGCCTCTCAGAGCGCAACATGGTACAAATCACCATTGAAGTTTCAGACGAACTAGCCCAGCGGTTAGAGCCTTTCCAAGGTCAGCTTTCTCAACTTTTTACGCGTCTGATTTCGACCACATTGCCAGGGCTGAGATCTGCTGAGTTAGGGCTGACCGCTGTTGCCGTGGAACCACCAATCACCTATCAAGAAGTTTTAGATTTTTTGGTGAGCCAACCGACTTCAGATCAAATACTGGGTTACAAGGTATCAGAATCTGCTCAGTTGCGGCTCCAAACTCTGCTTGAGAAAAATCGTGAGGCAGCGCTCAGTGCTACAGAGACTTCGGAGCTAGACCTTTATGAACAGCTCGATTCTCTGATGACCATGCTCAAAATCAGAGCCTATGCTTCAACCCATCCGAAACAGGATAGATTGCCTTCGGTATGAGTGTTTATGTTTCCGCTGCACTACGGCAACAGGTTATTGA
The DNA here is from genome assembly GCA_031362245.1 of Acaryochloridaceae cyanobacterium OTE_25_metabat_464. GTDB lineage: Bacteria > Cyanobacteriota > Cyanobacteriia > Thermosynechococcales > Thermosynechococcaceae > JAAURS01. The sequence goes on along the minus strand of JANLSD010000267.1, from coordinate 1,662 downwards.
ACGGGCGCAGAGCTATTGCGAATACTGTCTTTTTCCTGAAGCCTTTTCGATGTATCACCACGAAGTCGATCATCTCATTGCGCTCAAACATGGTGGTCAGACCGTTAGCGATAACTTAGTTCTAGCTTGCCTCTCCTGTAATCGCCACAAAGGTTCAGATCTGACCAGTATCGATCCGGTGAGTGGGAAAGTTACTCTCCTTTTTAATCCTCGCACCCAATCATGGCGCGATCATTTTCAGCTTCAAGAAAGCTATATTTTGGGTCTATCCGCGACTGGGCGAACCACCGTCTTTCTGCTGCGGTTTAATGATTCAACTCGAATCCAAGTCAGACAAAATCTTATTGCTTATGGGCTATACCCAAATTCATCTGATGCTTCTCCAATATAGGGACTAAGAAATTTCAGAGCCAAAGCGATCTGTAAATCTTTTTCACTCCCCATCCTTCCGTAAGCTGATCGCAATTTTCCCCTGAACCTGCCGTTGCTCGAGGCGGCGAATAGCCATAGGTACTTCGCTCAGGCTGTAGCGTCGATCAATGTAGGGGATGATTTTGCCCGCCTCAATGAGCGTCTTCAAAATCAGCAGGTCGTCGGAATTGGGTTTTGAGACCAAACAGGTCATTTTTCGGCCCAAAATCTTGGACATCAAAGTGCCAAACAACATCACCTGAAACAAGCGAGCGGTGGAGCCACCGACCATAATGTAGGTGCCCTTGGCAGCCAAAACAGGGAGATAGTCAAAAACCGAGCGGTAGGCGGCAGCGTCAAAAATAAGATCGTACTTTTGCCCGTTTTGAGGCACCGTTGCTTGGGTGTAGTCTGCACCCAGCGATCGCACCATTTCGGCTTTGCTGGGGCTGCATACGCCCATCACAACAGCGCCCCATGCCTTGGCAATTTGCACGGCAAAGGAACCCACGCCCCCGGAGGCACCCACGATCAAAACCGTTTGCCCTGACTGGAGCTGTCCATAATCCCGTAGACCTTGGAGGGCAGCTAGGGCAGAAACCGGAACGGTTGCAGCTTCCTCGAAGGTTAGGTTGGTGGGCTTTAGGGCCAACGCTTTTTCGGGAGTGCAGACGTATTCGGCAAATGTGCCAAAGCCGCATTCAGAGAGGTCGCCAAAAACCTCATCACCGGGCTTAAATGCGGTTACATTCTTGCCCACTGCTTCAACTTGACCCGCCATATCGGTACCTAGGGTACGGATTTTCGGCTTGAGTAGCCCCCCAAATATCAGGCGAATGATGAAGGGCGTCCCTCGCATGAGATGCCAGTCCCCCGCATGGACGGAGGTGGCGCAAACCTTGACGAGCACGCCATTGTCTGACACGACGGGGCGATCGACGTTCTCCAATCTCAACACATCGGCTGAACCATATTCGGTTTGGACGATCGCTTTCATGGCTTCATTCCTGTTGTTATTCATATTGACTGTTATGGCAATCGCATAGCCCAACTCAGCATGACGCTACAGAAGTTAACGTTTCGGTTTCATTCATTGGGTTGGGTAAAGCGAGGTAACAATTTTGTGAGCTGATTGCTAAATTGAAATTTGAGGTCGTTGATATCTTGATAATTAGTTTGAAAGTGCCCTAAATCCTTCAGCTTTTTTTTGAAGGCCAATAGAGATAAAATCGAATCCGTAATGTCGTCCAT
>JANLSD010000091.1:0-20795 GCA_031362245.1 Acaryochloridaceae cyanobacterium OTE_25_metabat_464 | reverse complement strand
GATTGAAATCGCGCCTACAAGAACAAAGTCTGCCTACGCAGACTAAATATACCAAGGGTTCCAGCAATCCACGTAGGTGGATTTCGTTCTTGTAGCTGCGGTTTCAACCGCCAAGCGAAAAGTTTTGTCAGTCAACCAGGGTCACAACACTTCACCTGGTCTGAAGATAGCGCTTATATTGTCGGCTCGACACCTTGTGGTCGTGCTACCGTTTTAGCCCTACAGCTCAACAATATTTATGCCGTAACCGTCAGACAAGCTTGGACTTCCGTCGGTTGGCATCCACCCCAACCAGATGAATAATTCATGCAAATGACCGATGCTGCATCCAACCGATGGAGATTTTAGCCTGGAATGCCTGCCCTACTGTCGCCAACTATTACGACGCAGTAGCGGATTAACCAAATCATTCAACCCCTCTCCCACCAACGATAGCCCCACCACTAAAAACGTCATCGCCAGCCCTGGAAACAGCGTTGTCCACCAAATCCCCGTCGATAGACCACCCAGCGCTCGCTGCAAATCGTGGCCCCACTCCGGCACCTCCTCCGGTAGCCCCAGCCCCAAGAAGCCAAGCCCTGCCAAAGTCAAAATTGCATCCGCTGCATTTAATGTGAATAGTACGGGTACACTTTGGATAACATTGAGCAGCAAATATCGTGTCAATACACGCCACGGAGAAGCCCCCGTTGCTTGCGCTGCCTCGACAAACAGCTCGGTCTTTACGCTGACAGTATGATTGCGTACCACGCGGTAGTATTGCGGCACATAGGCCACACTGAGGGCGATCGCCGCATTCAGCACCCCACGCCCCAGCACAAACGCCACCGTCACTGATAGCAATAACCCTGGCAGCGTATAAATGGTATCCATCAAAAACAGCAGGGCGCGGTCTAAACGCCCCCCTAAATAACCGCTAATTAACCCCAGCGGCACTCCAATCAACAGGCTAAACATCGTCGCCACCACCACCACCTGGAGGGCAACTTGAGACCCAAACAACGTCCTAGAAAACACATCATAGCCCTGGGTATCCGTGCCAAACCAGTGGCTCAATGAAGGCGGCTCGTTAAACGTATTGGTCAGAAACACCGTCGGATCTTGGAGCCAACCGATGGATTGGAACAAGGGGGAGAACAGCGCCGCAAAAATATAGAGCGCGGTCAACACAATGCCCACTGCCATAAATTGCGTTGATAACCCAGACTGGGAAAGGGTTTTAAGGAATCGAGTCCGACGGGTTTTCACAAAAGTCATGGTTCAAGTCACAGTTTTCTTAAAGAATCAAAATATTTTAATGTTGCAGAATTCACTCTTTCAGGTAGAATCTAGACCATCGTTTGCTTTTTTCGGCAAATCTAGGTGTGTGAGGACAAACCCATGACTCTCTCTCAAAGCTTATTGAATGATACGACCTCTGTTCAGGAAGAAAAACCCGTTCTCCGCATTTGGGGTCGATCATCTTTGAAGGGAGATGTTTCCATTAGCGGGGCAAAAAATTCCGCACTTGTCCTCATGACGGGCGCTTTACTGGCCTCAGATGCTTGTCAACTCCGCAATATTCCCGCCCTGGCTGATATTGAAAGCATGGGTCAAATTCTATCGGCCTTAGGGGTCAAGCTTCAGCGCAATAGCGATGGCCTTATGATTGATGCCAGCCACATCACCAAAACCGAAGCCCCCTACGAACTGGTCAGTCAGTTACGCGCTAGCTTCTTTGCCATTGGCCCGTTACTCGCCCGTACTGGCGTTGCCAAAATGCCCATGCCAGGTGGCTGTGCCATTGGTGCCCGTCCCGTTGAACTCCACGTTCGTGGCCTTCAGAAAATGGGTGCTGAAGTATACATTGAGCATGGCGTGGTAAATGCCTTTGCCCGTCGCCTCAAGGGTGCCCACATCTACATGGATTACCCCAGCGTGGGCGCAACGGAAACCCTCATGATGGCTGCGGCCTTAGCTGAGGGCCAAACCATTCTTGAAAATGCAGCCCAAGAGCCAGAAGTGATTGATCTGGCCGATTTCTGCAATGCAATGGGAGCCAAAATTTCCGGTGCAGGAAGCAATACCATTGTGATTGACGGCGTCGAAAAAATGCACGGGGTCGATCACACCATCATCCCCGATCGCATTGAAGCCGGAACCTTTTTGATTGCGGGTGCCATTACCCAGTCTGAGATTACGGTCACAAACGTGGTGCCAGAGCATCTGTTTGCGGCGATCGCCAAGCTAAAAGACATTGGCGTGGGCGTCGTTCAAGAAGACCGTAACGCCCTCCGCATCGTGCCAGGGCTACTCCATCGCGGCACTGATATCGAAACCCTTCCCTATCCTGGGTTCCCCACAGACATGCAGGCGCTATTTATGTCCCTGCTGACCCTGTGCGAAGGCAATAGCGTCATTACCGAAACCGTCTTTGAAAACCGATTAGGCCACGTTCCAGAACTGATTCGCATGGGTGCCCATATCAAGGTAAAGGGTAATCATGCGGTTATTCGTGGCGTTCCCTTCTTGTCTGGCGCGCCTGTGTCAGGGACAGATTTGAGAGCCTCTGCGGCGCTGGTTGTCGCGGCACTCGCAGCGGAAGGCCAAACCACGATTTCTGGACTTCAGTATCTAGACCGAGGCTATGAAAACATTGAGGCGAAGCTCCGAGGCTTGGGCGCTCGCGTTGAGCGCGTTCAAAGTCAAGTCTCACCCGTCCTTGCTGGCGTTTCTTAATTCTGATTGACTAAAAATCCCCCAAGTCTCTTTCTTATAAAGGACTTGGGGGATTTTTAGAATTTTTACAAACGTTGATTTAAGCCACGGTCACTTGAGACGAATCAACGGACGTTGAACCATTGACTGAATTGGCAATTTCAATCATCGAATTGAGTACATCCTGGCTAGAAACCGTCCCTTTGAGAACAACCGTACCGCTGGTTTGGGCAACCCATAGGTTATTTTCATCGGAAAGTTCAGCGCTTTCATCAAAGGCGAGGGCAACCCGTTTTGCTAAGCCGCTTTCGTCATATTCACCATTCAGCCCAACCCGCTCTGGGGCGATCGCCTCTCCTTCAGCAGGCGTTGTTGCAGCAGCCTCTGCGGGCTTTTCTTGTCCAAACATGCGCTGTAAAAAACCCATGATCCAAACTCCTATATCGGTTGATTTTTAGACCTTACTCGGCAATTTTAAGGGTTTTTGAGAAAAACTTTATTAATCTTTGTGTGACATCCTCCCGACGTTGATGCTACCCTTCGACAAGCTCAGGGCAACGCGCATACAACGCGGGCTTCCCAAGATCGCTCTTGGAATCTTCGAGCTTCATCGCCAGTTGTCTAGATATGGTTTCCCATACCCCCGATACCTCGGCTCCACTCGCAATTTCAACACCCGATAGTCCACGGGCGCATATAACCTGACCTGCTGCAACATCTCTTGGCTTGAGCGACCCACACTCATGACACTCATGAAGGCGCACACTCAAATCCTTCTTCACCCTGGCTCCACAGTCAGGACAGGTTTGAGACGTGCCATTTGGGTCAACTTTGCCATAATAGACACCGCGCTTAAAGCACACCCACGGCAAGACTTTGTTCACAAATTGACCCAAGCTTGCATCAAGGGTGTGTTTACCCAACATGCCTTTTGCCATGATTCGGAAATCCAAATCTTCGACAAAAATCATGCCAGCGCGATCGCACAGATAATGAGCCAACTTGAATTGCCAATCCAAACGACAGGCCGCAATCTGTTCGTGAACTTTGCCTATTTTCGCAATCAACTTGGCACGAGTGTTAGAGCGCTTTTGTTTCCGTTGCAAACAGCGTTGCAGCAATTCTAGCTTGCGGTGCAGTTTGTCAAAGAAACGCGGTCTAGCAATTTGTTCACCATCACTGGTAGACAGAAAATAACTCAGCCCAACATCAATCCCAATGGCATTGCCATGAGGCGGTACATCTGGGATAGAGACATCGCACTGAAGACAAAGCGTGACACACCAACCGGAATGTTTACGAATCACCCGCACTGTTTTGACCTCAAACCCATCTGGGATTGGACGATGCAAAACGATGGGCATTTCACCAATCTTAGGAAGCTTGATGCGGCTATCTTTTACTGGATTTTCCTTGAATTGAGGAAATATAAAAGAACGATACTGACCGTACTTTTTGAACCTAGGGAAACCATGCCCTCGTGCTTTCATGGCAACAAAAGCCATGTCAACCCGTCTCAATGGCTCTTGAATCACCTGAGACTGTACATCTTTGAGATGAGGAAACTTAGCCTTGATTGCCGTCAAAGCATTTTGCTGCTTGTAGTAATCAGGATAAGGAACCTCAGCACCAATAATGTACTCAGACACAACAGAACAAGAGTTGATATCGCACTTACGAGACTTTATCCAGTCCTTACGTTCACCCAATGCGTAGTTATAAACGCCGCGACAAGTCTCAAGCCAAGACACCATGCGGAGTTCTTGCTCAAAGTTTGGATAAACGCGGAACTGGTAATTCATGGTAAGCATGACAGGATTATAGCTTATTTAAGTAAGTCTAGTGTTTACTTAAATATCTTGTTCTCCTCTTGGAGGCATCGAGCCTCAGGCGAACCTGGCTTTCTGTTGCTGAGCCTGTCGAAGCATCCCGACGCTCAATCGCCCCCGTTCCAAAGGAGCCAGCGATTAGAGCGCGGGACTTCCCGCCGAATAGTAATAGTTAAAAATAGTGCTTGAGGAAAGTTGTAGCACTATCGCCCTGCCATCGCGTCATGGTAGCGCGGGAGTCCCGTTTTATCTTCAGGGGTTACTGAAGGAATGGATAGTTCTGAAAGGTTCGGGAACTCAGACAAGGCAATCCAGACATTACACTAAGTAGAGCGAGAATAGTGCTGGATATCCAGATTTTGATGGTTTTCATGAAAAAAGTTGCCTTTCTGCCGCAAATTCACCCTAAACAGAAACGCTCAACGCTTTTAATCCTGACACTCCTGACCACCTGGTTTGGACAAGCAACAGGCTTTTTAGGTACGCGGCTGAGCGCTCAGGAACAGCAAACACTCCCGTTTTGCCAATCTCTGCCTCAATTGGTGACGCAAAAAAATACGCTACGGCAACAGGGATTTTTGGGCGATCGCAATGCCCAACAGCAGTATCAAAACCTGATCGTGGCGGATGCCCAGAACCTTCAGCGCTGTCGCGCCCAAAGTTGGCTAAAGACCCAAGCCGTTTGGCTACGGCTGTATGAATGCGACCTTCAGCCTGGAGTGCTAGAAAGCGTCTTAGACCGGATGGTGAGCCGAGGCTATAACCAGGTCTATTTAGAGGTTTTTTATAATGGGCAGGTTTTGTTGCCCCAGTCAGAAAATCGAACCGTCTGGCCCTCGGTGGTGCGTAGTCCCGAGTTTGCCCGTCGCGATCTACTGGCAGAAGCGATTCAAAAAGCACGGGCACGGGGACTCAAAGCCTATGCTTGGTTTTTTAGCCTCAACTATGGCTACTCCTATGGGAATCGGGCTGATCGGGCGAGTACATTGGCCCGCAATGGCTATGGCAAAACGAGTCTCAACGTGGTGGACACCACCAATACAGAAATTGACATCAGCAAAGGCGATATCGATAAGGTTTTTGTAGACCCTTACAATTTGCAAGCCCGCCAAGACTATGGCTATATGCTTCAGTCTGTCCTCCAACGGCGACCCGATGGAGCCTTATTTGACTATATTCGCTACCCTCGTCAGACCGGGGGAGCCTCTATTGCCAATAAACTCCCAGATCTCTGGATTTTTGGCGGTGCTGCCCAACAAACCCTCATCTCTAGGGCCACCAATGGCAAGGGGCAGGCGGTGATTCAAAAGTATTTGTCCCAAGGCACTGTCACGGCTGATGATTTGGCAGCGTTCGATCGTAGCTATCCCACGGAGGGAGAACCGCTGTGGCAGGGGCGAGTTGTGCCCACCCTGTTACCAGGAAAACCCTTACCCCCTGCTGCGGTGCGTCTGCCCCGCCTTCAGCAAGATTTGTGGTTACTAAGCGTAGCCCATGCTTACCAAGGCGTTGTGGACTTCCTCAATACCGCTGTGGCGCAGTCCAATCGTCAAGGGGCCGTGGCGGGTGCGGTCTTTTTCCCCGATGGGAATCGACGCATTGGCCAGGGTTTTGACTCTCGCATGCAGCCTTGGGATCAGTTTTCGCCCACCATTGAATGGCACTCTATGTCCTATGGGCTGTGTGGGGGCACAAGCTGCATTGTGGAGCAGGTACAGCGGGTGGTCAGTCAAGCCCCTGTGGGAACCCGAGTCAACCCTGTGATTGCTGGGGCTTGGTCTTATCCGGCCTACAATCGCCCCTCCTTAGAAGCGCAGATGAATGCGATTCATCAGGCCGTGCCCCAAATTACCGCCATTAGTCACTTTGATTTTTCCTGGCAGGAGCCTCAGCTTGCCAATGCGCGACGGGTGTGTAAAACCAATTTAATTGAGGCGGCGGCGGCACGACCCCTGGGGTTGGGTCAATAGCGACCCCAAGAGTCTTCAGCCTCTTGTATGGTAGAAAGGGAAGACAGTCAGGCATTAGGGCACATTTTTAAGGCAATGACGGATACACAACGACCGATTCAGGTGATTGGCGGGGGCTTAGCAGGTACTGAAGCGGCATGGCAGATTGCCCAGGCGGGGTTGCCTGTGGTACTGCACGAGATGCGGCCTACTCGAACCAGTCCGGCCCATCACACTGAACATTTGGCGGAGTTGGTGTGCAGTAATTCCTTTGGGGCCATGTCCAGCGATCGCGCTTCCGGTCTACTCCACCATGAACTTCGCCAGCTAGGTTCGGTCGTCATTGCCAAGGCCGATGAACACGCGGTGGCGGCAGGAGGGGCGCTGGCGGTGGATCGCGCTATTTTTAGCAAAAACCTGACGCAAACCCTAGAACAGCATCCGCTGATTGAACTGCGTCGAGATGAGGTTTCCAGTATTCCAACGGAAGGAATTGTGGTTTTAGCCACAGGGCCATTGACGAGTCCTGCCCTATCGGAAGACCTGAACCGCTTTACGGGCATGGAGTATATGAGCTTTTTTGATGCCGCCAGCCCCATTGTGGTGGGTGACTCGATCAATCGCGACGTGGCATTTTTGGCCTCTCGCTATGATCGCGGCGAAGCGGCCTATCTAAATTGTCCAATGGACAAAGAACAATATCTTGCGTTTTGGACTGCCCTTTGCAAAGCGGAACAGGCCGAACTCAAAGACTTTGAGCTAGAAACGGCCAAGTTTTTTGAAGGCTGTCTGCCCATTGAAGAAATGGCCCGTCGCGGAGAAGATACGCTACGTTATGGGCCGCTCAAGCCTGTGGGAATTTTTGATGCGCGGCACGGCGATTTTAAAGATCCTGACAATCGTGAAAAGCGACCCTATGCGGTGGTGCAGTTGCGTCAAGAAGATCGGGCGGGTCAGCTTTGGAATATGGTGGGCTTTCAAACAAATCTGCGCTGGGGCGAGCAAAAGCGCGTGTTTCAGATGATTCCAGGGCTGGAGCAAACGGAGTTTGTGCGGATGGGTGTGATGCACCGCAATACGTTCTTAAATGCACCCCAGCTTCTTGAAACAACGCTTCAGTTTAAGCAGCGTTCAACGCTATTGGCAGCAGGTCAGATTATTGGCACAGAAGGCTATACGGCTGCGGTAGCAGGGGGTTGGCTAGCCGGTACAAATGCGGCGCGGGTGGCACAGGGACTTACGCCCATTACATTACCGCCCTTGACGATGGGCGGTGCACTGTTTGATTTTATTAGTACGGCATCCCCTAAACATTTCCAACCCATGCCGCCTAATTTTGGCATTTTACCTGAACTTGAGAAACGGATTCGGGTTAAACAGGAGCGCTATGGGGCTTACCGCGATCGCGCCCTAACCAGTCTCTCCGCTTGGATGAGTGCTAAAGCGTTGGCGGCTTAGGGGATTTGGGCGATCGCACTACTTATCCATACCAACATTTCGGCAGCACAAGGGTTGCCATTGTAGAATCGTTATCAGAATCAAGCGGGTTAGGGAAATCCACTTGATACGAAAAATCCTCAACACGGTCATTTCTCAAAAACGTAAATTCCATTAATCTCGGGATATTAAGCCCACCTTTTTGGAGCGAACCAGAGAAATTATTGGGATGGATATGAATACAAGTATGAGTCTGTAAAATTTTGTCGAAGGTAGACTGGGCCACTCTAAAGAACGGATCACTCCAAAAACAATCCAGATGATGGAATTCCGCCACAATAATTCTGAACCGCTTCATTAAAGATTCAGAGGTTGCGAGTAATACTGCATACTCATGTCCTTCAATGTCCATTTGAAGCAGCAAATCTGAGCTTTCTTCTGGCATAGATGCAGTGACCCAATCATCAAGGGTCATAAAATCGTCATTGGATACAGCACCCACAAACTTTTTTTCAAAAGAAAATAAATGATGCTCTAAGGCTGGGCCTTCCACAGATTTATCCGCAAGGAAAACGTTCATCCCTAATTCGGCACAATCTTTTTCAAAGCTAGACTCGGCGTTAACACCCGGCGAGAAACATGCTTCAATCCCTAAGAGATCATCTGGAAGCAGATATCCACCATCGGTTTTTGAACCGAGTCGAATCAGCGATTTCCCCCCTGATCGCGGATAAAGCCGCTTTACCAATGCCTGAATTTCGTCTCGTTGGGTCATCTTGGTCGGAAACGCGCCAACGACCGCAAGGGGTTTTGCCAGATAGGATTTTAAGCGTTGTTTCATGAATACTCCAGACCGTTTTTAGTGCTTGGAATCACCGTAGAGTGAGGATCTCCATACTCTGACATCATTTTATACAAGCCTGCTCAAAGGCTAGCATAAGGCGATCGCAAGTTCCATCATCGACTGGCACGGGCAAGTCTTTCAGCCACTCCGTTCGTTTTTCATGGGATGTGCTAATTCTGTGCTAAAAACCTAGCCCTAGCCTGACGAGGGACTGCAACGCCAAAGAAAAATTCCTGATCATAAGACTGATCGTCAAACGTTACCGCATACTTTGACAGCACCACCGCCAGGGTCAGCTTCATAAAGTAGCGCGCCAGCGATTGACCATTACAAGTCCGATTCCCGCGTCCAAACGGGAAAAAATAATCACTGCCCCAGTCATTCTGACGACGAGTTTCTTCATCCCAGCGAGAAGGATTAAAGACCTCAGGCTCTAGCCAATAATCGCTGAGCAGTTGCAGGTACCAATTACTGATATAAATTGGAGTATTTGCTGGAATGGCGTGACCTGCCAGTTCAGTGATATAGCCCGGATTGACCGATCGCAGGAACAACGGCACAGCAGGCAAAAGCCGCAGTGATTCCCGCAACACTTGTTCGAGCTGAGTACAAGCTTCTAGGCGCTTAAGGGTGAGTGGCTGTGCAAACAGCTTTTTTAGTTCTAGCTGTAGATTAGCCCGTACCTCTGGGGACTGATGCAAGAGGAATAGAGCCGAGGTTAACCCACTGGGGGTTGAAACCGCCCCGCCTGGATAGACCCCAGCACAGAAATTACGCAGCTCCTGGGCATCAAAATTAGTGCCCCCTTCTCGAAGAACCCAACCCAATAGTGAATTTGCAGGCGGTTGCGCCTGACCCACAATCTGCTCAAAGCGCTTAAACCAGGCTTTACTCACTTTTTGATAGGTGCCGTTCCATGGCGTTGATGGAATGAGGCAGTTACCAAAAGTAGAACGGGTCATGCGACTTGTGCCAACCTTACACATTGTGTTGAACTGCTCAAAGACCTCGTCCGGGAAAACGTTGCCCGCTATCGCAAGGGAAAAACCATCAAAGGTGAGCTTTTGAATGGCATCAAAAGCCAGAAGATCGCCCTGATGGGTCGAGGCAGCAACCAGTTCCGCCATTCTGGTGTCAAGAAAGGTGTGAAGTGGATTGACCTGGGACGCGAACCAATCATCAAAATACTTCATGCTGAAGGGATGATTCTGTTTTAGATCACGCCAGTGGTTGTCTTCAACAGCCGCCTCAAACAGATTGGTATCGGTGAGCATGGGCTGTAGTGCTTTGCGGGGCTGGTCTTTATAGAACTTGTAAATGGGGTTGTTGTGGAAGGGGCAGCGGCTGGTGCTTTCTGTAGCTGATGATGGCATTTCTGCCCTAGGATCTGAGAGAACTTGACGAATCAGGTTTGGATCGTTTAGCGCGAGGCAGGGCCGAAACAGCATCCAAAAGCGGGTGATACCGCCGTATTGTTGGGCATAGTTACCCATGACCACCCAAGTTGGAGTGTTGTAAAAATCTAAGACATTGCCGATGGGGAAAATGGGTGTCGGCCCTGGAATATTGTCAAAAGGCCGAGCTTTAGATCGGGTCAGCCATTTAAATAAAGTTTTGAGTTTGGGTTGGAGAAAACCGTTCCAAATTGCAGCGCCAAAACGCTTCAAAGGAGATTGGGTATGGACAGAATGGGGCGTGGAAAGGTTCAGAACCACGAATCTTTTCCTAGAGTATGAGTGGGGAGCCTGCTGAAGGGGAGCCTGTACACGATCATTGGTAAACCATTCCGCACCATACTGCCCTAGCACTGTGTGATAGACGAGAAGTCTCCAGTTCCGCTAGAACTGGAGAAGTTGTGGGTTAATGGATTATTCTTTTCCCACGCTTCAATGCAGAGATTGGGGACTGATGAATCGTCTGGGGTTTGGTATTGTTAATATCAAAAGATTGGAGCATGTGGCGAATCACTCATGCAGAGGAACTAGGACAAACGAGCAACTTCCCTCTGACGGTAAGTTGGGGTTGTGCTAGCCTTAAAACCCCTGAAACCATTAGGATGTTGTCGCACTAATGCTAGTATTCCCACTCTCTAAATGAGTATCAACTAAATGAGTACCAACTTAACTCAAGGCACATTGTCTCGTGTTTTGTAGCCTAAAGCTGGTTCAGGGTATCGTTCACCACAATCCGAGCGCGGCCTAACTGCTTGGCTTCATATAGCGCAATATCGGCAGCAGTCAACAACGTTTGAGCAGTTCGTTCTGGGGTTGGCATCAATGTCGAAATACCGATACTTAAGGTGAGGTGATCCCGCACTGGAGAAGAAGCATGGGAAATCCCAAGCTGTTGGATCGCCGTCAGAAGGTTCTCGGCGATGACCAATCCACCCTGAAGATTTGTATTAGGTAAAATCATGGCAAACTCCTCACCGCCATAGCGGGCAGCGAGATCCATTGGACGTTTAATTACTGTTTCAAGTGTTTCTGCGACCTGTTGTAAACAGCGATCGCCCTCAACATGACCATAGGTATCGTTAAACAGCTTGAAATAATCGATGTCACAGAGAATAAGCGTAAGAGTGCTTTGGTCTCTCAGGGCTTGCAGCCAGGTTTGCTCAAAATACTCGTCAAATCGACGTCGATTTGCAATTTTGGTGAGACCATCATGATTGACTGCTAAGCGTAATTGATGATTTGCGTAGTCTAACTCCTTGTTGGCAAGATCTAAGTCTCGATTGATTCGTTGCAGTTCTTGTTGCGCTTTGAGTCTTGTCTGAATTTCAGTTTCTAACTGACAATTTTTTTGCTCAAGTTCTTGGGTTCGTAAACTGACCTTTTCCTCTAAGGCTTGATTGAAATTCTGTAGTCTTTCATTGAGTACCGCAATTTCTTGGCGAGCATCTTCAACGGTTACGATATCACGATAGGCACGAATTGCTGTCACCAGCGAGGAGAACAACTTCTGTTGTGTCAGCTCAGTCTTTGTTTTGTAATCATTAATGTCGTAGTCCTTAATGATGGAAATTTCAGGGGCTTCACCGGGTTGACCTGTTCTCAGAATAATTCGGACAAACAGGTTATTGAGACTTTCCCGAATATGCTTGACCAGATCGAGTCCCGCATACTTTGTTTCCATCACAACATCAAGGAGCAGCACTGCCGTATCTGGATGTTGGGTAAGAATGGCTTGGGCTTCTTGACCGGAGTAAGCAGAAATAATTTCGAGGGGCTTATCTTCAAATTTGAAATTTTTGAGCGCAAGGCGCGTGACTTCATGAACCTGCCGTTCATCATCTACGACCAGAATTTTCCAACGCTCCTCGTCTTTTGGACCGTCACTCAGGGTTTCTGGGTCATCCAGAAACAATAGGTCGTCTTGCAGATTAGGCTGAGTCATGACTAATGGTTCCCCTCATCTAAAATCTGTAGGGGTAAATTGAGAATAAATTTGGTGCCTAACCCTATGTTACTTTCACACCGAATCGTCCCCAATAGATTTTGAGTCACAATGTTGTGGACAATATGGAGTCCGAGTCCACTACCGCCGCGATCACGCGCCGTTGTAAAAAACGGTTCAAAAATCTTTTCTTGGTTGCTGGCAGAAATGCCACATCCGTCATCAGTGTATTCAACAATGACCCGATCATCCTGTCGGGTCACGGCAAAACCGAGATTCCCGTGTTCTCCAGGTTGATAGGCATGGATGGTGGAGTTCATTACCAAGTTGGTCACAATTTGAGAGAGTGCTCCAGGATAACTTACCATTTTCAGGGATATATCGCCTGAAACCGTGATCTGGTGTTCTGTTTGTTTAAGGTGAGGTTCTAGACTGGTGAGCACGCTTTTGATGTAGGGAATCACTTCAAAGGTGCGTCTTTCGAGGCTCGCCTGATCCACCGCCACCTGTTTGAAGCTCTGGATAAGCTGTGCCGCACTGTTAAGATTTCGCAGCATCAGGGAACTGCTTTCATTTGCAGTCTCTAGGTATGCGGCGAGGGTAGCGCGCTTTAAGCCGCCCTGTTGGTAAGTCTCATCAAAGGCTTGGGTTTCGTTTTGCAGGACAGAGGCAGCGAGCAGCGCATTCCCGATGGGGGTATTGATTTCATGGGCAACTCCCGCCACGAGTTTCCCTAGCGCCGCCATTTTTTCGGATCGAATCAGCTCTGTTTGGGCCGCTTGAAGCTCCTTTAGGGTTAAGGTTAGCGCATGGGTTCGTTCTTGAACTTTTTCCTCTAGCTGGTTTTGGTATACCTGAAGTTGCTGGCCCTGAATGTAGCTATTCAGGGCTTCGCGAACCGTTAACTGGAGATCGGCAGGCTGCCAAGGTTTTGCAATATACCGATAGAGCTGAGCGGTATTGATCGCATTGGTAATTCCGTCCACCCCAGCCTGTCCGGTCAGCATCACAGTGAGCGTTTGGGGAGAGAGGGCACAAACCTGCCGCAGCACCTCGTCCCCCTTGAGATCTGGCATCAGATAGTCAGAAATAATGACTGCAACTTCACACTGGTCTGCAACAAGATCTTTGACCAGTTCAACCGCTTCAAGACCACCCAGTGCAGTCTCTAGCTCACAACTCTCTTCAAACGCCTCAGATAGCTCGCGACGCAAACTATCGAGAACGGCTGGCTCATCATCCACACATACAATGACAGGTTTTGACATGATTTAAGGCTGGGGAAGGGCAGATTGAATGGCCTGAATCAAGTCCTGAGCTTGCCAAGGCTTTTCTAGGCAGGTATAGAGGTTTGCTTGGTCTTGGGCACGCTCAACGGCATCTGGATCGGCTTGCCCTGTCAGCATAATTTTAACTACGCCTGGAAACCGCTGATGCACGTCAATCAAAAATTCATCGCCTTTGGCCCCCGGCATCAGCCAGTCGGAAACAATGACAAGCAGCGCCGTGCCTTCTGCCTGGAGTTCTTCAATAATTTCGAGGGCTTCATCGGCACTTTCTGCCGTTTCATAGAGATAGGCATCATCAAACGCGGTTTGCAGTTGCCGCACCAGACTATTGAGGATAATCGCTTCGTCATCCACACAAAGAATCGCCAGTTTAGGCATGATGGTTCACCGTTGCAGGGTTCATCGGGAGAGACACGATAAAGGTGGTTCGTGATGGCACTGAGTTAAAGGTAATGGTGCCCTGATGCTTGTCAATAATTTTTTTGACAATATCGAGTCCCAGGCCACTGCCCTCACCAGGGGGCTTGGTGGTGAAAAAGGGATCGAAGATTTTGGGCTGAACCTCAGGAGGGATGCCAGTTCCGCTATCGGTGATGCTGACTTGAACAGTCCCGCTGACGGCCCGAAGCTCAAGTTCCAACGTACCCTGGTGATCCATCGCCTGGAGGGCGTTGTGAATCAGGTTTGTCCAGACTTGATTGAGTTCGTCGGTATAGCACTGCACGGGGGGAATCGCTTCAAAGTTCCGAATCACCTTGACGCCATGCTTAATCTGGTTTTGGTACAGCGTTAGAACGGTCTCAATGCCGTCGGCGAGATGGACGGTCATCATTGCGCCACTGTGGTCGTAACGGGCATAGGTTTTGAGGGCAAAGACGATTTTGGCAGCGCGATCGCTGGCACTGGTAATATCCCTGGCACTTTCATGAACTCGGGTCAACTGACGCACCATTTTGAGCAGCGATTCGCTATCCGGTGAAGACAGCAGGGGTAGGAGCGGAGTGAGATCGTCATAGAGATTCAGATCCAGCAGCAGGCTTGCCAAGGCTTCGGCATTTGGAACTTCCTGGCGCGCCAATTCACTCTCAATGCTTTTACGGGCTTGGCGACGATCTCGTCCGGTCAGGGTTGTTTTGGACTGGAGCGATCGCCCCAGCAACATCTGGAACTGCTGTTCTTGCTCTGGAGAAAGCCCCCTAAAGAAACTAGGGAGGTTTTCCAGATTGTCGTTGAGAAAATTGGAGATGTACTGAATCGAGGATCCAATAGCCCCGAGGGGAGTATTGATTTCGTGGGCAATGCCTGCAATTAATTGACCTAAAGCCGCCATCTTTTCAGACTGCACCAGTTCCTGTTGAGTGAGCTGCAATTCGTGGAGCGTCTTTGAGAGAGTTCGGGTACGCTCATCCACTTTTTGCTCAAGGCTGGCGTAGAGACGGGCATTGTCAATGGCGATCGCCGCTTGTCCCGAAAGCAACTGCAAGAGTTCGAGGCGATCGGGGGTAAAGGCTCCCGTGGTGAGATTGTTTTCGAGGTAAATAATCCCACTGAGCTGGCCCTGGTTTAACAGCGGCGCACAGAGAACGGACTGAGACTGGTTTGTCTTGAAGTAAGGATCTTGGATAAAGTCGCCGGACTGACTGGCATGACGCAGTACCACGCTCTCTTGCGTTCGGAGTACGTAGTTGATGAGCGTTTGGGGCACTTGCCCGTCGGTCGAACGGGATTGCAGTACCGAATACTGTTCAGATTCTGTGTCCGCAGAGGCTTCAATCAAAAGCTGGTCTTCATGGGTGAGCATGAGGTGCCCCACCTGTGCCCCTGCGTTGCGGACAAGGATTTGCACCAAGGTCATCAGGAGTTTGTCAAGGACAATTTCACTGGCGATCGCCTGGGATGCTTGCAATACGGTAGCAAGGTCTAACGCTTGACCAATGTGGGCCGTACTGGTGATAGTTGCATTAACAGTTGCACCAAAGGTTTGTGAACCTGTATTGAATGAAGCAGTGGAGAGCTGAGGATACTGCTGCTCTAACTGCTGCACTTTGGCAGTAGCGCCCCACCGGAAGTAGCCATAGTAGGCATCTTGTAAATAAACCTGGGCAAACTTTTCCCGACCTTGAATGAAGTAGAATTGCGCTGCAAGTTCGTTGGCTAAGGCGGCTTCTTGGGGGTAGTTGTGGTCGGCAGCAAGGGCGATCGCCCGATCATAGGCAGCGCCAGCCTCCGTCCCTTGACCTAAACAGCGATAGCGTTCTGCTTCCACAAGTTCGTACTTATGTCGATGGTTTTCGGGGGCGTGTTCGGCCCACTGCTGAAGCTTTTGCTGGTTGGCGTGGACTTGTTCTAGGGTCGTCTCTTGTTCCGAGGGCACTAGGGAATCGTAAAGCGCTAACCGAGTCAGGGAATCATAGAAATTGAGAACGGCAATGGTATAGGCCGCTGTCATGCCGTCGGCGTAGTGTTCTGCAAGTTCTGCATAAGTGAGGGCGATTTCATAGTCTGCTAACAGATAGCAGAGCATTGCTTTATGGGTATAGAAAAAGGCCAGGGCTAGCTTATTGTCGGCACTATCTACTACCACTTCTGTTTCTTGAAGGAATGCACCGTTGAGATAACTGAGATCTGTGGCTTCGCCTCTGAGGTTGGCGACGGTCTGCTGATAAATCTTGAGGTAGAGCAGACAAGCGGCTTGTTTGAGGGTGGCGATCGCCCCATTAAATTCCACCATCCGAGCCGCTAGGGGAGCCAATTCCCGTCCCGTGAGGAGACTATGCATCGATTCCCAACACAGTGAGTAGCAGGCATATTCCACATCACCCGTTTCTAGGCCAATCTGGTAGCCGCTGTGGAGATCGGGAATAGTCATGCTGAGGGGGTCTTGCCAGTGGCGCACAAAGGCATTGAACACAAATATGACGCGGCTTTTGCTCTGGTTGGCGTGGAACTTTTCTACCACATTAAGTGCCAGCCGCCCATATTGATAGCCAGAGGCGATATCCCCCACTGCTCCACAGAGGATAATGCCGTAACAGTCGTAGGCAAAGGCGGAAGCTGCGGTATTCCCGTGCTCAAGGGAAAGCTGAATTTGGGTCAAGTTGCTGAGAATAAATCGTCCAAAGGCCGCCTGATACCCAGAGGACAAAATATCAGAGAGAATCTGCATCGCTGCGAGTTTCTCAGGATCGGTCATAGCGGGCAGATCAATAAAGCTCTCAATAGAGCGTTGCGTCTGGAGGGCTTGGGTTTGCTGTAGCTTAAGCTGTAAATTCTCTGGGGTGGGTTCGGGGAACTGGATGCCGAGCTGACCCAGAATTTCAAAGCCGATATCCGTGGCTTCTAAGTGGCGGTTCTGAGACGAGCGTGCCAGAATTTTAACGCGGTAGACCTTCACCGTATCTAAAATGCAGCGGGCTTCCCGGAAAATTACTTCCGTCAACTGTTCTTGTCGGTCAAAGTCCTGATTCAGGTAGGCTGCTTCACTGGCTGCTTCATGGAGGCTGAGGGCAAGTTCATAGGATGCCTGCCACCCGTCATTGCTCAGCAGACCCACGCCAATCAGCAAATAGTTCACCGCAGCCTGATAGGCCGTTGCAGACTTCGCCTTTTCACCCGCTTGGAGATTGAGCTGAGCCAACTGCTGACGCTCACTCCCCTCAGAAATGAGGTCTAGCGCCTGATTGAAATGATCTACCACCTCAAAAATCCGCTCCGCCAAAGCATCCGAAGACACGTTATCGCGCAGGAGCCGCCCAATGCGCAGATGCACTTGGGCTTTTTGGTCTGAGGCAATGAGGGTATAGGCCGCCTGCTGAATGCGGTCATGACCAAACCGAAAGCGCTCCATTGTGAGATCAGCAGTCAGATCGGAGAGCGGAATAATCAAGCCCAACTGAATGGCAGGCTTAAGATCCGCAAAGACCGTTTGCTCCGATGCCTGACGAATAATGGCAAGAGTCGCTAGATCGAATTGCGCACCCACGCAAGCCGCCAGCCGCAGACTTTCTTGGGTATCGGATGGAAGCTTCTGGAGTTTGCCGATCAGCAGCTCAATCACGTTATCCGTTAAATCTTGGGCTTGGATCTGGGCCATATCCCATTCCCATAAGCGGGAAGTTTCATTAAACCGAAATAGATCTTCTGAGTGCAGGCTTTTTAGAAATTCGTTCACAAAGAAGGGATTCCCTTCTGTTTTCTGAAGAACCAACGCGACCAACGGCACAAGCTCCGCCGTACTATGCTGTAGCGTATCAATCATCAATTGGCTGAGGTGAGCCTGGGACAAGGGAGCGAGGGTGATGGTGTTGACCGTAACCCCTTCGCGCTGAAAGTGACCCAATAACGTCATGAGGGGATGGGTGGGGCTGACTTCGTTGTCTCGATAGGCTCCAATGACGAGGAGCGATCGCATCTCACTATCGGTCATCATCAACTGCAACAGCTTCAGGCTGGCAGAATCTGCCCACTGCAAATCGTCGAGAAATAATACCAGGGGATGACTGGGATTGCAGAACACCCGAATGAAGTTCTGAAACACCAAATTAAAGCGGTTTTGCGATTCCGTTGGCCCAAGTTCTGTTACGGGCGGCTGTGGCCCTGTAATCAGTGCCATCTCAGGAATCACATCCAGCACCACTTGACCATTGGGGCCAAGGGCTGCCAGTAAGCGCTCACGCCACTGCGCAAGCTGGGATTCACTCTCGGTTAAGAGTTGTTTTGCCAAACTGCGAAAGGCAGCAATCACGGCGGAGTAGGGGACATCTTTCTGAAACTGGTCGTATTTCCCAGCAATGAAATAGCCGCGTTTTTCGGTAATGGGTTTATGGACTTCAGCCACCAGTGAAGATTTGCCAATCCCGGAATAGCCCGCCACCAGCATGAGTTCGCTGGTGCTGTGGGGTTGATTGACCCGCTCAAAGGCGGCGAGCAAGGTGGTAATCTCCAATTCCCGACCGTAGAGCTTTTGCGGGATCTGGAAACGACCGGATAAATCTTGGGTACCGAGGGGAAAAGGGGCGATTTCTCCCGTTGTCAAAAACTGTTCTCGACAAGTTTCTAAATCTGTCTGAAGCCCAAAGGCATTTTGATACCGATCTTCAGCGGTTTTTGCCGTCAGTTTCAGAATCAGATCTGAGAGCACCTGGGGCACAGCAGGGTTAACTTGATGCGGGGGCACTGCCTGTTGGGCAATATGACAGTGAACCAGTTCTAGGGCATCCGTGGTGGGGAAAGGGAGCTGCCCTGTCAGGAGTTCGTAGAAGGTAACGCCCAGAGAGTAAAAATCGGTGCGGTAATCTAGGGAGCGATTCATTCGTCCCGTTTGTTCTGGGGAAATATAGGCCAGCGTCCCTTCTAAAACACGGGGATTTTTGAGGGTTGGGTTCTCTCGGCTCAACTGGGTTGAGATGCCAAAGTCAATGATTTTGAGCTGCCCTGTGGCGGGGTTCACAATAATATTGCTGGGGTTAATATCCTTGTGAATCACGTTGCGGCTGTGAATCTGCCCCAGAATTTTGACAATCTGTACCGCTAAGTCCAAAAACTTTTCCAACGGCACGGGATGACCGTTGAAGTAATCTTTGAGAGATTGACCGCCAAAGTCTTCTAGAACAATCGCCAAGGTTCGCTGGTAGGGTTCTAAGCTATAAACCCGAATAACGCCTTCAATATCAAGGCTGCGGGTGATCTCATATTCCTGGCGATAGCGGGTTAGCTCAGCAGGGGTGGGATAGTCTTCTTTGAGAATTTTGATGATGGCGGGCTGATCACTGGAACCATACTGGACTCGATAGACTAAAGAGTTTGCACTCTCATAGAGGTGTTCCGTTAAACTACAGCCCACAATTTCACCAATCATCTATCCACCCCTAAACGCCAAAGAAATGATCTTGTCTAAGAAAAGCAGTTGACTGTAATGTATCCAATCCAAGCCGTTGAGATCTGTCGTGTATGAGAGTGTTTATAACCCTGGTGAGAACGATCGCAGATTGCCAGTCAGTACCTAGGGTTGACAGCTCAATGCCGAAACTATCATTCATACATATTTCTTAAGTTTTGAAGACTCAGAGATATAGTGTATGTCAGGGGGAATGGGCCTTTTGAAATGATTTTGGAACAAAACCCAACGTTTGCATCATTTTGGCGAAGGTAGCCCATGATTGCCCTACTCTGCTGTGCCTATATTTTGGGATTACTGTGTTCCGCTTTGCCTTGGGGAACCCTAGGGCTTGTGGGCGTGGGATTGATGGCGGCTGTGCTGCGATCGCCCCAAGCCCTTCACCTTTCACGACAATGGCGCATGCCAATCCCCCAAACGTGGTGGCGTAGCCCCAGATCTCGCGATTGGATCATCGCAGGAATTGTGAGTGTATTGGCAGCGGGTTATCTGCAACTGGCTCAACCCTATGTCGCCCCCAGCGATGTTAGTCGATTGGTGCCGTCCACTCAAACCAGCATTGCAGCGGAAGTAACAGGCATCGTTCAAAGCCGTCCGATGCTGACCCGACGAGGTACCGCGCAAATTTGGTTCATGGCACAGCGGGCAGCCGCAAACGGAAACATTGAAGAAGCAGTCTCAGGCAATGTATTTGTAACGCTGCCCCACAACGCTGCTGAAAATATCCATTTTGGTCAAACCGCCAAGATTACAGGCATTCTCTACAAACCGCAGCGCGTGACGCGGCCTCATGGGTTTGACTTTGCGACCTATCTCGCACGGGAAGGGGCGTTCTCAGGGCTGAAGGGAACCCAGATTCGGATTGAACAAGAGGGTTCGGCCTGGGGTGGCTGGGCTATCCGGGAACGGATTGTGCAATCCCTTCAACAAGGCATGGGCAAACGCACGGGTTCGCTCATAGGGGCGCTGGTGCTGGGTAAAAACGCGGCGGACGTTCCCTACGATCTCAAAGATGCCTTTATTCAGTCAGGGTTAGCCCATGCTTTGGCAGCATCGGGGTTTCAGGTGTCGCTGATTTTAGCGGTGGTGCTGGGGTTAGGGCGATCGCTCTCCACCTCCGGTCAGGTGTTGCTCGGCGGCTCGGCGCTCTTGCTCTATGGACTCTTGAGCGGTGCAGAGGCTTCCATTGTGCGGGCGATTTTAATGGGGTTTGCCAGTTTGCTGGCGCTTTGGCTTCAGCGGAAAGTCCGGCCTGTACCCACGTTGCTGATCATTGCCACCCTGATGTTGATTGCCAAACCACTCTGGATCTGGGACTTGGGCTTTCAACTTAGCGTTTTAGCAACCTTAGGCTTAATTGTGACCGCATCGCCCTTGGCGACGGCCTTAGACTGGCTACCGCCCACCCTGGCCTCCATGATTTCAGTGCCCTTAGCCGCAACCCTTTGGACGCTCCCT
>JANLSD010000230.1:0-5849 GCA_031362245.1 Acaryochloridaceae cyanobacterium OTE_25_metabat_464 | reverse complement strand
TCCAGAGATATTTTGGGCAGGGTCGTGTCTGCTGGTAGAGGGAGTCGTGGGTGAGGGGGTGATTTTGTTGGTGGTTTGATTGACGATTTCGTTGGCTTCGTCTTTGTACCTGGAGTCGGCGGGGCCGACGAGACCTATGAGTTCGGTGATGGTGATCCCGAATTGGTTGGTTTTGGGGGGTGGGTCGCCTTCGGGGGTGGGTTCTGGTTTTGACCAGTGGATGGGGGTGCTGGTGTCGGGGGGGAGTGGGTTCCCGTAGACGTCGTGGACGAGGGGTTTGGGGAAGTTGTAGGCGTCGTAGCGGTATGGGTTTTTATCGAACGGATCGCTCTCGGCGGGGTAGGGGTTTCCGAAGGCGTCGTAGTGATATGGGTCTGCGTTTGTATTAGGGTCGTGTTGATGCGGGTCTTGCCAGTGGGGTTGGTGGTCGTCACGACGGTGTTGTTTGTCTTCGTGGGTCATGACGATGATGCCTCGTACCTTTACCTGGAGATTGGGTTCATGATGAATGAAAAAGTCAATAAAATCAACTTAAGTCCCTTAATTACATCAAATTGATCCACGTTTTGTTTCAGGTTTATCATTCCTTTCTTTTTCGTTTTTTCAATATCAACTCTTCTTCATCCAATACCCCTTCTCTTCCCAGCCCTTCAATAAGGTCTGAGCGCGATCTATACCCCATCGCTTTTGCTAGCTGCTCTAATCTTGCCCAGGCTGTGTCCGAGGCCAATAACCCTCGTCGTCTTTTTTTCTCGTCGTAATCGAATTGCCCTTGGAGCCTCGGCATTTCAGTCTTATCTTCTTTTGCCCAAATCATAATACTTATCTCTCCCTCTTGAAAACAGTCATACCTTTTGCTATCTTATTTGAAAAGGTATGACTGTTTTGGATCTTTCTTCGTCGTAACAAATGTTCACGAATACTGAAAATCATGTGGGGTAACAATGGTGTTGATTTTTGCGTCCTCAAATTATCGTTTCTTTGCCCTGATGTTCAGTTTTTGTTCTCTAACTTGTCAGGTAAATATAGAGGGTTAAATTCCTACGCCCTAAAATCTCGGCTCCCCTGAGCCACCCCAAACCAAAAACCCACCCTCCCTTTGCGTCCGTTCCTGAGAAGTCTGAGCGCAATGGCAGAGTGGGTTGACTCCGAACAGTTCAACCACTGGAGCCACCCTTATGCTACCCCTCCCTTCCCTCGATCGCCTCACCCCCGCCCCACTCCCGCTATCTCAGCGTGAGCAACAGGTTTGTGACTACCTCAGCCAGCGCATGACCTTCGAGGCGATCGCCCGTCACCTAAGCTGCTCCCCAGCAGCGGCTAGAGCCTACCACCGCCGCGCCCTCAGTAAACGCCAACGAACGATCGCCCTCGCCCCACTTGAGCAGGGCGAAAGCTACGCACGAAGACTTCGCAACGCCACAGCAAAGCCTGAGCCAGCGCTAGCAAAGCAGCCGTGCGATCGCCCTGCTTCTCCTCCGGCCTCCATCTGCAAGCGATCGCCATTCCATAGCCCTGCGGTAGGTGCTCTGGCCTTGCGAGAGCGCCCAAGCTCACTTGACCTGTGTGTGCCGTCTTTGTTTGTGATGGGTGAATCTGTAACGACTGGGCAAAAGTTCAGTACCCAGCGATCGCCAATCCCTCAAACGACAACTACCGAAGCCCCCTGCCATCCCCGCCGTCGCAAAAGCACTAGCCGTCGCTTTCGATGGGCGGGTGTTGGCGATCGTGTGGCTGAGCTTGGGCTTTGGCTGTGGTTAAGCGTCAGCTAGCTCAATGCGAAGACGTTTGCCAATTACCGAAGCAGCGCGGTCGAGGGTATGAAGCGTAACCGAAGTGTTTTCAGGGTCTAGCAGTCTATCTAAAGCTGCCCGACTGGTACTCATCGCCTTAGCCATTGCCGATTTGCTGATTCCTTTAGCTTCCATCTCTTGAGTCACCTGCCAAGCAATCACCCGCTTTAATGCCAGCGTATTGACCTCGGAAAGCATCCCTTCTTCTTCAAGTAAATCATCGAGTGAGGAGCCGATATATTCATGTTTATTCATTTATTGCCCTCCAGTCTGCCCTTTCGTGTCAAAGCTAAATCCAACTCGGCCTTTGGTGTCTTCTGGCTTTTCTTGATAAAGCCGTGGAGCAAGACCATTTCGTTGTTGTGGATACAGAACAGAACCCGTGCAATCTTTGCACTGGGAAGGCTGGAGCGCACCTCATACAGACCATTCCCCATCGGCCGGCAAGTTGGCATTCCAACAGGCCAGCCAAACTCAACGGTTTTGATATCAACACCAATGCATTTGCGTTCCTGCTGCGTTAACTCCAAGAGCCAATCACGGACTGGTTCATTTCCAGCCTCCGTCCGGTAAAACTGCGCTGGGATTCGTTTGTCATCCATAGCTTTATTGTACCAAAAAAGATACAGGACAAAACGATGTATAACCAAGTTCTTTCTTGTCCTGGGCCTCAAGTCCAGCCGCACTGCTCCCGTAAGATCCCGCTCTACATCCGCCTAGGCAATCTCATTCGTATAGAAAGTGCCGATTTTGGGCTGTTCGTAGGCCAGCGGCTTGAGTTCGCTGTGGAGGTGCCCTCATGCGCCTAGCTACCGCCACGCCGCGCTTTAGCCAATGCGAAGACTTTTCGTTTGCAGGGCGATCGCCTTAGCGGTTGCCCTGTGTGTTCGTAAAATTTGTTACCCAGCGCCGCAGCACGTCCCGCGAAGTCAGTTCTGCGCGCTGGGTTAGTCACCCACCAAGTCTTTAACAGACCGGAGGTTTCATGCGTATTTTATCGCTCAAACGCGATCGCCATCACGAAAGCTGCGCACGAAGACTGCGCCCTCGCCGCTGCTTTGCCCCAGTTTTCCGTAGGGGACAAAGCAACATGATTCGCAATCGTTATCGACTGACGCCACAGCAGAAGCAAAAGCTGAGTGCCAAAGCCAATGAGCTTAGTCTCATCAGCGATCTTTCGGATAGCCAGTACCTGATCGTGAATCGGTTGCACGAACTGACTGTGCTGTTGAAAGAGAAGCGTACCCAGTTTGAAAACACTCAGTTGCGGATTCAAACCAAAGGGCCAAGCCCTGTTTTAGTGCGCGAACTAAAGCAACAGCAAGAACAGATTGAAGACCTGCTCCAGCTTGGCGAGGACTGGCGCAATTTGCTGGAGCTGTGTCACCAGAAGCCAGACCTGACTGAACTCTCGCCACCGCTGAAGGTGATGTTGCGGTCGCTTGGCATCCAAGCGATGGCCTAAGCCCCAAAAACTAACGCCCCACCTGGGCATTGCATTGACAAGACTGCGCCCTAAACACAAGGATGCGGGACAAAAACCAGGATAAGAGTTGGTTTTAGCCCCGCTGACTGCAAAAAAAAGGAGTTTTTAATGCAGGCTAATCAAATATCGTCAGAAAAAGACCAAGACGAACAAATTGAACTAATCGAGATTGTCCGACTCAGAACTCAACCTGACGCTACCCCGCTGGACATTCGTAAAAGCGATCGCGCATTTTCCAAACTGCTTGGTTTTTATGAGAAATGCCTCTACAAACTAACCAACAGTATTTTTGGGCGAAATGCTGATGAATATTATCACGTCGCCCTGGATGGATTACATAAGGCCGTTGAGAGCTTTAAGTTCATCGGAACGTTTAGCGGTTGGGTTGTCTACAAAGTCAGAAAGGCACTTTTAGATCAGGCTCGAAAACCACAAAGAAGCGTGAAGGGGAAAGCCGAGAAAGGTCTAACCTTCATGGACAACGTGGATCTAGAGGCAATATCTGCTGAGCAAATTAGCAAGTCATGCGAACAAGACTTAACCGAAGTCAACGCTGCGGTGGGGCAACTCACAGATTATCAGCGCGAGATAATCCAGCTTCACAACGATGGTTATAGCTGGCCTGAGATTGGTCAGATTGTGGGCAAGAACCCTGATGCCGCACGGATGGAAATGCATCGGGTGATTTTGTTCGTTCAAGAAATCTTAGGCATTGAAACGAAAGCGATTGAGAAGAAAAAGACCCCTCCTGTCATGGGCTGGATGCGCCGCCTTTGGAATCGTTTTCAAAAATCCGTTCGGGTTGAGGTCAGTTCTGACGATATTAGGTCAGATGTCTTTTTCCCTCAAAAATACGTTCTGTCTGCATTGATGTGGTGCTTAGGTCAACCTTCAAACGCCTATCAATCGAACTGTATTAGTGAGTATTGCCAAAATATCTGGTCAATCTGGTGTGGGGTCACAAATACCCAACAAGCGCCTCCGAAAAACTCTATCGAATTCCTCACTCTCTAAGGAGCGATTGACATGCCACATGCTGAACTTGCCAAATCTCTGCTCCTGCTAAGACGGGGGCGAAAGCTACGCCCCAGGAGTCCGCCGCCTTCATGTCGGAGTTAAAACCGAAAAGATAAAAAATCCAATATTCCAGCGTGCCCCCTAGCCACGCGAAAGCTCTCGAATTGAATAGCGCCGTTGAATCCCCCGAATCGACTACCCTGACGCCGGACGATAGATCCCCAGATCTTGGTGACGGAGAGCTGCCACGAGCCGCGTTGTAGACCCGACATGGAACCAATCCCTAGCGCAAAAAGCCCGTCAAAGAATCAACCTCCACGCGGTGACGGGTGGGCAACGTTTTTAACGTTGGCGAATTGATTTTAATGCCCCATTCATGGCTCTTGAACTATGAAAAACTCACGTTCAAAAAAAATCCTGTTATTTGGATTATCAATCACCTCATTTCTCTTAACTGCACTCCCCTCTCAGGCAGTGTCAATAGGTCTTGTGAGCTACCCATACTCACTGCTCAGAAACAATAAAGTCATGACTACCGAACTTTTCGACGCTTTCAGGACTTTAGGGGCTGTCTTTTTCTGGTTTCCAGTGATTTGGCTTGTCGGTAGTGTGACTTTCCTTTTGGTGGCTCGAAATCGTGGTAATGCGGGTTCCTGATCGCAAAATGACCATCAATCGATCCACCTCCCCGTGGTGATGGTTGGGCGTCCGTTTTTACGGATGGCAAAGCGATCGCATTGAACGATAAAAACCTACCCCAATCAAATTATGAAAACAACTCGTAACCGCCCCCTAAAATCTACGCTCAGAAAAATTCGCATCCCATTTTTTGCACTGAGTTCCATTGTGTTTGTCGCCCTTCCCTCCTATGCAGGAAAAGGATTCATGGGAAACGTCATGAAGAATCTTAAGGGGGTTGGCGGTATGACTACTGACCTTAAAAACAGTGTTTCACTGATTGAGAACTTCGTATATTGGTTGCCCGTGATTTGGCTCGTTCTTACAGCAGGCGGTATCTTTCTCGCCCAACACAATCAATCGGAGCAAGGCATGAAAATTGTTGTGGGGATTGCTCTTGCGTCTTTTCTGCTGATGGGAGTCGCATGGGGATATGACAGCTACATGGTTCCGTCTTAGCATTTTGTTAATCCAAAAATTGGGGGAAGCATGGCAACAATAAAATTCTCTCCAATGATGGGGAAGTCTGCAAAAATCGCTAAGTTTTTGCCCTACAACAGCCTCATCACTTTTAGTGTCATTCTCGTTTCGACCTTTGGCAGCTACATTATTCTATCCAGCTATGCAGACGGAATAAACCCCATCCCATTTGTGGTATTTGCACTATTCATGATGGTTGTGGACTTACTATTGCGAGGGCAAGAGCCTTGGCGATTTGATATGCAGCTATGGGGTCGTCTACCTGTATTTCGTCTGGGGGTGCGACATGACCCTAGGGTTGCCATTGTGCCCAAAAAGGCGAAGGTTAGAGGCAAGGACTTTGTGAAGAAAAAAGCAGTTCCCTTAGAGAACGAGTTTGACTTGATTGCCTATGT
>JANLSD010000198.1:0-7701 GCA_031362245.1 Acaryochloridaceae cyanobacterium OTE_25_metabat_464 | reverse complement strand
TAGAGGGGAGAGTCTTTTTTTAGCATTCTGGTTGATGAGTGGTATTTGATTCCAGAATGCTGGCTCTCCTTGAACCTTGTCAATTCCTACCTATTCCTGGTATCTCGCCCCTTTGAACGTAACTTTTGTCAGTCAACCAGGCCAATGACTCGAACTTAAACACAAGTTGTGCATCTTGCAATGCATGAAATGTATGGCTTGTAACCGTTGCGAACCTCCCAAGCCAAGCTCGATCACCTAAAAGAATATGATTTAGCGTTCCGTGAATTGACTCGAAGAAGGTTCCAAGATTTCGCTGTCGTTCTTCTTCCGTTAGGGAGGCTACGAGATCATAAATTTTGTCGTTGACCCATGAATTGTATTGCGCCATTAAGCGAAATTGGCTGAGGTGAGTTGATTCTGCCATTATGTCCAAATTTTCTATTTTAGGGACACCTCCTACTCTATCAACCAACACCGCAAATAACTTTTAGAAATCTTAAACTCTGGCAAATAGACTTGAAGAGCAGACCCAACCATTAGATTGAGTCGCATAACTATTGTTCATACGATAAACTATCGTCTAACACCCTTTATTGGATGTTTATCTAACACGATGTCGTCTAACATCCTGGATGTTATGTGACAGATGTCAGATAACACCCTTTATTGGAGGGGTAATACGACCATTTTATTAAATTTTATTAATCTTGAATCTCCTGCGCTATTCAAGATTAAATATTGCTTGCTCTACTCAACCGCCTCACCACTAGCTGTTGCCACAGGCTCCGGCAAATAAAGCCGTTCCTCGCTCGCATCATACTCAAACAGCTCCGCATAGCGGCCCCAGTCAACAGCCGTCGCAAACTGTCGCTCAGATTCTTTATCAGAGAAATATTCATTCAGTAAATCAATGAAAAACCCCGCCCGCATCGAGTGATTGCGTTTTTCCCGCAGCGTTTGAATCATGCTGACCAAGACAGGCACATTTGCCAACACCTGCTGCCGGAACAAATCCTTACTCCTCAAAATCGTCGTCGTTGCAAAATCTTGACCAATTTCAGTCAGCTTCACATCCCCCTGAGTCACTTCAGCAAAATCTAGCAACACCGATGCATCCAAAATGGGCAGCAGGTCATCCACCTCAAGCTGAATCCGCTCCGCCAGTCGCGGAATATCTACACTTACTTCAGACTCCTCCACAATCAGCTCTAGCAAACCGCTGATACTGCCCACCCGCGCATGGGGCAGCGGTGTGGCATAGGGCGATCGCGGTAATTCCACCGAAGGATACGTTTCGAGTGCAGACGTTGGAACTTCAACAGATCCCGTCACCTCTGCATCGGGGTTTGTCATCACCGTGTAGATATAGTCTACGAGGGCCTTGAAGCGATCGCACCCTCTATCATGGGGTCGCGGTAAATCAATCACCACCTCACCCCTCACACAGCCAGGGTTTGCACCCAAAATGATCACGCGATCGGCGAGGAAGACTGCTTCTTCAATATTGTGGGTGACAATTAAAATACTTTGGGATGGGAAAGTTCCCGCATTCCAAAGGTCATCAATTTCACCCCGTAGGTTTTCTGACGTGAGGACATCCAGCGCACTAAATGGCTCATCCATAAACAGCACATTTGGCTCTAGTACAAAGGCCCGTGCAAAGCCGACCCGCTGCTTCATGCCACCGGATAGTTCCTTTGGGTATGCGTTTTCAAACCCATCTAAGCCCACCAAATCGATCGCCTTTAGAGCACGTCGTTTTCTATCTTCTCGCGCTACGCTTTGGGCTTCTAGCCCTAGCTCTACGTTTTCTTGCACTGTTAGCCAAGGCAATAGGGCAAAGCTTTGGAATACCATTGCCACATCTTTATTTGCACCTTTTAGCACCGTTCCATTGCTGACGACTTGGCCTTGGCTGGGTGGAATTAAGCCTGCCATGATCCGCAGCAAGGTACTTTTACCACTGCCACTTCGTCCCAGTAGTGCTACTACCTCCCCTACAGATACCGTAAGGTTAACCCCGCTCAGAACCGTGAATTCTCCTTTTCCTTCCTGAGCGGAGAAGCTTTTGTTAACTTGTTCAACGGTAATGAGGGCGCGATGGGTCTGTAAGTTTGTCATACAGTTCTTATTTTCAAAGCGATTAAAGATGGTACTTAGTTTCAGAAAGCTGGTAGAGCCGTCGCCAAAAGACGCGATTTACCCCAACCACAAACAAACTCATCATGCCAATACCAAGGATAATACGAGGCCAATCCCCGACTGATGTTGCATTTGCGATATAAGCACCCAATCCCGTCGCCGTCAAAGTCGTTTGCCCCCATATCACCACCTCAGAAATAATACTGGCGTTCCACGCACCGCCGCTCGCTGTAATGCCGCCCGTCACCCAGGCAGAAAAAATACCAGGAATAATCAATCTGCGCCATAGTCGCCATCCCTTTAAGTTCAAGTCTTTCGCCATTTCCCGCAGATCCGTCGGAATGCTCTGTGCGCCTGCAATGGAATTAAACAGGATATACCACTGAGAACCGAGTGCCATTAGAAGGATACTGCCCCAATCTAGGCTAATGTGGGCACGGATAAAAAACAGTGTGGCAAAGGGAAACACAAAGTTAGCAGGGAAGGATGCCAGAAACTGCACTACAGGCTGAAGCAACCGCGCCAACTTTGGATTAAACCCAATCGCCACGCCAATAGGTGTCCAAACCAACGTTGCAAAGGCTAACAGCAACACCACTCGCCCGAGGGTAAGCAGCCCAAGCAAGAAGGTTTTGCCTACTTCCAATATTCCAACGGTGGTCAAGATAAAGTGAATGCCAAGCGCCAGCAAAACGCTGATCGCCGCCAGCAGTAGACAGTTATAAACGCGATCGCCCCACCCTGATGTTGCTGCTGTGGTTTGATAGGGCGATCTCAGCGGGGTCATGCGAGACATCACCCGATTAATACTTTCTCCAATCGGCTGGAGGGCCTGACCCAAAAGTCGAGGAACTCTCGCAACAGTGAGCAGATTGAACAGCCAAGAATCCGGTGCTTCTGCCCCAGCACTTTGCTCTAAACGAAACTTATCGGCCCAGGCTACGATAGGCTGCCAGAACAGTTGATTGGTGAGGAAGATTACCAGGGCGATCGCCACAAAGGCCCACCCCAATGCAGCAAGATCCTGTGCTTTCACCGCAGCAGCAACATAGGAGCCAATCCCTGGAAGCGTATACTGCTGATTTAAGACGCTAATGGCTTCACTGGCAGCCACAAAAAACCAGCCCCCGCCAAAACTCATCATCGCGTTCCAAATCAGGCCAATCATGGCAGACGGAATTTCCAGCTTTGTGAATCGCTCCCAACCCGAAAGTCGATAGAGCGTAACCGCCTCATCTAGCTCGTGAGGCACCATCCGCAGAGATTGGTAAAACGAGAACGTCATATTCCAGACTTGGCTGGTAAAAATTGCAAAAATCGACGCAGCTTCTAGCCCCAACAAACTACCTGGAAACAGCGCAATAAAGCCCGTCACCGTAATCGACAAAAAACCCAGCACCGGAACGGACTGCAAAATATCCAGCAGCGGAATCAGAATTTTTTCAGCACGGCGGTTATGGGCGGCAATGTAGCCATAGGCCAGCGTAAAAACCGTAGAGCAAAACAGCGCAATAAACATCCGCAGCGTTGAGCGCGCTGCATAGTAAGGCAAATTGAGCGGCTCTAGGCTAATCCCAGGCATGATATTGGGCGGCACAAAGCTGACTAGGGTACCTGCCCCTACACGGGCAATCAGGGCCAACAGCGCCAGCATCCCCAGAATAACGGCAATATCTGCCACCCCAAACGGGAACCGTCTCAAAGCTTCAGGAGTAGGAAACGTTCGCCTTAGCATGGATGCGCTGCCTAACGATGTGTGGACTCTAAGCGTCACTATCGCCTTTAGTCTATTACGCCCAACGCTGGAGTGATGGTTCTCGGAATGCTTTCTCGGCGTAAATTGACGTTTTAGACTACAGTGCTGGGTGTAATCTCCTCTCGTTTCGCCCTACATGCCAGAAGGTCCTGAAATTAAGCGTGCTGCCGATAAAATTGCGGCGGCGCTCCTCCCCTACCCTGTCAAAGAAATCTGGTTTGCCTTTGAACACCTCAAGCACTACGAAGAAGTCCTGTCCGCTCAAAATATTATCGCCATTGAGCCAAAGGGGAAAGCGCTCTTAACCCGTTTTGAGAACGGCCTCAGCATCTACACCCACAATCAGCTTTACGGAAAGTGGGAAATCCGCAAAGCCTACAGCTACCCCACAACCAATCGGCAGCTCCGCCTTGCGATTCACAACGCTCGCAAATCGGCTCTGCTCTACAGCGCTTCCGATATTGAGGTGCTAGATGAAGCAGCGATCGCCACCCACCCCTTCCTAACTCGCCTTGGCCCAGACGTGCTTAGCGACGCCACCACCATCGAAATAATTCAAGCTCGCCTGAACGACCCAGCCTTTTGCCGCCGTCGATTCACCACGCTGCTGCTGGATCAGCATTTCTTGGCAGGCTTAGGAAACTATCTGCGCAGCGAAATCCCCTTTGTGGCGAGGGTTCATCCATCCTTGCGGCCTACAGACTGCTCAGACGCCCAATTGTTTGCGTTAGCAGAAGCGGCGATCGCCATTCCCCTACGCTCTTACCAAACGGGCGGCATCACAAACGATCTTGAGTTGGTCGCTAATTTGAAGGTGAGGGGGTTGAGGCGATCGCAGTATCGTCATTGGGTGTTCAGCCGCGTCAACCAGCCCTGTTTTGTCTGCGGCACTCCTATTGTGAAAGACGTTGCGGGGGCACGGCGGTTTTATTACTGCCCCAATTGCCAGCCCTTCTAGCTCACGGACGTTGACGGCATAAGGCTATACCGGAACTGCTCAGTCCAGTGGGCGACATCTATCCAACCCTCAGAACCAGGCATTACCACTCTTACGGCATCAAAGCTGACGGATTGGACGGACACTACAAACCGCAGCATGGCAAGCCGCTTTTGCTCAATGGGGATGTCTTTATACATCAGACTGACATGGGGTGCCAAGTCGTATTCTTTTGGCGCAGACAGGCGATCACGAATGGCATGGGAGAGCTGAAGGAGGCGATCGCTCAGGGCAAAGGTAATGAAACCCGTTCTAAAAAAATTTTCAGAATAGTTTATCCCCATAATCTCAAGGGTAATAGGGGATGGGGTTGTGAGAGATTCTGCAATAATATTTTGAAGATTCTCTGCTGGCTGGCTCACCCCGCTGTATAGGGTGAGATGGGGTTCAAACGCAGGTGTATCATACTCAGCGGCATAGTCTTGAATCACTTTCCTAAGCCAACGGCGATCGCTGGGCGCAGGAGTTAACCAAACCGCAAAGGGTACAGCATCAGCCATCGCAATTTTTCCCTGATTACAAAACCGAATCCTTGCCCTACACTTTACAAGGGTTTTGAGCAATAAAGCTCTCATCATCTTCGATGTCGCACGGATTCTAGAAGAGGGGATGTTCTAGGCTCAAGCATCGTTGAGCTTCAGATCCGTCCTAATATGTCCCTAGTGCCACAGCATAAAACTTATTTCGGCTGTCTTAATCCACGCCATTATCTGATGAGATCTCTTTCAAGCTGCTCGTGACCCTGCAAAAAATAAAGGACAACAAATTCTGTTGTCCTTTATGAAATGAATAAATGTCGAAAAGTTAGACTTAGGAATTCTGGCGATCGCGACCGGCCTTGAAGTTCTCAACGACACGGCCAAAATTGAGCGTGAACTCTTGCCAACCCAGTTTGCTTCCAGGTAATGCTTCATCCCACGATGCAGAAAGAACTCCGTAACTCAACCCACGTACCCCTAGCCCTAATCCTCCCAGGCTTGCAAGTAAAACGGCGACGTTTGGGAGTTCAATCCCATTCTGAAATAAGGCAAAATAACTAATCGGGAAGCTTAATAAGCCCATTAGGGACGGGATGCCGCAAAAGATAGCCATGCGCTTCGCCATACGCTTACTGACCACTTCAGGAATAGCCTGAGACGATGCAGAGCGAGACGATGACTTTTTGGGCGAACTTAAGGGCTTAGGTGAGATCTTCTTGGCAGTTGCCTTAGGTTTACCCTTCGATTCGTAGGGTAGTGATCCAAAGCCGCTGTGGTTGTCCTTTGGGGACTTTGATTTCGGGGACTTTGATGATGTCGGTTTAGCAGCCATGATGGCAACCTATCCGCGAATGCCAAGACGGGTAATCAACTGGCGATAGTGGTCGTTGTCATGCTTTTGGATGTAGGACAGCAAGCTTTTGCGTTGTCCAATCATTTTGAGCAGACCGCGACGGGATGAGTGGTCTTTCTTGTTGGTCTTGAGGTGATTGCTCAAGCGGGAAATACGCTCTGTCAACATGGCCACTTGGACATCAGAAGATCCGGTGTCGGTGGTATGCACTTGATAGGCGTTGATGATTTCTTGTTTCTTCTCTTGCAGAAGGGCCATAGGTCTTGATTTATTGCGGCAAACCCTGATTCTAGCACATCTAGTCCACCCGTCTATCCCTGATGATCTAATGCTGACATCTCAGGCACAGTGTTAGAATGCGCCCAGAACAGGCGGTTCATCGCGGTTGAGTCGGGAGATGGTTCCGAGACATGATTCAGGACAAGCTAGCTCAACTTCAGGCTTTATTTGAGGGGATGGATCGGGCATTGATTGCCTACTCTGGGGGGATCGACAGTACCCTGGTGGCAAAAATTGCCCAGGATGTATTGGGTGATCGCGCCTTAGCCGTCACCGCTGTTTCCCCTTCTCTGCTGCCTGAGGACTTGGAGGATGCCAAAATCCAAGCTGCTGGGATTGGCATTGTCCATCGACTGGTGGAAACCCACGAAATGGCAAACCCCAACTACACCAGCAACCCGATCAATCGCTGTTATTTCTGCAAGAGCGAACTGTACGACACCCTTAAACCCCTAGCCCAGTCCTTGGGGTACTTTTACACGGTAGATGGGGTGAATGGAGATGACCTCCAAGACTATCGACCCGGCATTCAGGCTGCGAAGGAACGGGGCACGCGATCGCCCTTAGCAGAAGTGGGACTCTCAAAACTTGAAGTGCGGGAGCTGTCAAAATTCTTAGGACTATCCTGCTGGGATAAGCCTGCGCAGCCCTGCCTTAGCTCACGGTTCCCCTACGGTGAAGAAATTACGGTCGAGAAGCTCCGGCGAGTCGGACAAGCGGAGCGCTATTTACGGAATCTGGGCCTCACGACATTACGAGTGCGCTCTGAAGGGGCGACGGCAAAAATTGAGCTGCCTGTGGATGAGATTCAATCATTTATCCAGGCAAATGACTTGCCCAGGCTGGTTGAAGCCTTTCAGAGCTATGGATTTACCTACGTGACCCTAGATCTAGAAGGGTTTCGCAGCGGAAAGCTGAATCAGGTTTTAGCCATCCCTAGGCCCACAAGCCTAGTCTCGTCATAACGGGAAAGTGGGTAATCCCCTGAAGAATTCAAAATCATGGTTCGGCCAAAGCTCAGCCTTCTCAGCCTGGGCGTTTAGACAAAACCTGCCCTTCCGAAATTCTGGGCGTTATTTAGGGCTTGCTGAAAAAGTCCATTCACGGCTCAATTGGCAACGCGATCGCCAATTGAGCCATCGTCTGAACAGAATCCATCGTGATGGTCATAAAAGGGATTGATTCTCTAACCGCTGATTGGGAGTCTTGATAG
>JANLSD010000196.1:0-43281 GCA_031362245.1 Acaryochloridaceae cyanobacterium OTE_25_metabat_464 | reverse complement strand
AATATACTAGCATACTCATTCTCTAATCTTTCGACCTCCATATAAAGCAAATTTTCTTTATGAAGGAATCCTTAGCCAATGGATATACTGAGTCTTAGATTAGACAGAGTAGGATGTTAGTCATGTCTTGCTGGTGCACCTTACGTTAAGCCCATGGTGATCCGTGCTTGGTTCTCAAAGAAAATCCAAAAGCGCAGTGCTACACTGCGTTGGACATTTGTCAAACGCTATCGGACGCTGACACCTGCGTCGGTGGATTTGACTTGGAAGAAAATTATTGATTTGGCTGACCTATCCTGGCATCCACTGATTGCTAGCACGAATGTTCCCTATGGATTAGTCCCCAAACCAGGGCTAATCTATGAGGCAATTAATCGATGGGTACCGCTGCCGTTTCGGATGTTTGTGGAGGGGGTAAGACCGCAACAGCTTTTAAGTCTTCGCATTCTGAGCTTGCCCGGTCTAGAAGAACGGGTGACGTATCAAGTGGAGTCCAGTGTTTGCGGCACGTATATTTCTTACTGTGTGATGCTGCGAGGCTGGTTGGCTCCGTTGGCTTGGTCGTTTTTGAAGGGTTATGCGGCAAAGGTTGCCGATCAGTTGGCGGAGGCCGCAGAGGCCGAAAGTTTGAGTATGGTTTCTAAACGACTGCGATCGCCCCGCAACACCTGCCTCGATTTCTGATCCTCCCGTTCATTACGGTGCCAAAGTACCCTTACGCCAACGGGTCTTTTCATACCAGGCCGAAACCTCTGGCATCCAAAGCTGGAATTTCTCAAACATTAGCTCTGTCATAACACGGGTTTCAGGCTGTACGTCAAACTTGCCCCTAATATCCAACAAATGCATAATGGCACGGGCATTGCCAGACATGACCCAATGTTGCCGCACATCAAAGGGAATTAGCCCTCTAGCGTGTTCTTCTGCTAACCCTTGATTAATCCGTTCTGCGTAGCGTTTACAGCCTTGGAGGCACCACTCTAGGTCTTCCTGGCGCTGTTCTAGGGTGTAGTCGTACTTTTTGCCCTGGCGATCGCTATAACTCCCTACCGGACGCAAATAAAACACGTCCTCCAGGTCTTCTTTGCCCTCTAAAATCTCTAAAATACGGGATCCCGTATACCTAAAGCTCTGGACATCAAAGCTGACGTTCCTGTGTGTACGGATTTGCTGCATCACACTATGGGGAAAATAGCCAAAGTTGAGCACAAGCTGCGGATGCTCAAACGGGCCGTAGTGTCCGCGATTGCCCTGGAGCAAATATTTGACGATTAGCTCTCCGGCCTTCGCCTCATCGGGGATCTGATCCATCTCATCGTAGACAAACCCCTCTGCATAATCTTGGTGCATCCCCGCATAGATAATGCGTTGGGGAGTGGGGGTTTGGGAAATGACTTCGACTTTAAAGCGAGGATCCATAGAAAATAGGAGTTAAGTTAATCGAATCAGCGACAGAGGTAAAACCCGCATCCCATTTTGTCAGAATACTGACCGACTAGGATGCGTAGCCATTATGTGTAGCCATTGAAGCCAACCCATTGATTGAGAGAACCCTGTGTTAGAGAACAGGCAGTTCTATCGGTTTTGGCTTGATCTTCAGCACAATGAGCGTCATATCATCATTTTGAACGCCCTGTCGCCCAATAAAAGATTGTACCTGGGCAAAGAGATAATCTAAAATTTCTTGGGGCTTTTGGCAGCGATGACACGCATCATAGAACGCCTTCTCTAGATTCTCTTCCTCAAAGCGATCGCCATTCGGCCCCGCCGCATCCGTGAACCCATCGGTGTAGTAGATGATCGTGTCACCGGGGTACAGCTGCACTTGGCTTTCGCAGAACTCGGTATTGATATCCAAACCAATCAGCATGCCGTCGGTGTCGAGACGCTCAATTTTGTCAGAATGCGATCGCCACAGCAATGGTGGATGATGGGCTGCATTACTGTAAAACAAAGTCTGGGTCTTGGGATCGTACTCCGAATAAAATAGGGTCACGAAGCGATTAGAGGTTTCCAAATCGCCATACATAACCGAGTTGAGATCCTGGAGAATCCTTGCTGGCGAGTGACGATTGAGAATATCCGTCCGCAGCATGCCACGGGTCATGGTCATAATGAGTCCCGCAGGTACCCCTTTGCCCATCACATCCCCAATCACAATGCTCCAGCGATCTGCATTGATATTTTGGTAAGGCTGCTGGGTGGGATGGGTAAAAGAAACAGGGATAAAGTCATAGTAATCTCCGCCCACTTGACTGGCGGTTTTACAAAGTGCAGCCAGCTCCATTCCATCAATATCTGGGCATTTGTTGGGCAACAACCGCGCCTGAATTTCAGCGCCAATTTCTAGCTCACGGGTGAGGCGCTC
Source organism: Acaryochloridaceae cyanobacterium OTE_25_metabat_464 (assembly GCA_031362245.1). Lineage (GTDB taxonomy): Bacteria > Cyanobacteriota > Cyanobacteriia > Thermosynechococcales > Thermosynechococcaceae > JAAURS01. The sequence continues at coordinate 40,913 of JANLSD010000196.1, read as the reverse complement.
CTGCTTGCGAACCTGGGCGTTGAGGTCATCATTTTCAATGGCCACTGCGGTTTGGTCTGCCACAAGCTGAGCTAATTTCTGACGCGTTTCTGTCCACTCGTAGTCAAAGTTGCGGCTAAAGAGATAGAGCCGTCCCCGTTCATGGAGTTCAATATGTCTGACCAAAACAGCAGTACTAAACCAGCGATACTCATCGGCTAAAAGCTGGCTCAATTGCTGCTCTAGCAATGCAGAATACTTCAGGGGCGAAGCCGAGTTAGCATTAAGGGCCTGCACTGCCGATTCTAGGGCATAGCGAATATTACGAGACTGATTACTCTCATGGAAGAAAAGCTGATCGATGGACACCTGACCATTGGGCCGAAATAAAACCAGTGCCGCCGCATCTGCATCCGTCACACGACTGACGATGAGCGGGATCAGGGCGAGAAATTGATTGAGATTGTTAAAGCTGCGGAGGGAAAAACTGAGAGAACTGAGTAGATCTTGAACCTTTCGCTGTTCGCGCTGAAGTCGAGCCACCAACTTTTTGAGGGCAGATACCGACACTCCAGAGGACATCTCCTGAAGCGTTTGCTCCAGAGATTCAGGGGACTGACCTGGGTTTGGCACCGCAGTCATAAAGGGTGGATGTGCGCCTTCCATTGCAAGACAATCGCTTAGTGGACTAAGATTTCAGCGTTCTGAAAAGACAGCTTAGCATCCTTATCCTTTAAAAAGTGATGTGTATGATAAGTTCCCAGACTTTTCTGAAGTTACGTCTGTTTGCCATGAACACAATAGACCTCATCCATCAATTCTTGGGAACCCTCCGAAGGCGTATTTCCTCCGAGAACGATCCTGAGACGATGGATGGGATCTCATCTATCGTCTATCGCAATATTTACCAAAGGGGTTCTTTGTCGCCTCCGCCTCCACCACCACTACTAGGCGGAGGCGCAGCGTTAGACCCACCACCACCACTACCTGGACCCCAGATGGGTTCTCTGGCCGCCGGTGCAGGAGCCGGTTCTTGCGCAACGGAGGAACCACCCCCGCCAGAATTCCAGACCGCAGACGGCGGCGCTTCAGCGGTAGACCCTCCACTCCCTGGCCCCCAAATGGGTTCTCCGCCACCAGTGGAAGTGGAGCCACCACCATTCGATCCAGATCCGCCATCTACACGGGCGGGAGGATGTGCGGCATCCCACCGCCGCTGTGCTTCATTGTCCGCCGCAACTTGCTTTTGGATTTCGGTATCCAGTTGTTTTGTTTTTTGGAGATATGCCTGCTTTTCGGCTTGGCGTTGTGGTGCAATGAGAGAATTGCTTGGAATTTTATCAAGCCGCTGAATGCCCTCTTTAAGCTTGTTTCTTTCAACGGTTAGAGCACTCAGAGAACCAGGAAGTTTCTTTTGGATTAAAACGGGATTAGTCAGGGTCTTGGCTTGTTGGAGTTCCTGTTGCGCCTTTGTTTCAAGGGTGATTTTCTCTTGGAGATTTTTGAGCTGCTTTTGATAATTGGGCAATAGCTTTTGGGCATCTGTATAGCTATCTACCGTTTTAGGAACGGTACCAAGGGCTTGAATGGAGTTCTTTAGCTGTGTTTGAGCGCCTTGCAAGTCTTTGACAGATTTGGCGTTATTGATGATGCCGAGGGCCGCTTCCGCAGAATTACTGGCCTCTTTATAAACAGACCCATATTTGATATTGGCAGAGCAGTTATTCAGCGCTTTGCAGACTGGCTCAATATTGGGCGAGGCCAGGGCGGTGATCGCTCCCAATGCCACCACCACAGCACCCCCCAGGGCAAAAATCTTAACTGGGAGACCCTTTCGCGTCTTAGCAGGTGCATCTAATACAGGCTTAGCAATATCTGCGGGGCGAACATTAGAAACAACGTAGGTTCCAACAGACGTTGGCTCCGATGGACTAATGGAGGTGGGTTCTAGGGAAGAATGGGTACCAGCGCCATTGTGAACACCAATGCTGTTGCCGTTGTACCCTATCCCTGACGGCACCTCAATATGCATGGGACTAATGGAGGTGGGTTCCAGGCTAGGATTACCTGCCACAGACCCTCCAATGCTGCTGCTACCCCCTGACCCCGTATTAATAATAATCCCGCTGCTAGCAGGCCCTTGAGAAGGTTCTTGAACAGGAGCCGGACGGGCGCTAGACCCACCAGGAACGTTGAAATTACCGCTGGGGTTGACTGAAATACCGTTCCCCGTCGGCATCTCTAGGGCGTTGTTACCCGTTTTGATGATGGTCGGCGCATTATGGTGTTGGTATAACTCAAGCGCATTCAGTGCCTCCAGCGCTTCCTTGCCCGAGGGGTAACGCTGGCGAAAATCGTAGGCCACCATTTTGTCAAGTATAGAGGCAAATTCTTCACTGATGGAGGTTCGGTCCCGCCATAGAATTTCAGCGGTGGCTTCGTCTTCAGGCAGTTGGCCTAGGGCAGGGTTGAGTCCGGTTAACGCATAAATGCCAATCATTCCCACGGCATAGACATCGCTACTCATGCGAGGGCTGCCCCTAAGCTGCTCTCCGGGCATGTAGCCAGGGGTGCCCACAATGACGGTGTGGGCCGCGATATGACTGCCATCATCTAAGGTTTGGTTCGTGACCTGCTTCACGGCACCAAAGTCAATCAAGACAATTTGACCATCACTGTTGCGACGAATAATGTTAGAGGGCTTAATATCTCGGTGAATCACCTGCTTTTGATGGACAAAGCTCAGGCCCTTCAAGATATCTCTCAAAAGCTTGGTAACGTAGGCTTCACTCCATTGTTGGCCTGCGGCAAGCTCTTGGTAGAGACTACTCCCCTCTACGTATTCTTCTACTAAGTAAAATTCATTGTTTTCTTCAAAGTGGGCCAACAATTGAGGAATGTTGGGATGAGAGCCGAGTTGGTGAAGGGTTCGGGCCTCTTCATCAAACAACCGTTTGGCAATTTTTAGCTTGGCTTCATCTTCAACGCCTGTCTTGAGCTTTTTGATGACGCACTGAAAGGCATCGGGCAAGTGCTCATCTTCGGCGAGGAAAGTTTCGGCAAAACTTCCTTCCCCGAGCTTTTGAAGCACTCGATAGCGTCCTGCAAGTTTGTTCCCAGATGAAAGGCTGATGACGTCCATGGTGCAGTTGGTTAAGGAAGCGGATATGAAGGAAGCGGAGACTGATGTTACTCTCCCACATTCAATATTGTGGGGGGGCTGACTCTTAAGTGCAGTGATTATGCTCACATAAATCTACCTCAGCATAATCGACCTAGTCTATGATCTAACAGGGGTAATGTTAAGCTCTGTAACAGATAGATTGCGTTCAGCCCGCTCTAGATAGGGGTTCTACCACTTTATTGATGAAAATTTCAGTAGTGCCATAAATTAAATTTCATAGGTTGGGCGATGTCAACGGATTTATATTGTTTATTGGCTTTGGCGCTTTGGTCGTTCCCCCTGAATCACATTCCGGCGATCGCCCGTGTCACTGCGGCTGAGTCTCCCATTGCCTGGGGCATGGGAAATCGGGATACGGTGCCCCAGGTCAAGCCTTGGGTGGGTCGGGCTGACCGCGCCCAACGTAACCACCATGACAATTTAGCCATGATTGCGGTGGTGATTCTCGTCGCTCACATCACGGGGCAAACGGATGGGGTCACGGCGATTGCCTCTATTGCAGTCTTAAGCTTACGCATCGCCCACGGTGCCCTCTACATTCTGGGGATTCCAGCACTCCGCTCCTTGGCTTACGCTGGCTCCATTGCTGCCCTTGGGGTGATTGTTTGGCGGGTTTTGACTTAAACCCTAGGGGGTAGAGGGTCTGAACCCTTTGAGCTAAAGCCATTTGAGCTAAAGTCCTTTGAGATTTACTGCGATTTTTTTCGCATCTTATCCGTTGCCTCAAATCGCCTGCACCGACGACATTCTCTGTAGCCCACTTCATCGCGGTTGCTGTTGGTGTATCTCCACTTGTGCAGACCAACGGTGCAGAGGATTTTCCCGAACACCTTACTAAGCCACTTCATTTCGACCCCCACGTTTAGGCATTATGGATCAACCTTACACCTCAGCAAGTCGGCCCGTCATCCTCGGCATTACGGGCGCTTCGGGTTTAATTTATGCAGTGCGTACCCTGAAATACCTGTTGCAGGGTGGTCTTTCCGTGGAGCTGGTGGCCTCTAAAGCCACCTACCAAGTCTGGAAAGCTGAAAACAATATCCAAATGCCAGCCGAACCCGATAAACAGGAGCAGTTCTGGCGATCGCAGGCCCATGCTTGGACGGGCACGCTCACCTGCCACCCTGCCACAGACATTGGGGCTACCATCGCCAGTGGATCTTTCCGTACCGCTGGGATGTTGGTGATTCCGTGCAGTATGAGTACCGTTGCCAAGATGGCGGCGGGACTCAGTACAGATTTGCTAGAACGAGCCGCAGACGTACAGCTCAAAGAAGGACGAAAGCTCGTGGTGGTACCCCGTGAAACCCCCTTTAGCCTAATTCACTTACGGAACCTGACCGCCTTAGCAGAAGCAGGCGCAAGAATTGTCCCAGCCATTCCGGCTTGGTACCATCAGCCCCAAACCATCGAAGACTTGGTGGATTTTGTGGTGGCCCGTGCCCTGGATCAGCTTGATATTGACTGTGTGCCCCTGCGGCGTTGGGAGGGTTCACAGGCTGAGGCTAGGGCGCATCCTTCCACTGGGGTGTCAGATCTCGAAAATTAAAGCTCGTGACGCTGGGATGACAGCTTATACAAGTAGTGATTTTGACGGGTTCCGTAAATTTGACTTTAGGGTGAAGGATGGTGAAATATTCCGATCTCGCCACCCGATAGGGGATATCTTCTGTTGGATTATTGGGACGGGAAAAGGTGCGTAGGTATTTCCAGGCCAGGGCCAGATCTGGATTGCGTATGGGAGTCCAAGGGACGCCGTAGTGGTTGTCATCCTGCAAAATATTTTTCCAGGATTCACTGGGCAAAACTGCTGGGGGAAGCGCAATATGACAGGTGGCACACCGTGCCATATAGGTCTCTTGGGCCAGGTCAAAGGATTGAGGGACGGGATCTACGGTGCCAATTGTGGGGGAGGTGCTTTGCGCTAAAACCGCTGTGGGTTGAGCCGCCATTGAAGTCACACCCTGGTTGAGGGTTAAGCTCCAGCCGCAAAGGCTACAAAAGCCCAGCACAACCAGAACCATTGCCCAGACTTCCCGCCGAGACTTGCGACGGGCTTGCGGCACTCTGCGCCCCCGGTTTCGGAATTTCAACATAAGCGACATTTTTCCATTGTGATCAGTCCTGTCCCGCTTCATCCATCGTCATTGTAGGGCCACGGACGAGCAAAATTGCGCCCTTGCTCTGTCGGGCGATCGCCTCTGGGATATTACCCTGCAAAACCTGACTAAATAGCCCATTCCGACTGGCTCCTAAAACAATCACATCGGACTCAACCCCTGTCGCAAAAGCCAAAATGGTAGGTACAACCTCCCCCGTCAACTCAATGCCCTGAACCTGGCCTTTACATTGGGGACTCAATGCCGCGACGTAGGTTTTAATCAGGTCATGATTTTGCTCCACCTCTGGGGGGTAAACCTGACAGAGATAGGTCACGGTCTCTGTCCCAAACGCATTGGTCAAGGGCGGTAGCCACCCTAAAGCATGGGCCGTATTTGGCCCACCCGCTATGGGTACCAGCCAGCGATTGAGAACCATTGACCGAGCGTTAACAGGCCACTTGAATAACAGCACTGGACTAGCGGCCTGACGTAAAATCACGTCCACGGTGTTCCCAAACAGCCGCTCTCCCGTTGTCGTCGTTCCCTGCCAGCCCATTAAAATCAGGTCAATGTGTCGCTGTTTTTCAACCTCTAAAATGGCTTGGGCCACATCATGGGCCACCCGCACTTGGGTATGGACACACACTTGGTGGAGCTTTCCGTAACGCACAGCCCGCTGAAGCAATTTTCGACTTTGCTGTGTCTTAACAGGGGTTTCTGAGGTCTGACGATTGCGGGGGATTTGGATGATTTGGATACATTCAATTTCATAGTGGCGATCACGGGCAATGGCAACCGCCAGTTTCAGCAATATTTCCGCCGTCTCTGGGTTGGCTAAGGGCACCAGCATTCGGCCTTGACCCACGGATGGCCCTTGGGTTTGATACACCATATAGGACGGATCGGGAAAGGCATTGAGATTGCAGCTTGCCCCCGTCACCGCCAAAGATTCTGAGCGGATAATATCGGCACGGGTAATAATGCCCAGGAGTTTTCGACCTTCCACCACGGGCAATCGACTCACTTCAAACCGATTGAGGGTGTACAGCACGCTGGACAGGGTATCTTCAGGTGCAACGGTGACGGGTTGAGGCGTCATGATCTCCCGAATGGGGGTGGTTTCCGCCAGAACGCGGGAGGTGGGCTTGGTGAGATCTGTTTGGGTGAGGATGCCCACCAGACGACCGTTTTCGATGACGGGGAACCCGCGATGGTGCGATCTGGCAAAGGCTTTCATCGCCTGCTGAAGGGTGAGATCGCTGGAGAGGGTTTCAACCCGACGCTGCATAATATCGTCGGCGGTGAGGCGGTCTAGCATGCCTTCAACGCTGTCGGGTTCACTGCCCGTCAGGGTTAAATCAATTCCCTGGCGCTGGAGCAACCGAGTATAGAGAGAACCAGGACTCACTTTTTCTGCCACTAGATAGGCCACCACCGAACTCACCATCAGCGGCAGTACTAAATTAAAATTTGTCGTCATCTCAAAAATAATGACGATGCCCGTAAAGGGAACGCGGCTGACGGCTCCAAAAAATGCGCCCATCCCCACTAATGCATAGGTGGAAGACAGCCCTGCACCCAGAAAATGGCTTTGTAAATGCCCCACCAGTTGTCCAAGGGAAGCCCCCAAGACCAAACTTGGCGCAAACAAGCCGCCCGGTGCGCCAGACCCAAAGGCCATCAGCGACAGCCCAAATCGCACCACAAAGGCAAGGGCAACAATGGGCCAACCTGCATCGCCCATGCTAATCCACTGGCGGAGACCTTCTAGATTTTGAAACGAAGTAGGCAATAACCCGAGTAAGGCACCGCTGCATAAGCCTGCTAAGGCAATCCGCCAGGGAAGACCAATGGGCAAAAAGCGCTGATTGAAGTTGAGGCTGGCTAACAAACCCTGATTAAAAAGACCACCGAAGAGTCCTGCTAGGGCACCCAACAAAATGTAGAACGGAATTTCTGGAAGTGAAAAACTGGTGTGGCTGGTCAGCGCGGATAGATTCACCGCAAGGCTGTGCTGCCCTCCCAGGGTTCGGGCCACCACTGCGCCAATAAAGGAGGATAAAATGGCTGTCCCTAGGGTTAACCCTGATAGATCCCGCAGCAGTTCTTCAACCACAAACAGTACCCCAGCTAGGGGCGTGTTGAAGGCCGCTGCCAATCCCGCTCCGGCTCCTGCGGCGATCATTTGTTTCCGATGGGCGGGGGCAGTGGGAAACCAGTAGCTCAGTTGTGCTGCCAAGGCCGCGCCAAGCTGAACCGTTGGCCCTTGACGCCCCAAACTTAACCCTGAACCCAAGGCTAAAATACCGCTCACAAGCTTCACCCAAGCCACTTGCCCGTTAAGGCGCACTGGGAACTGCGCGAGGGCTGCTTTCACCTGAGGGATGCCGCTCCCTTGGGCTTCGGGGGCAAAGCGCTCGATCAGCAGCCCCGACGTGAATCCGCCGATCGCTCCCATTAAGGCCAGAACAAGATACGGCGGAATGGGAAGGGTGCTCCACCCAAAGAAGAGATGGGTGCTCCAGTACAGTCGCCCTGTCCCGAGCCAGTTCACCCCCTGCTGAAGCAAAACCGCCGCCAGCCCAGAGACAAGTCCAATTAAGCACGCTTCAATGAGGGTGAAGCGTTGGGGCTGAAGCCAACGGCGAAATCGTTCAGGGGCGGAAAGGATTGCCATATCGGGTTAAAACTCGTGATTGACCGCTAGGAGTAATCCTTGTGTCTCTTCCTTCACTACTGGGTTAATAGCACACGCCACACGATAACGCATAAAAAAGTGATGTAGCTTGTGACCATCAGCCATTCTTGCCAACGATCGCTTACAACAATATCAATATCCATTGGCATATATTCCTGTTTCTACTTGGACGACTCGGATCGCAACTCAAGAGAAAACAGCACCCACGATAGCCTTTTTAGGCATTCAAGCGATTTAAGTTTTTCGGTCAAAGGGTACACCCCATCGAAATGAAGCCCAAATTCAACAGATTCTAGAAAAATGTATTTGGGAAGTATCAATAGTGAATGTGTCAAGATAGATTTAGAGACTGGCAACCTCCAAGAACCCATCAATCGAATCACTGAATTGAATGGAAGCGTATCTTTGAACTTAACTAGATGGGTTATTCAAAGACTGGCTAAAGAATCGGATCTGGAGCCAAAATACAGGTTTTTCAGGCTGAGAGGGCATATCTTTATCCGATTAAGATGCCAAAAATATAATAAGTATGTCCTATGAGTGACAAAAAATCGCCTCATTCAATATTTATGAGCATTTTCTTTGATTAGCACTTCATTCGCTAGAATACTGGGACTAAGTTGTGATATCGCTAAATTGTCTTGGTTTTTCGCGATTAGTCATCTATATACTAGCGAAAAGAGAAGCGAATCCAGTCAAATTCATAATTTCTAATGTCATACCCCTTGCCAATATTCATACAAGCAGGTAAGGTAATAAACAAATAACGGTTTTTTAACTCTTATTTAAGAATAAACGCTAAATTAGCATCATGTAGTGTTGTATACACCGTCGCCCTAATTTCTAAGCTTATATACTAGTTATAGAGTTAATTAGATCTAATACTGTCAAAAAGAAGGCATTTAGAGGCTTTCAGTCATGGTTAGTGTTAGATCGGTTGACGAAAGGAAGGAGCCAACCTATGATGATCTTTCAAGTCCGGCTATTTAAGAGTCCGGTTAACTGTAGGGAATCCCCTTGACCTTTCCGAAGGAGATTAGTCTCAGAAGATAAGTAATGGTCTTAATCTTTTGTCTTGGAACCCTGATAAGTTTTTTGTGTCCCCCAACTCTCTCAAAATGTCGAAGTCCTGAAGTTGGGACGTGCATTGCCCCAGCCTCAATTTAGAAATCCAAGGCAACGGCAAGTCAAATGAACCTAGGCTTCCGATTTCTATTGATAGCGACTATCTATCAATAGATCAAAAAATTCGATAAGGCTTTAAGAATAAAGCCTTATCGTTTCATTGAAACCCATTGCTCACGATGGATTCAGTCAAGTTTTAACTAGCTTCAACTTTGGAGCCTTGTATGCCCATTGTAGAAATCACATAGCTTAAGCTTTGCTTAGGTTCGATGTTTCTTTACAGCTATCAAATCAACTGATTGACATAGACCTAATTTCTAGAAAGCACCGCCCAGCCGGCAAGCAAGAACGGTGCTTCAATCCCCCAGAAGGAGACTGCAATGATTATGGCATTTTTTATCGGATTTTCATACGCTTTAGGGTTTCTTGACATTATTTCCTGGCAACGCTTAAATTGCGTCGCGTTTTTTGCAGCACAACGGCATCAAAGGAAGCACCTGCAAGGCTTAAGGAAGATCCTGCAAGGCTTACGGTTGAATTTTCTAAAAATCTTTTTCGAACCTTCGGTGATAGCTCAGCAGCGTGACGGAGCTGATCTATTTGCTCCTTTGCGCAAGCAAGGGCGAGTTCAGTTTGCCCAAGCAAAAGAAGGTGAAATGAGCTGTCTGAATCCCTAGTTTTATAGGAATTTAGCTATTTTAGATGGCGATGCTCGTTCGATTCCCAATGGGGTCAGCATCGCTACAGAACACTTTATAGAGTCAAAGCCCATGCGTATTTCGCAAGATCTTGGGGCCAGGGTTCGCTCATCGGAGCGATAAGGAGCAAACACATATGTCTTCTACCCGTATTTTATCCGAGTTTAAATGCTTGAAGTCTCAGATAGGCAAGTGCGAAAAGACCGTCATTGAGTTAATGCAGGCGAAGAAAACCATGACTCCAGAATCGATTTGTTCCGGTCAGCTCAATCGACAGTTGCATCAAACGCCCATTGCCATTGTGGGGATGGCTTCTCTGTTTCCGCAAGCTGAGAACTTGCAGGAGTATTGGGAAAATATTCTCAATGAGGTCGATTGCATTGCTGAAGTCCCGCCCTCGCGTTGGAAGGCGGAGGATTACTACGATCCAGATCCCACAACTCCCGATAAGACCTACAGTAAGCGCGGCGGTTTTCTGCGCGATCTCGATTTTAACCCGATGGAATTCGGGTTGCCGCCTAATGTACTGGAAGTGACTGATATTTCACAGTTGCTGTCGCTAGTCGTTGCAAAGCAGGTGCTGGAAGATTCGGGATACGGCGAGTCGAGCAATTTTAATCGCGAGCAATCAGGCATTATTTTAGGGGTGACGGCGGGGCGTCAGTTGGCAACGCCTTTATCGACTCGGCTGCAATATCCAATTTGGGAAAGAGTACTCAAACAAAGCGGGGTGCCCGAAGCGCAGACCCAGGCCATTATTGAAAAAATCAAGCTGGCCTATGTGGAATGGAATGAAAATGCGTTTCCGGGGCTGCTGGGTAATATTGTGGCTGGACGAATTGCAAATCGGTTGGATCTAGGCGGTTTAAACTGCACGGTGGATGCCGCCTGCGCCAGTTCTCTGGCGGCGTTTAAAATGGCTATTAGCGAGTTGACGGACTATCGCGCCAATCTGATGCTGACGGGCGGAGTGGATACGGATAACAGTATTTTGACGTATCTCTGCTTTAGCAAAACGCCTGCACTCTCTAGAACCCAGAAATCTAGGCCCTTTGATGCAGAGTCGGACGGCATTTTGCTGGGGGAAGGCATTGGGATGGTGGCGCTGAAGCGACTGGAAGATGCTGAACGAGATGGCGATCGCATTTATGCCGTCATCAAGGGCATTGGTACTTCAAGCGACGGTCGCTTCAAGAGTATCTACGCGCCTCGTGTTGAAGGGCAGGTGAAAGCCTTGGAGCGGGCCTACCAAGATGCGGGGTTTGAGCCAGCAAGTATGGGTTTAATTGAAGCCCACGGCACAGGCACCGTGGCTGGAGATCTGACCGAATTTGAGGCGCTGAAGCAGTTTTTTAGCGATCGCCAGTCGGCACAGCAGTCGATTGCTTTGGGCAGTATCAAATCCCAGATTGGGCATACCAAGGCGGCGGCGGGTGCAGCCAGTGTGATTAAGGTTGCTCTGGCGCTGCATCACAAAATATTGCCGCCGACGATTAATGTCGAAACACCCAATCCGAAGTTAGACCTCGATCAGTCGCCGTTTTACTTGAATACGAAGGCCAGACCCTGGATCCGTTCTGAGGAGCAGGGACCTCGGCGGGCGGGGGTGAGTTCCTTTGGGTTTGGGGGCACTAATTTCCATGTGCTGCTGGAGGAGTATGCGGGTGATCGCGCCAATGGCTCAGATTCCATACAGCCATACCGCATTCACCGCAGACCTGCGTCAATTGTCCTGTTTGCCTCCACCCCTGCTCGGCTGGTGGCTGAGGGGAAAGCCACGTTGGAGAAACTGCAACTGGAAACAGCCGCAGCGATCTATCCAGATTTTGTGGAAGCGTGCCAATCGGCAGAAATTCCTGAGGCGGATGCTCGTCTGGGGTTTGTCGCAGATTCTCTAGAGGAAACCTGCCATAAACTGGCGATCGCCATCAACTGGATGGAGAAGCAGCCGGATGTCTCTAGCTGGGAGCACCCGAAGGGAATTTACTACCGCGAAACGGGCATGAATCTCAAGGGGAAGGTTGTGGCACTGTTCTCTGGGCAAGGCGCACAGTACCTGAACATGGGACGGGAGTTGGCCATGAACTTCCCTGAGGTGCAGCACACCTATAGCGCGATGGATCGCTTGTGCTTCCAGCAGAGCGAAACGCCTACTTCCGAGGTTGCGTTTCCGGCTCCAGTGTTTATGGAAGAGGCTCGCGTTTCTCAAGTGGATCGGCTGCGCCGGACGGAGTTTGCTCAACCCGCAATTGGCGCGTTGAGTGCGGGTCTGTTCAAAATTTTGGAGCGAGCTGGGTTAAAGCCTGACTTTGCCGCAGGCCACAGCTTTGGCGAGTTGACGGCGCTCTGGGCCGCAAAGGTTCTCAGCGATGAGGATTATTTCACCTTAGTAAGGGCGCGGGGGCAAGCAATGGCGACACCGCCTGCCGTCGATGCCGATGCGGGGGCGATGCTTGCGGTCAAAATGCCTCCCAGTCAAGTAGAGGAAGTCATCCGAGCGTACCCGCAGGTGGCGATCGCCAATCTCAATTCACCACAGCAGGTAGTGTTAGCAGGGGCGCGCCCTGCAATTGAGAAGTTGCAACAGCAGTTGCAGAGTCAAGGGGAGATGGCAACGATTCTGCCCGTGGCAGCGGCGTTCCATACGCCCCTGGTGGCCTATGCTCAAAAACCCTTTGCTAAGGCGATCGAGACGGTTCAGTTTCAGCGACCCGCACTCTCGGTGTATACCAATGCGACGGGGCAACGGTACCCAGATGATCCGAGCGCGATTCGGAAAATTTTGAAGGATCATCTGCTGAATCGGGTGCAGTTTCAGCGGGAAATCGAGACAATTTATGGCGAGGGTGGCTATTGCTTTATCGAATTTGGCCCAAAGGCGACCCTGACGAATCTGGTTAAAGAAATTTTGGGCGACTCTCCTCATATTGCAGTGGCGCTGAATGCGAGTTCGCAACAGGACAGTGATCGCCAATTGCGCGAAGCAGTTCTGCAATTAAAGGTGGCGGGCTTAGCCCTTGGCAGTATCGACCCCTATCCACTGGTACTGCCGCCAAAGGCTATTGCTAAACCTAAAAAGGCGTTGAACGTGCGCCTTAGTGCCAGCAATTACGTCAGCGAAAAAGCCAAACAGACCTTTGAAAAAGCCTTGCAAAATGGACAGTCTGAGACGGCAATCAGTCCCCCAGAAGTTGTGCGGTCTCTCATGTCCGTATCTGAGCTGCGTGCTTCTAGTGCGGAAAGTGCCTCTGTCCCGTCGGTACTACCGATTGCGGACCTACCGCCGCCAGTGCCGTTTCCAGCGTCTAGTTCGGCCAATGGCTTTTCTTCCCCCACTGTGCCTCCCTCTTCTCATCCCGCGCTTGAAATGGAATCGCTTGAAACGGAATCACAGGTTATGGCCCATTCTTCTTTAGATGCTTCTCGCCTTTTTCAGCACTTGGACGATAGTCTGGCGCAACTCCGTCAGCATCAAAGTGAAACGTTGCAGGTGCATTCCCAGTACCTCAGCCATCAGATGGAATATGCCAAACTGTTTTGGAATTTGGCGCAGCAGCAAGGCGCGCTCTATTCCGATTTTGCCCAGGGGGGTGTCAATCGCGAGATCGATGCCACCCAGGCGAACGTATTGCATAGCCTAGAGCGCAATCTGACTCACTTCCATGAGCATCAGACCCAAACTCTGGAGATTCATGGGCGATCGCTGGATCGTCAAAGTGAGTATGCTCGCAATCTCTTCCATCTGACGGAGCAGCAATATCGAGCATTCCTAGGGGGCGGCTCGGCATATCCGGCGGAATCCTTCCAGGATGTGTCGCCAGTTGTGCCTCCCGCAGCCCCAGCAGAGACTCCCCTGGTGCAGCCTCCTACTCCGGTGGCCAAAACGGTTGAGTTAGCGGTATTCCCAATAGAACCTGCGCGTAATGGCAGATCGCATAACGGCGCAGCGGCCCACAACGGCGCGGCAACGCCAGCAACGGCTCAACCGAAGCCTCCTGCAATTGAACCTCCCCAACCTGTTGTGATGTCTAGTCCTCAGACAGTCGCAGCGGTTGATGCGTCTGAACTCGAACCCGTCTTGCTCGCGATTGTGAGTGAGAAAACTGGGTACCCGAGCGAGATGCTGGAACTGGACATGGATATGGAAGCGGATTTAGGGATCGATTCGATCAAGCGCGTTGAAATTTTGGGCGCGTTACAGGAACGATTCCCCAGTTCAGCCCAGCCCAATTTGGAAGACTTGGCAGAACTTCGCACCCTCGCGCAAATTGCGACCTATATGGCGCAACTTTCAACGGGGCTTTCCCAACCGGAGGGAACCACTCCCATCCCGCAGAAAGTTCCTCAAGCGACACCTGTAAATCCAGTCATGAATGGCTATAGCAATGGCAATGGACACAGTAATGGCAATGGATCGCATCCAGTCCATGCAGCTTCGGCCCCGACGGAATCGCGGAATGGGTCGCATCGTGAGACTGCTACGGCTACGGCGATCGCCCCTCGTCTCGATGACGAACCGCCTATCGCACTCCTGCCGGATCTGGATCTGGCCCATCCCTTAGCGCTTCAACGTCCTCATCTTCCTGAGACGATCACAGATATCGATCTTGAAATCCTAGGGCAAACCTTGCTGGAAATTGTCAGCGAGAAGACGGGCTATCCGGTCGAGATGCTGGAATTGGAAATGGATATGGAGGCCGATTTAGGGATTGATTCGATTAAACGGGTCGAAATTCTAGGCACGGTACAAGAGCGATTCCCGAATCTTCCCCAACCCAATCTGGAAGATTTAGCCGAACTCCGCACTCTCGGACAAATTGTGGACTTCCTTGGAACACAAACCTCGGAAAAAAAAACGGCACTCCCAGATCTGATCGCCAGTCCCCCGAGCTAGTTCCTTCTATTCGTCGGGGCGTTGTGCGACTCAAATCGCTGCCTACCCCAGATTGGTTAGAGTCTCCCGCACCAGCAGTCTGCTTGCTCACGGACGACGGTTCCGTCGCCACTGTGCAACTGGCTAGCACCCTTGCCCAACGAGGCTCAACGGTCGTTGTATTAAGTTTCCCTCTCGCGTTCGTTCCTCACCGATTGTCTCTCCCAGAAGGAGTGGCTCGGGTGGAACTTACGGCACTCGATGAAGCCCATCTCCAGCACCAACTTGCAGCACTTATGACAACCTATGGTTCTATCGATACGTTTATTCACCTGCATCCGCAGGGACTCTCCTCCCCAGAGACCGAGAAGGCGATTCTTCAGCAGATCTTTCTGCTGGCAAAGGGTCTGAAGCAGCCGTTAACCGCTGCAGCCCAAGCTTACCGCAGTTGCTTTGTGAGTGCGGCTTGGCTGGATGGGGCTTTTGGACTGAGTCAGCAGGGGGATTTCAGTGCGATCGCCGCTGGGTTATTTGGGTTGACAAAGTCTCTCGCTCACGAATGGCCTGCTGTGTTTTGTCGAGCCATCGATTTTAGTCCCGAGATGAAGACCGACGAGGTGGTTTCGTCCATCCTGGCTGAGATGCATGACCCTAATTTGGCGATCGTTGAGGTCGGATATGGGGTGGCGGGGCGGGTAACTTTGACCTGCTAGGGATCGTGGATTGAGTAACATCCAGATTTGCCAGCGGTTGAAACCGCGCCTACACAAACGAAGTCCGCCTACGCGGACTAGGAGCGGATTTCAACCCGCGCAGGCGGGTTTTGTTCTTGTAGCCGCGATTTCAATCGCCGGGTTTATTCTTTATTGACTGGAAACGATTTATGACTACCACCCTCAACATCGAATCCTCTCCTGTATTTTTAGCCAGTGGTGGCGCTCGGGGCATTACCGCTCAGTGTGTGATTCGCTTGGCCCAAGATTTCGGAGGCCGCTGGATTTTATTGGGTCGCTCGGCGATCGCCGCCGCTGAACCCGATTGGGCGGTGGATTGCTTTGATGAGCCGGAACTCAAAAAACGAATTCTGCAAGCTTTTTTGGCACAAGGTTGTAAACCCACGCCCAAGGAGATTCAATCAGAATTTAAAGCCATTTCTACCCGTAGAGAAATTCTCAATACCCTTAGGGAAATTGAAGCCGTGGGTGGGCAAGCAGAATACTTGAGTGCAGATGTGACCGATTACGAGCATTTGCGGACTCAGGTTGCTGCCGTCACCCATCGTTGGGGTCCAATCTCGGGCATTGTGCACGGGGCTGGAAATCTGGCGGATAAATTGATTGAAAAGAAAACCGTGGCGGATTTTGAGACGGTCTATGCCGCTAAGGTGCAGGGGTTGGATAACCTATTGCGGTGCATCCCAGCGGAGCAGCTCAACTACCTGGTGCTGTTTTCCTCCGTTGTGGGCTTCTATGGTAACGCCGGACAAACCGACTATGCGATCGCCAACGAAATCCTCAATAAATCGGCCTACCGCCTGAAGGGACAGTATCCAGACTGCCATGTGGTGGCCATCAACTGGGGACCCTGGGACAGCGGCATGGTGTCACCGGAATTAAAAAAAATCTTCGCCGAACATCAGGTTGAGGTCATTCCAGTCGCGGCGGGCACCCAACTGCTATCAGAAGAGTTGCGTGATCAAAATCGTAATACTGCCCAGGTGGTGGCAGGAAGCCCCTTACCACCCGCTAGAAGGACACTAGATCGTGAATTACGCAACTATAGGATTCATCGACACCTTGCTTTGGCAGACAATCCGTTTCTTCACGATCATGAAATTGCGGGATTCCCGGTGCTTCCTGCTACCTGTGCGATGGCCTGGATGATTAATGCTTGTGAGCAACGCTATCCCAATTATCGATTTTTTAGCTGCGATAACTTCAAGATTTTTAAGGGGATTGCCTTTGACCTTAATCTAGCCGATGAATATATTTTGGATCTCAAAGAAGTCGCCAAAACCGACTCCAAGTCAATAGAATTTGAAGCCAAAATTTGGAGTAAAAACTCCACCGGAAAAATTCACTATCACTACATCAGTCAAATTCAGTTATTGCCTCATTCCCCCGATGTGCCCACCTATGAAGCCTTAAATCTTGTCCCCGATCAGGCGATCGCCACCCCTGACGCATCGTTCTATCGGACGGGAGACTCGGCCTTATTTCATGGGCCTGCATTTCAGGGCATTGATCGCGTGGTCAACCTTGGCCCTGAAGGCATTACCGCCCAAGCCACCTGGAAAACTCTTTCAGAAGAACGTCAGGGCCAGTTTCCCCTGCAAACGGTCAACCCTTACATTGTTGACCTCAGTATGCATCCGCTGTGGATTTGGACGCAGCATTTCCACCAAAAGGCTTGTTTACCATCTGAGGTGCAAAAGTACGAACAGTTTGCAGTAATCCCTGTCGATACGCCCTTTTTTGTGACGACTGAACTCAAAGCGCTGACAGAAACCAGCGCAACAGCCAACTTTACGATAACGGATGACCAAGGTCTCATTTATACCCGCATGATGGGCGCTAAGGCGACCCTTTTAAGGATGAATTTATTACGGCAAAAGTAACTTTTATTTTCTAATTTTTATCCAAGAAGAGGAAAACCGTGGAGAAGATAGCAATTATTGGGATGGGTGCAGCGTTTGGGGCTTTGCGGAATTTGGACGCCCTCGAACGCAGTATTCATTGCGGAACCCAACATTTTATGGGCAGCGAGGATTCTCAGCAATCCATCCTAAGAACTTGGGATGCGACCCGATTGAGTTTCCCTGAAGGTTCTGGAGAGTTTCGTGAGCCAACGCCCTCGCAACAATTGCTGCTTCAGGTTGCCGAAGCCGCGCTGAAAGATGCAGGCATTCTGCCAGAAAAGACCGTTGCCATCGTGATTTCAGCCGAAACCCAACCGATGATACCTGCTGCTTCGGACAGGAATAGTCAAGCTTATGTGGATGCGATCGCCAAGACTTTAGCCCGTCGCATTGCTACAAAATGGAACCTGACCTGCCCTGACTTTACCCTCATCGGGGGCGAAAACTCAACGTTTAAGGCGCTGGAACTGGCTCAAAACCTTCTCTGCTCGGAACAGGCTGACGTGGTGCTGATCGGTGCGGTCGATCTGTTTGATGGCAGCGATCCAAACCCAGTAAGTCCCACCCCCGCAAACACCGATCCATGTGTGTATACTCTCAGCTACGACAGAAATGCGGGTGAAATCCCCCTTGGAGAAGGCGCTGGCGCAACGGTGTTGAAACGACTTGACCAAGCCCGCAAGGATCGGGATCGCATCTATGCTGTTATCGATGCGATCGCCTCGGTACAGGGCAGTGATACGGCTCAGGCAGCGGCGATCGCCCAGGTCTGTCACATTGCCTTTGAGCAGGCGGATATAAAGCCGGATCAGATCGGCTATATAGAAGTTGTCGGGAGCGGTGTTGAGGCTAAAGATATTGCGGAAATCCAAGGGCTGGCTGAAGCCTATGGCAAAGCTCCCAATGGATTGAGCTGCGCGGTTGGAAGTATTAAAACGAATATTGGTCACACCCGCACGGCGTCAGGCATCGCGAGTTTGATTAAAGCGACCCTCTGTCTTTACCATCGCTATCTCCCTGTCACCCCCCAGTGGACTGCACCCAAACAGCCAGATCTATGGGAATCCAGTCCGTTTTATATTCCCACGCGTTCTAGGCTCTGGCTGATTCCGCCAAACGCTGCGCGCCGCACTGCCGCCATCAACGGCATCGGGCAAGATTTTAGCTACTCTCATATTTTGCTGGCAGAAGAACCCTGCGCTAAGGATCTGCGGAGTTCTTATCTAGAGCAAACGCCGTTTTACTTATTTCCTCTGGCAGGCAGCGATGCTCAAACATTAGTGGCGCAACTCGAAGCCCTATCTACGACCGTTGCGACGACCGACTCCCTCGCCCAAGCTGCGAGTCTTGTGTTCAAGGAATACCAGCAGCAATCCCAAGCGCCTTATGCAGTAACCATTTTGGGCCATGACATAGCCGAGATAGGCCGCGAAATTCAGCGGGCACAAGCCGGAATTCCTAAAGCCTTTGATCAAGGCAGCGACTGGAAAACACCTCTCGGCAGTTACTTTAGCCCCAACCCTCAGGGACAGAATGGCGGCGTTTCGTTTGTGTATCCCGGTGCGTTTACATCCTACATGGGGTTAATCGACAGCATCAATCGGCTCTTTCCCCGCGTGATGGATTCCCTAGCAATTTTTAATGCCAGCGATCGCATGCGGCAACTGATGGATATTGCGACCCAGGAAGTCTATCCCAGAACCCGAGAAAAACTCACTGCGCGGCAGATGGAGCAGTTGGAACTAAAGCTCCAGGATGATGCTACAACCATGTTGCTCTTTGGCACAGGCGCGGCGGTCTTCTTTACAACTATTCTGCGGGAGTATTTCCACCTCGAACCCCAGTCTGTCTTTGGTTACAGCTTAGGGGAATTCAGCATGATGTACGCCCTCAATATCTGGAGCAGCGCTGACGAAATTGCTGAACGTCTTTATCAGTCGCCATTGTTTAAGACCCGTTTGTCTGGCCCCAAAGAAACCGTGCGCGAGTTTTGGGGTCTCCCCTCAGGTGTAACGCCTGATCAGGAAGATTTTTGGGGCACCTACGTCTTACTCAGCGCGCCAACTCCGGTACAGGAGGCAATCGCAGTAGAACCGCGAGTCTATCTCACCCACATCAACACCCCCACTGAGGTGGTTATTGCAGGAGATAACGAAGCCTGTCAGCGTGTTCTTAAAGTGCTGAATTGCGACTATTTCCCAGCTCCTTCCAAGCATGTCCTTCACTGCGATGCCATGAGTTCAGAATTTTCTGAACTTTCGGATTGGTTTACCTTACCCGTTCAGCCCGTCCCCCCAGTTTCGTTTTATACCGCAGCCACCTACGGACAGACTTGCTTGGATAGTCCGGCGATCGCCGAAAGTATCGCCCAAGCCCTCTGTAAACCTCTAGATTTCCCCCATTTAATCCGCCAAGTGTACGACGACGGCGCTCGGGTCTTTATCGAACTTGGCCCTGGTGGCACCTGCTCTCGGTGGATTCGCGAAACCCTCAAGCAAGAAGACCACGCCACAATCACTTTCAACACTCGAGGCGTGGATGACCACACATCTACACTCAGAGCGTTAGCCAAACTTGTCAGCCATCGTGTCCCCTTAGATCTCGCTTGCTTGTATGAACCCCTTGCACCGATCTCTCTTGTCCCCGAGAAAATCCTAGTTGAAGCAGTCTCTTCGGGTCGCAGTCCCTCGCAGAAGGAACTTGAAAAATCCCACTCATCTCTGAGAAATCCCTCTAAATTCCCCTCAACTGAGAGCACTTTAAATTCCAAAGCCCCCCTTATTAAGGGGGGTAGGGGGGATCGAATGCAGGGTGATCGAGGCACGACTCAACCAGAATCTCCACAAAAGATTGGCAGCCCAGTCAGTGTTCGCACAATCTCCACAAAACCGCCCCAGCAAGAGTTCGCGACCGCTGGGAGATCATCCGCAAGCACCGCAACCCTAACCAAATCATCCACATCCCTGCAAACCAAGTCTTCAAAACATCCCCAAGCCTCTTTCTTAGACCTGCGGCAGGATTCCTTACGACAAATGAGCCAACTGATCGAGCGACAAATGGCAACAGCCAAAACCCTCGTGTTGGAGGCAGTCACCTCACATAACCCACCGCTTGCCTTTACCTCGCAGCCCGTAACCCCACTCCCCAAACAAAGCCCCACTGTCCTCGATGAAGCAGCCGTCCTAGAATTCGCAACCGGAACCTTAGCCTCGGTTCTCGGCTCCACCTATCGCGAAGCCGATACCTACCCCAAACGCCTCCGGTTGCCGATGCCGCCCTATTTATTCGTTAGTCGGGTGACGCGACTGGAGGCCCAGCGAGGACAGTTTGAACCGTGCAGCATCGAAACAGAATACGACATCCCTACCGATGCTTGGTATTCCATAGACGGTCAAGTTCCAGCGGCAATTTTTGTCGAAGCCTACCAGAGCATTATTGTGCTGCTCAGCTACCTGGGCGTTGATTTTGAATCCCAAGGCGCACAAGCCTTCCGCGCCCTAGACACCACCCTGGAATTTCTAAGCGACTTACCCAAAATCGGGGAAACCTTTCGGTGCCATGTTCAGGTTAATTCCTTTACGCGCAGTAGCGGCATGCTCCTGTGCTTTTACACCTGCGAGTACTTTGTGGGCAATGCCCCAAGCGATCGCCCATTTCTCACCATCCAAGCCAGCGGCGGCATGTTCTCAGAGCAAACCCTTAACAAAAAGTCGGCAGGCATTACCTTGACCAAACTGGAGGTGGCAACGCGAAGATCCTTGCAAAAACAGCACTTCACGCCCCTATTACCCTGTTCTAAAGTCTCCTTCCACGAGCAAGACATGCTTCGGCTTGGTTCGGGTGATCTGGCGGCCTGCTTTGGCGAGTCCTATGGCGAGAGTCAGCGGCAAAATCCGTCTTTGCGATCGCCCTCTTCCGCCTTCCGTATGCTGGATCGCATTCTGGCGGTGAATCCCAACGGTGGCGCTTGGGGATTGGGAATGCTCGTGGCGGAAAAAGATCTGCATCCAGAGCATTGGTATTTCAACTGTCACTTCAAAGACGATTACTGTATGCCCGGAACCATCATCGCAGAAGGGGCCAACCAGCTCTTGCAGTTTTATGGGCTGTTTCTGGGACTGCAAGCTCGCACCCATCAAGGGTACTTTCGTCCCATTCCTCATCTCGTCCAAACCTCCCGCAGTCGGGGGCAGGTGGTACCCATGCACGGCAAGCTGATTTACCAGCTCGAAGTGGTTGAAATTGGTCTAGAACCAACCCCCTTTCTCAAGGCCGAAGCCTTCGTCAAACTGCGAGATAGAACCATTGCATCGATCAAAAATCTGGGAGTTCAGCTATGAGAGAAGGCAATATGACGACTATCACAAACCAGACCCATACAGACCAGACCCAGTGCGATCGCCCCTTGACGGCCTCTGCCAAACTCAACCGCGAACAGATTGACAAAAAACATTCTGCCTGGGGAGATCCCTCACCACAGATTGCCTTCGATCCGGCGGGGATTCAGGCAACCGTCATGAACCTAGGACTGCCGTGCTGCCTGGTGAAGGTTGATGGGCGCATCGGCGTGACCCACGGATTCTCGTCCACGGCAAAATCCATCGAAACCCTCGCCAGTTTGCCACCTCTCTTGCCTCAACAGCTCGGCGATCCGACGTTTCTAAGCTTTCATGGCGTGAAATACGCCTACGCCGCAGGCGCAATGGCAGGCGGCATCGCCAGTGCTGATTTGGTGATTGCCCTCGGCAAAGCAAAAATCTTAAGTTCCTTTGGTGCAGGCGGCCTGCCACCCCATCGTATCGAAGCCGCCATTCATCGAATCCAGCAAGCCCTCCCCGTTGGCCCTTACGCCTTCAATTTGATCCATAGCCCCAACGATTTAGCAATGGAACGACGGGCAGTCGATCTCTACATCGCCAATGGCGTGAAGACGGTGGAAGCATCTGCCTTTCTGGACTTAACGCCCAATATTGTCTACTACCGCGCCGCTGGACTCAGTCTCGATAGCGCTAACCGCATCCAAATCCGCCATAAGGTGATCGCGAAAGTCTCACGCCGTGAGGTAGCAACCAAGTTCCTCCAACCTGCCCCAACCAAAATGCTGCGGGAATTGGTCGCCCAAGGACTTATTACCGAACAGCAAGCCTCCCTCGCCGAGCAAGTCCCGATGGCCGATGATCTGACAGTAGAGGCAGATTCCGGTGGTCATACCGATAATCGCCCCCTGGTGTGTTTGCTCCCCTCATTGATCTCACTGCGGGACGAAATTCAAGCCCAGTACGCCTATGCCAACCCAGTGCGGGTTGGGGTTGCAGGCGGCATCGGCACGCCGCAATCCGCTCTAGCCGCCTTCATGATGGGAGCGGCCTATGTGGTGACAGGTTCGATCAATCAGGCTTGCGTGGAGTCAGCCGCTTGCGACCATACCAAACAGCTTCTCGCCCAAGCGGAAATGCCTGATGTGATGATGGCTCCAGCAGCGGACATGTTTGAAATGGGCGTAAAGCTCCAGGTTCTAAAACGCGGCACGCTCTTCCCGGTGCGGGCGCAGAAACTCTACGAACTCTATAAAACCTACGATTCCATTGAAGCCATTCCCACAAAAGAGCGCGAGCAATTAGAAAAACAGATCTTTCGTCGGAATTTGGATGAAATTTGGGACGAAACCGTCGCCTTCTTCCAACAGCGCGACCCCCAGCAGTTGGAACGGGCGATCGCCAATCCAAAGCGCAAGATGGCCCTGATTTTTCGCTGGTATCTGGGACTGTCTTCGCGCTGGTCTAATACCGGAGAAGCGGGGCGCGAAATCGACTACCAAATCTGGTGTGGCCCTGCAATGGGGGCATTCAACGACTGGGTACGCGGCACCTATCTCGCCGAACCCCAAAATCGCCGCGTCGCTGATATTGCCGACCATCTCATGACCGGAGCTGTATTTTTGTATCGCCTTCAAAGTCTAAGCCTTCAGGGTTTGCACCTACCCGCATCCTACCGTCAATACGATCCGGCACCCTTTACCGTAGGAGTTGTCCCATGAATACCTTCGCAATCATTCTCTGCTTGGCATTGTTGAGCCTGTTGCTGGTTCAATTGCCTTTCCTCGCTGCCTTTGTATCCGTCGTGCGTAAGCATTTAGCGTCGGCTCGCACTGCGGCATTGAATCCCAACCCAATGCTTGAGACCCACACTCCCTCGGCAACCGTCGTCCTGTGTATGCGAGGTGCCGACCCATTTTTGCCAGCCTGTTTGGAAGGGCTGCTCACCCAAGATTATCCAGACTACCGTTTGCGAATTGTAATCGATAGTCCTGAAGATCCCGCCTGGGCTGTGGTCGAGCAAACCATCCAGGGCCATACCGCTTCGGTTAAGGTAAGTTCTCTCAAAAGCAGACTTTCAACCTGCTGTCTCAAATGTAGTTCCTTGGTTCAGGCTTTATCCGATTTAGAGCCAGATTGCAAAGTCGTCGCCATCTTAGATGCCGATGTCGTACCCCACCGCACTTATCTGCGCGAATTGGTCGCACCCTTGGCAGATAGCCGAATTGGCGTAGCGTCTGGGAACCGTTGGTATGTCCCAATGTGGAATCAATGGGGATCTCTGGCGCGGTATGTATTTAATGCCTCAGCGGTGATGCAGATGTATGTCTACAAGATGCCCTTTGGCGGGGCGATCGCCTTCAAAGCAGACATCCTGCGCCACTCTCCCTTACTGGAGCGCTGGAGTCATTCCCTGACGGATACGCCCGTTATTGCTGGCGTGTTTCGCGAGCAGGGTTTGGGGGTTGCGTTTGTCCCATCCCTGATGATGGGGAATTTTGAAAACTGCGAACTGCCTAACTTTGTCCGCTGGATGAAGCGACAGTTGCTGATGGTGCGGCTCTATCATCCACCCACAAAATGGTGGGCCATTATTGCCCACGGAACCGTCATCTCCCTGATCCCAGCGCTGTCTATCGGACTGCTACTGACCGCAGCCTTTACAGGACAGTGGGATGTAGCGGGGGCGATCGCCACTGGAATCGTCCTTTACGGACTCGGCTCCCTCTCAATTCTGATCGTGTTAGATCAGTACGTCCGCAAAGTCCTCAAAACTCCTAACAATAGACCTGTTCCAGCCTTTTCTTTGGCAAATCTAGCCCAGATTCTATTGGCGGTTCCCCTGATGCAGTTCATCTACCCCCTCGCCATGTATTCCGTCATGCTGATGCGTAACGTCAATTGGCGGGGCGTTCGTTATGAAGTGAAAGGCCCGTGGGATATCAAACTGGTTGACTACCAGCCCTATAAACCGACGCAGCAGTTTGCGAATTCAAATACCTCAGTGTTTTGAAGAAGTTATTTAACTCATCTTAATAAGCAGAAGTTGTGATGATTCAATCAACACCAAATTTAATCCCTCAAGCGCCTAAAACACCCGAAGCAATTCAGGCATGGCTCATTCAGCAATTTGCCCAACAATTGCAAATTGAACCTGACCAAGTGGATATTACAGCCCCCTTTGAACGTTACGGACTCGATTCATCTCAGGTTCTGATTATTGCGGGCAAAGCTGAGAAAACATTTGGATTCAAGCTATCTCCAACCCTGCTGTGGCATTATCCTACGATTGAATCGTTATCCCATCGGTTAGTCGAAGAATTTGCGGTAGCAGAACAGATTTTTGAGATCTGATTTGGCTTACAGAAACAACGGAAGCCCTATCCCTGAGTGAGAGATTTAAGCCATGAACATATCCGAACTCATGACCGACCTTATGCAAAAAGGCGTTCAGTTTCAGGTTAATGAGGACAAAATCAAAATCAGTTCTGCCCAAGCCGTCTTAACGGAAGATATGCTGGCGCAGCTCAGCGAGCATAAGCCCGAAATCTTGTCGTTTCTGCGCCTACAGTATCCTGAGGCTACTGCTACTTCAGATGAACGGAATCTCATCTTAGATACCATCGGTCGATTGATTAGTGGAATTGCCCATCCAGACACCGCTGACGACTATCGATCGCCCACCATCGATGTCAAAAGCATGGCACGCAAACTCGCCATCACTTTTAGACCTGTGGTGCAGAACCAAACCAAGGCAGAGATTCAGATCTTTAGCCATGAGTTGGAAGCGGCATTACAAACCTTAGGCGTTAGAGTCATCCCTTGGGAGGAAGCGACAAAAGAATATCGCTACGATTTTAAGATTTCTATGCTGGGATGGCAAACAACATTCAAAAAAAGAATGGTGAAATCAAATATTAATGCGGTGGTCGATCTGGAGAAAATGCCGTCATTACTGAGTAAAGCTCGAATTATTTTTGCTGAATTATTTTACTTTTTATATACTCATTTCTGGGTTAAAGGCCAGAAAATATCCGTTTCTAAAATTGCAATGCTGACGGGTTGGGCAGAGAATCATGCGGCTTTACAGCTTGAGGATCCAACCAATACCCAGGTAATTATGCTCACCGAACTAGATCGCGAGTTTGCAAACCCTCAGTTACCATACCCGCAGAAAGTAAAAATTGGATTAAATACCTTAGTCAGAACTTTCTCAGAAATTGTGATTGGTGTTTCGGATTCCAACCTTTCAATTCTCAATATGAATCTCTCAGATTCTACATTTCCAAGATCCCAAATGCAGGAGTTTGTCCTCAACTCATTAATTCCAAAAGTATTTGTCCCCATCCTTCCCCTGTCCATCAGCCGATTTGAGTGCGGGCAATACGATCCGCAGGCATCACCCTATGCCAAGAGCTTGGTGGTTCTGGGACAGGAACTGTCCAAAACAGATTTATTTCCCTCCGGCTCAAAGCTCAGCCAGGTCGTCAAAAGAAAATCCCATCGCGATTTAGTGGATGTTGTGGTCAACGGTAGAACCGGGGTCTCCTATGGTTTTCTGGCCTATGCTGAGCCGCCCCAATATTTTGGAAGTCCAGAAATATCCGAAGCATCATGGGACTGCCTCCAGCCCGTAGAAGGCTTCAGTCCTAGGGAAGTGCGCCAGAATGAGGCCGAGCGGTGGTATATCAAGACTACCGCAAAAGATGAAGACAGCTACCGCTTTCAGCAAATTCCCGATGTTTGGCTGGTGAGTTCTCGGTCTGGTTCCAACAAAACCAATCTCACCCTCGATCGTGACATTACTCGCATTGGGTTGAAGAAAGGCTTAGTCTTTCAGATTCCTGAGGGGATCGATCCCCAACGCATGGATATCAAGCCGTCCTACGATATCTACGTCATGCTGGCGATCGCCCTTTCTGCCGCCTTATACATCCCAGAACTAATCGAAAACGGTTGTCCCATCGTTCACTTCCACGGGTACCCGTCCTCAACCTGGTTTAAACCCAACGAGTACTGTGCAGGCATCAACAATCCTTCAGTCCCCTGCGGGACCTATGAATCCGGGGTCTTGAACTACCTGGGACTCCATAAAATCTCGCAGCAACCTTACGAACGAATTGACCTCATTAGTCTGATCGAACCCGACCACGGCACCAACGTGATTGCGCCCAGCCTTGACTATCTGGTGTATCGACTTAAGACCGGATGCGAAACCGGAGAGATTCAATTAGGCGGGCGACATTTTTCGTCCCTCAAAAAAATTTCTGTATAAAAAAGGGCCACCATGACTCAACCCAACCTCCAATCATCCACTCCAACCCTCGTCAAAGAAGTAGACACCCCAACCCTCACGGGGAGTGCTACCGCTTGGGGCATTTGGGAGCGCATTGTTCCAGGCCAGATTGCAGATGACCCAGCCAGCCAAAAAATCCTTCAGATTCACCTGAATCGCTACGAAACTGCCGCCCGCTACGCCAAGCATAAACGGGTTTTAGACATCGCTTGCGGCGTTGGCTACGGCAGCAAAATGCTCCACCTTGCAGGGGCAGACTCAGTGGTTGCAGTGGACCTCTCTCAGGAAACCCTCGCCCATGCCCGTCACAACTACGAGGCTCCAGGCTTGCAGTACGTCTGTGCCAATGCTGAAGAATTTGAATGGCCGGAACCTTTTGACCTGATTGTTTCCTTCGAGACCTTAGAACACCTCCCCCATCCCGATAAATTTATGGCACGGATGGCGCAGCTTTTAACTCCAGAGGGTTACTTACTCCTTTCGGTTCCCCTTGGAGAAACGCGGCATTTAGATGCTTATCATCTCCATGCCTTTAGTCAAAAAGATGTCCACACCCTGTTTAAGCAGGTGGGCTTTGTGATCGAGCGCAGCCGCTGCGACGATTGGTTTCTGTCCCGTGCCGATTTACTGCGCTGGAAAAAGCTTTATCCAGATTCTCAAGCCTCATTGGGCGAACTCCTGTTCACCCGTCGAGGATTGCGGTTGGTGTGGGATTTCGTCGTACAAGGTGGGTTTCGGATGCCACAACTGCTGATTGCGGCCCGCAAAGTTTCTAATTCTAGGCCAATGGACGGAAAAATCTTGGCCCTTGAGTAGAGATTGATAGAACCTTCCCTAGATCGAGCTGTTTCAACAATTGGTTTACCACCCATGAACCTTCATCATCAATCGCTTCTGATTACTGGAATTGGCGGTTTTATTGGCTCCCGTACCGCTGAGTTGGCCCTGGAACGTGGTATTCACGTTCGAGGGCTACAGCATTCTTTAAGCAGTGCCAAGAAATTGCAAAAGCTTGGGATTGAAGTGGTTCAAGGAAGTGTTACCGATCCGGCTGCGGCACAAACTGCCTGTGAGGGGATGGACGTTGTGGTGCATACAGCTGCGATCGCCAAGGAGGGCGGAACCCTGGAAGATTTCAGGGCCGTGAATGTGGATGGAGCCGTCACGGTTGCCAAAGCCGCAAAAGCCGCTGGCGTTAAGGTATTTATCCATCTTTCTAGCGTGATGGTCTATGGATTTAATTATCCAAATTTAGTCGCAGAAGATGGGGCGCTGCGGGGAGAACAGAATCCTTATTGTCAAACCAAAATCGAAAGTGAGGAGGAATTATTCAAACTCCATGATTTCCCAAATTTTAACGTCATTATGATTAGGGCCGGAGATGTATATGGGCCAGGGAGTTTGCATTGGACGATACGCCCCCTTTTATTAATGCACAAACGGCTATTTATCTTAGCAAACGGTGGACGAGGGACAATCAATCACCTGTATATCGATAATCTTGTGGATGCCATCTTTCTGGCTCTTGAGAAAGAATCCTATGGTGAAGTTTTTAATATTACGGATGGACAGTGCACTTCCTGGGCCGTTTTTTTTAGGAAACTGGCTACCATTGCCGGATTTTCACCACCCATTTCTTTGCCTATAAGGATTGTCAAAGCGTTAATTTATTTGAGGTGTTTTGGCCAACACTTGCTAGGAAAAACACCCGATCTTTTGCCAGAGTCTGTGGCCTATATTACAAGACCCTATGCCTATTCTATAGATAAAGCTCGAACCCAGCTTGGGTACGAGCCAAAAATCGATCTTGAAGAAGGAATGAGGCATATTAAATCATGGCTTAAGTATACAGATATTTTTATTCGGGAAAGCAAATAAATCTATAGCTACGATACTTTTATTCCAAAAATTAACCAACAAGTTTGTTTTCTATAGGGGTGTTGTCAATGCGCCATTCAATTTCAGAGCTAGAGATTCAAGAACAGCAGTCTGCCGAATCAATTCAAAATTGGCTAATTGAAAAAGTGGCTCAGCGGGTAGACCTTGACCCTGACGAAATCGATAGTCATGCTGCGTTTGAGAGCTTTGGGATGGAGTCAGCGGAGGCATTGGTTCTTCTCAGTCAATTGGAGCAGTGGCTGGGTCGTTCTGTGCCGCCAGTGCTGCTTTGGAACTATCCGACGATCGCCCATCTGTCTGAGCGATTAGCGGCGGGAGATGAGGAGCGTAATTAGCGAGTGAATTCACCGCCAAGGGATGTATTGAGGAAAGGTGTTAATGGAACGGATCGCAATTATTGGGGTGGGCTGTCGATTCCCTGGTGCTGAAAATCCAGAGGAATTCTGGCAACTGTTATGGGATGGGACGGATGCGGTGATGGAGGTCCCCTTTGATCGCTGGGATATTGATGCGTTTTACGATCCGCAGCCTGGAACGCCAGGGAAAATGAACACGCGCTGGGGCGGCTTTTTGCCTCAGGTCGATTGCTTTGACCCCCAATTTTTTGGAATTGCGCCCCGCGAAGCGATTTATATGGATCCGCAGCAGCGGCTGCTGATGGAGGTTGCTTGGGAGTCTCTCGAACAGGCGGGGCTGGTTCCAGAGCAGTTGGCTCGTACCCAAACTGGGGTTTTTGTCGGAATTTCTAGCAACGACTATCAGCAGGTTTTGCAGGGAAACGGTCGAACCGCCGATATTAATGCGTATCTGGGTACCGGAAATGCCTTTAGTATCGCGGCGAATCGATTGTCCTATTTCTTTGACTTTCGCGGGCCTAGCTTGGCGATCGATACGGCGTGTTCTTCGTCGCTGGTGGCGGTTCACCTTGCCTGTCAGAGTTTGCGGAGTGGGGAATCGGATTTGGCTTTGGCAGGAGGTGTCAATCTCTTGCTGCGCCCCGAAGTGACGATGATTTTCTCCCAGGCGCATATGATGGCTCCTGATGGGCGGTGTAAAACCTTCGATGCGCGTGCAGATGGCTACGTGCGCGGCGAAGGGTGTGGCATGGTGGTGCTCAAGCGCCTGGAGGACGCACTGCGGGATGGCGATCGCATTCTTTCCACCATTCGTGGTTCTGCCATCAATCAGGACGGGCATAGCAATGGCATTACGGCTCCCAACGGCCCTGCCCAGGAGGCGGTGCTGCGTCGCGCCTTAGCCAATGCTGAAGTAACTCCCGCTGAGATTGGCTATGTGGAGCTGCACGGGACAGGAACCTCCCTTGGAGATCCCATCGAAGCCGAAGCGTTGGGGAATGTGTTGGGGCAAGGGCGTAGGGAGGGCGATCGCTGTGCGGTCGGCTCTGTCAAAACCAACATCGGCCATTTGGAATCGGCGGCTGGAATTGCGGGTTTAATTAAGGTGGTGTTGGCACTGCAACAGCGTCAAGTTCCTGCCAGCCTCCATTTTCAGAAGCCTAATCCCTATATCCCCCTCGATAAGCTTCCGCTGAAGGTGCAAACTGAGTTAGAAGCTTGGCCTGGGGGTGTTGAGCCAGCCCTCGCTGGGGTGAGTTCCTTCGGGTTTGGCGGCACCAATGCCCACGTCATTTTGGAAGCGGCACCAGAGATCGCGACTCCTTCTTCCCAAACGCCGCAGCCTGAAGCTTCCGCTTACCTGCTGCCGCTCTCGGCGAAAAATCCTGAAGCTCTGAAATCTTTGGCCCAGGCATACCGAGAGTTTCTGAAAAAATCCTCGCCAGAGATAATGCCTGCATTCCAAGACCTCTGCTACACCGCTAGTCTGCGGCGTAGCCACCACGACCATCGCCTTGCCGTTGCCTTTCGCGATCGCCCAGAACTTACAGAGAAGCTTCTCGCCTTCGAGCGAGGAGAATTTCCGATGGGAATTTCGGCGGGTCAGCGTAAACGCAGTCGCCCACCGAAACTCGCCTTTGTATTTCCTGGTCAAGGCCCGCAGTGGTGGGCGATGGGTCGCGAACTGTGGCAGCAAGAACCTGTGTTTCGAGCCGTTCTGGAACAGTGCGATCGCCTTCTCAAACCCTATGCAAACTGGTCGTTAGTGGAAGAACTCTTGGCAACTGAGGAGCGATCGCGCTTAGGCGAAACTGAAATTGCCCAACCTGCCCTGTTTGCCCTTCAGGTTGCCCTTGTGGCCCTCTGGAAGTCTTGGAGCATCCAGCCGAGTGCTGTGGTGGGACACAGTCTAGGCGAAGTGGCAGCAGCCTACACGGCGGGCGCTTTATGTCTGGAATCTGCCATCCAAGTGGTCTACCATCGCGGACGATTGATGCAGCACGGGACGGGGTACGGCAAAATGGCGGCAGTAGAGCTGTCGCTTGCCGAAGCCGAGGCGCGGCTGGCTTCTTATGATGGACAGTTGGCGGACTCTTGGTGCGTAGCTATCGCCGCTATCAACAGCCCCACTTCCGTTGTTCTCTCTGGGGAATCCGCAGCGCTTGAATCGGTCTTGAGCGATCTTCAGCAGGAGAATATCTTCACCAAACTTCTTCCCGTTAACTATGCCTTCCACAGTCCGCAGATGGAGCCATTTCAGGAAGAACTGACCCAGGTATTGCGAGAACTTCAGCCTCAGCCTACTGGGATTCCCATGCTCTCGACCGTCACAGGTAAAACGGTTCAGGGTGAAGCGTTAGATCCGGCCCACTGGAGTCGCAACATTCGCGAACCCGTGCAGTTTGCTGCGGCGATCGCCCAGCTCATCGCAGAGAAACATACCTTATTCCTCGAAATGAGTCCCCATCCTGTACTCTCCGCCTATATTTCTCAAAGCTTGCGCCATGCAGAAAAAGAGGGCGTTGTGCTTGCGTCCCTGCGACGGCAAACCGATGAGCGCGCAACGATGCTAGGTGCCTTGGGTGCCCTGTATGCCCAAGGCTATCCGGTCGATTGGCATAAGCTCTATCCGCAGGGGGGACATTGCGTTGCGCTCCCGAGTTATCCCTGGCAGCGATCGCGCTACTGGGTAGATGCTCCGTCAGAAACTCCCATTCATCTACCCTCGGAAACGATGAGCGCCAATCACAATGGACATGTTCCAGCTCAAGTCGAGGTGCCAGCGCCCCTAGTCGAAGTATCTTGGGGACTTTCTCGCGAGGAACTTCTAGATGCAGAACCAGGCGATCGCCCCCTGCGTATCAGAACTTTTTATCAAGCTTTATTAGCCAAGGTGATGGGAGTTTCCGAGTCTCAGATTGAGACACCGCTGTTCAGCTTAGGTCTGGATTCCATCATGGGGATGGAGCTATATCGACACATGGAATCTACCCTAGGCGTGGCCGTCCCCCTAGAGGAATTTCCGGGTCTGAACGCCACGCGGTTTATAAAACTGGTGCTACAAGATCTAGAATCCCCGCAGTCCGATAAGGCAGAAATTAATTCTGCGCTAAACCTGTCCCCGAGGAGTACTGCTGCGCTCCGCCATCGAGGAGCAAGCCTAGGGACACCCCCCGCCTCCGACTCCAACTGGCTCTTTTCTCCCAAACCGAACCCCCAAGCCGCCTTGCGTTTGTTCTGCCTTCCCTATGCTGGGGCCGGAGCCTCCATCTTTCGGAGCTGGGCCGAGACCTTACCGCCCGAAGTGGAAGTATGCGCCATCCAATTTCCTGGTCGCGAAGATCGTCTTGGAGAAACGCCCTTGACTCGGATTGCTCCCATCGTAAAGCTGCTCGCTTCTATTCTCCAGCCCCATCTCAGAATCCCCTTCGCTATCTTTGGTCACAGTATGGGCGGACTGGTCAGCTTCGAGTTGGCCCGCGAACTGCGCCGACAGGATGGCCCGATCCCCTCTCACCTGTTTGTCTCTGGCATCCGTGCTCCCCAACTTCCCGATCTCAACCTTCCCATTCACCGCCTCCCCGAACCTCAGTTCCTGGAGGCTCTCCAGAAACTTCAGGGCACCCCAGAGACCATTTTGCAAAATGCCGAGCTGATGAAGCTGCTCTCCCCCGCGATTCGGGCAGACTTGGCGATCGCTGAAAACTATATCTACGCCGCCGAAGCCAAGCTATCCTGTCCCATTACGGCCTTTGGTGGAAAGCAAGACCCCCTCGTGCGCCCTGAAGACTTGGAGGGCTGGCAAGAGCAGACCCTGAGTGACTTTGCCCTGCACCTGTTTCCGACCGACCACTTTTTCCTGCACCGCGATCGCGACGGATTGTTAGAGGCGATCTCCGCCACCTTGACTCAGCCCTTAAGCCTTAAATCCTAGAGGAGTAAATCATGGGTTACATTGCTGCCACCGCCACTGCCTTTCCCAACACCTACTATCCCCAGGAGGTATTGGCTACCGTTCTGAAGAAATACTGCATGACTATGCTTCTGGATTTCGACCTCGACCAGATTGATCGGTTCTTTAGCAACGTGCAGATTAAAGGGCGCTACTTTGCCCTGCCCCTCGATTCCTTCTACGATCCACCTGGCTACGGCACCACCGCCCCCGTCTCGATCCACGCATCCACCGATCTATGCGAAACCGCAGTCACCACCCTCCTGAAACGCGCCAACCTGACACCCCAGGATATCTCCCAAATCACAACCACTAGCCTCACCATCGCCATTCCTTCGCTTGATGTGCGGCTGATGAATCGGCTCCCCTTCCCCAGCCACCTCAAACGCTTGCCGATGGGCAGCATTGGCTGCTTGGGCGGTGCCTTGGGCCTGTCCCGCACCGCAGAATATCTCAAAGGCCATCCCCAAGAAGCTGCGATTTTTATGGCCGTCGAACTGGCCTCCACCCTCTGGCAAGGCTCCTTGCAGGGCGACTTGCATTCCATGATCAGTCGATTGCCCGAAGAACCAAAGCTCTATGGCGATATTATCTCCACCCTCGTCACCGCCGCTCTTTTTGGCGACGGGGCAGGCGCAGTATTGATGGTCGGACGTGAGCATCCCCTCGCCAAGCCAGGAACACCTCGTATTGTCGATACGCGGTCTGCGTTAATCCCCAACTCTGAACACTTGATGGGCATGGAAGTCGTGGATACGGGAATGCGCAATATCCTCAGGCCGCAAGTGGGGGAATTTGTCAAAGTTGGCGTGCGTCAGGCCGTTGATGGGCTACTCGCCCAAAACAATCTCACCCTCGACCAAATTTCTCACTGGATTGTGCATCCCGGCGGGCCAAAGGTAATTCAGGCCATTGAGGAGGAATTTGAGCTAGACGAGACGACCCTCCAACTCAGTCGCGACACTTTAGAGAAAGTGGGCAATCTTTCTTCGCCCACGGTGCTATATATGCTCGATCTCTTTCTGGCTGTCGAACATCCCGAACCAGGTTCCTATGGATTGCTAATCGGAATGGGACCTGGATTCTCCCAGGAAGCCTTGTTGCTACAGTGGTAGTCGTTTAATTCCTATTTTTTTGATCTTTAATTTGTCTCTATTTTTGAGTAAGGGGAAAAAATTATGAATCTCAATGGTAAAACGCTCTTAATTACAGGTATTGGCAGCTTTATTGGACTGCGCACCACCGAAATGGCTCTAGCACGGGGTATGAAAGTTCGTGGGTTAGAACCATCCCCCACCGCTGCCCAAACCGCCGAACGCAAAGGTGCAACTGTCATTCCAGGGTCAACCACAAACCCAATGGCCTTGGCGATCGCCGCTCAGGGAGTCGATATTGTTTTCCATACCGAATCGATTACCCAACCCAGCGGCGATCTAGAGCACTTTCGGGCCATAAATGTTGAAGGCACTCTCAACGTAGTCACTGCTGCCAAACAGGCTGGAGCGCAAGCCTTTATCCATTTGTCCAGCGCGTTGGTGTATGGATTTAACTATCCTGATCGCATTACGGAAGAGGGGACATTGCAAGGGGAGAACAATCCCTTTTGCCAGACTAAAATTGAAAGTGAGGTGGAGGTTTTAAAGTACAACAATCCTCCAAAATTTGGCGTAATTGCCCTTCGGGCGGGTGACATCTACGGGCCAGGAGCTGAAACTTGGGTGCTGCGTCCCCTCATGCTTATGGAGCAGAAAGTCTTTGTTTTAATCGATGGCGGGCGCGGGACGATCAACCATCTCTACATCGATAACTTAGTGGATGGCGTTTTTCTATCGCTGGAGAAAGAAGCCTATGGAGAAGTCTTTAACCTCACCGATGGCGCTCAAACCACCTGGAAAGACTACTACTTACGACTCGCTGAAATTGGTGGGATGCCTCAGCCCGCCTCAATGCCTGGGTTCCTCGTTAAAAAGGCAGCGCAATTCAAAGGGAAAGAAGTTAATTTTTCCCCCGCCGCGATCAATTTTGTGACGCGCCAACATTCCTACTCCATTGAAAAAGCACAGCGACTGCTCGATTTTGTACCGCAGGTGGGATTGGACGAGGGCATGGCCCGCACGGCGGAATGGCTGAGAAGGGACACGCCTTCCTATGCTGTCTTGACTTAACCCTTTCTAAACTGACCTTTGGCTCTGTAATGGTGCAGAGAAGGATATAAAAAACATGTTTCCAGAATCGCAACCATCCGCTCAAAATGATGTGTTTTCCTTTGCTCAAAAAAGCAAAATATTGGTTATCGACGATAGCTTACTTCTGCGGAAGCTCTTGATTGACCAACTGCCCTGCGATCGCTTCGAGATCTATGAGGCTGAGGATGGCGCAACGGGGCTAGCCAAAGCTGAAGAAATTAACCCAGACTTGATTTTGCTGGACTACGTGATGCCAGGGATGGATGGCTATGAGGTGTATCAGGCTCTGCGAAATCACCCGCAGTTTGCCCATACTCCAGTCATTGTCATGTCCGGCAGGCACGACGAAGTGGTGCAACAGTTCGGCGATCCCTTTGGGCCGTGTGACTTTCTACCGAAACAAGCCAGTCGCGATCAACTGTGCGATCGCATTAACGCCTTCCTGCCCATGACGATGGCCACAGCAGAGACTGAAATCACTCAACCCTCTGTCAATGTTGCGGTTCAGGATATTGCCGCCTTCATGGCTCGGTTAGGCCAACTCGAAAATCGTCTTAACGAGAGCAAACCCGAACCGCCCCTTTTGCCCCCGTTGCCAACGGTATCCCGTCAGACCTTACTCAGCCAATTGCCCGTGATTCTCTTGACGGCCATTACTACCGCTGTTGGGATTCTTGCTTTTTCCAGCTTGGGTAACGTTCATCCAGAATCGCGCCTCAGCAATGCCTCGAAGCTGGCAAGTGCGAGTGCAGCGGCAAAAAAACCGCTCTACAAAAATATTGCGGCCTTAGGCCGTCTAGAACCTCAGGGAGAAATTACCCGTTTGTCTGCCCCTAATTCCCTCGAAGGGAGTCGGATTGAACAGTTGTCCATTAAAGAAGGAGATATTGTGAAGACGGGACAGGTCGTTGCAATTTTAGACAGTCAAACTTCTCGTCTCGCAACCTGGAAGCAAGCCCAGGCCAATGTGATCACTGCCCAAGCGCAATTGGCTAAGGTACAAGCTGGGGCGAAGTCTGGTGATGTTAATGCCCAAAAGGCCAATATTATTCGCTTAAATGCAGAGTTGAATGGCGGTGTTGCCACCCAAGAAGCTGAAATCCGTCGGATTGAGGCTGACTTGCGTAACGCCCAAGTCGAACGCAATCGCTACCGGAATCTCAACAGCAAAGGTGCGATTTCTAGATCTGAGTTTGATAGTAAACAGCTACGCCTTGAAACCGTTCAAAATCAACTGAGCCAAGCTCAAGCGGCTCTGGGACGACTGATCTCTACCGTTGCGGCTCAGAAGAAGGAGGCTCAAGCAACATTGTCTAGCGTTGCAGAAGTGCGTCCGGTCGATCTACAAGTGGCGCGATCTCAAGTGGAAAGCACCCTACGCGCCTCGGATAAGGCCAAGGCCGACCTGGACTTAACCTACATTCGCGCTCCTTTTAATGGAACGGTATTGGAAGTGAACGTGCGTCCTGGAGAACTGATCGGCACTGAAGGAATTGCCACCTTAGGCAAAACCAATCAAATGTACGTGGTCGTAGAAGTGTACGAAACCGATATCGCCGCCGTTCGTGCCGGTCAAAACACTGTCGTGACCAGCAATGCATTCCCCGGCCAACTGACAGGTACCGTTGCCGAGATTGGTCAACAGGTTAAAAAGCAAGGCATTTTTGACGTTAACCCGTTGGCCAATACCGATTTCAAAATCGTTGAAGTCAAAGTTCGGTTAGATTCCCAAAGCAGTCTTAAAGTTGCAAGCCTTAGCAATTTGCAAGTCCAAGTCGTGATTCGTACCAAAACAGCCTAATTCATTAATAAAGCATGATATTTGCTATCCCCGTCGCTTGGCTACAGCTCGTCCATCAAAGGGTGAGATTCATCGGAACCCTAGCAGGCATTGCCTTTGTCGTTGTGCTGCTCTTTATGCAGGTCGGGTTACGTGAAGCACTCTTCGACAGTTCGGTTCAAGTCCATAAAAGTTTGCAGGGCGATTTATTTTTAATAAGTCCGCAATACAAGTCGATCACTTCCCAGCAAAGCTTTTTACGGGAGCGACTGTACCAGACCCTTGGCAATGAAGATGTCGCTTCAGTCAGCCCACTGTACGTGCAGTTCGGCAAGTTAAAAAATTTTCAGACGGGTCAAAAATCTCCCATCTTCGTGTTTGGTATCGATCCGGGTGAACAAACGTTTAAACTGCCGGGTGTGATTGAAAATATCGACCAACTAAAACTCGCAGATCATGCCCTGTTCGATTCTGCCTCTCGAATTGAATTTGGCCCTATTGCCGATACATTTAGGGAAAAAGGTAAAGTTCCCATTGAAATTTCACCCTATAATGAAATTAATAAAGCCAGAAAGCTAGAGGTGCGTGGATTATTTAAGATCGGCACCTCCTTTGGCGTGGATGGCAATTTAATGGTCAATGCATCAACCTTTGTAAACCTCTTTACCGAACGAAGTGCCAAGAAAATTGATATTGGTCTGGTCAATCTCAATCCAGGTGCTAATGTTGAAAAAGTAAAGTCGGATTTGGTTAATCACTTTTTTAATAAAAGCAATGATGTGACTGTACTAACGCTTGATGGATTTATTACAATGGAAAAAGCCTATTGGGATCTCAGAACCCCAGCAGGATTTGCCTTTAAGGTTATGGTGACAATGGGATTTATCATTGGCACCGGAATCGTCTATCAAATTTTGTATACTAATATCTCGACTCATCTTATAGAATATGCGACCTTGAAAGCAATTGGTTGTGCCAGTCAATATTTCTTTAAGATTGTATTTCAACAAGCCTTGCTTCTGGCTATTCTAGGCTATATTCCAGGAATTATTATTTCCGTTATTATTTATGATTTAACCCAGAAAGCGACTAAGCTTCCGATAGAGATGAATACAGGCCGAATTGTACTGGTCTTGGTTTCTGTGATTGTAATGTGCTTATTGTCCGGCTCGATTGCGATCAATAAGTTGCGCTCTGTCGATCCAGCAGATATTTTCTAGGGCATAGCGATAGGGGGAGAGTCTTATGTTTCGCACATCCACCGTCAGTATTCAGTCGCTCAATCATTTTTTAGGTCAAAATCAACTGCGGCGTCAAATTTTATTCAATATTAGTTTAGAGATTAAACCTCAGGAAATCGTCATTTTGACTGGCCCTTCTGGTGCGGGTAAAACCACCCTCCTCACGCTCATTGGTGGCCTGCGAGCGGTGCAAAGTGGTAGTCTTCAATTACTGGGGCAGGAATTGCACAATGCCTCTAGTCAGCAGTTGGTCAAAATCCGACGGGAAGTTGGATATATTTTTCAGTCTCACAATCTATTAAGTTTCCTCACTGCTCGCCAGAATGTCCAAATGGCCCTTGAAGCAAGCGGACACTTTTCCGACGGGGATGCAAAAGCTCAATCCGAGTCGATTTTAGAGTCCGTTGGACTCGGGCGGCATTTGAATCATCACCCCAACGAACTCTCCGGTGGTCAAAAGCAGCGTGTGGCGATCGCCCGTGCCCTAGTGCGCCATCCCCGACTAATTTTGGCCGATGAACCGACCGCTTCTTTAGATAGCCAAACGGGCCGCGAGATTATTGAGATTATGAGCCGACTTTCTAAAGAACATGGATGTTCGATTTTAATGGTGACTCACGATAACCGGATTTTGGATATTGCTGATCGCCTGATTCGCATTGAAGACGGTCGTTTAGCGACAGGGGTTAGACAAACGGCGGCGCTGAAGTGCTAGTTTACCAGGGGCTTACTTCACTAGATGCAATCACGGTCTTAAATTTTGCATAGGACTAAGATGGAGTGAAGACAAGCGGCGGTGGCAAAAAACATGACGACAGAAAATCTCATTGCGTCTCGTCAACTGGGTTTCCAAGGGCCGACAGTTTTTCCGCTGGCTCTGGGATGTATGGGCATGTCGGGGATGTATGGTTCCACTGATGATGATGAAAGCATTGCTACAATCTACGCTGCCCTAGATGCAGGCGTAACGCTGCTGGATACAGGAGACTTTTATGGATGTGGTCATAATGAAATGCTCATTGGTCAGGCACTCAAAGACCGTCGTGATAAAGCCATGATCTCTGTAAAATTTGGCGCGTTGCGTTCTCCAGACGGTGCATGGATTGGGATAGATGGGCGACCTGAATCTGTCGTCAACTTTGCAGCTTATAGCCTGAATCGCTTAGGAGTAGACCATATTGACATTTACCGTCTTGCCCGTCTCGATCCCCAGGTGCCCATTGAAGAAACGATTGGGGCGATCGCCGATCTTGTCCAAGCAGGTTATGTCCGCCATATTGGACTCTCGGAGGTTGGAGTAGATACCATTCGCCGTGCCCATGCCGTTCACCCCATTTGCGATCTTCAGATTGAATACTCTTTGATCAGCCGTGGCCCAGAAGCCGAAATCTTCCCTGTGTTGGATGAACTAGGCATTGGGGTGACTGCCTATGGGGTGCTGTCTCGAGGATTGCTGAGTGGCTCTACACCCACTGCACCCAATGATTTTCGGGCTTATCTGCCTCGCTTTAGCGGTGAAAATCTGACCCAAAATCAACGATTGGTTGAGGAATTGAAGAAAATTGCGGCCCAGAAGGGTGCTACGCCTTCGCAAATTGCGATCGCCTGGGTGCTGGCAAAAGGTCAAAACATTGTTCCTGTTATTGGTGCCCGTAAACAAACCCAACTGGCAGAATCCTTAGCTGCTCTTGAGATTTGGTTGTCTCCAGAGGACTTGACTCAGATTGAAGGGGTGATTTTGGCTAGTGCGATCGCGGGTACTCGCTATGACGCGCACCAAATGAAGATGCTCGACAGTGAACCATAAATGAGGGTGATGATAGATCAAGGCAAGGCTGAGTAGCAGGCAAGATGCGATCGCCATTCCCGCCGAACCAGCACATTAGGCATAGCCGGAAGCACCTGAGTCGCACGAGTACGATCTTGCATTTTGGTATAGCCCAGGGCGATATAGCCCAGTAAAGAGGAGCGACTTTCTTTCTTCAAAAACCAGGGAGTCTTGTTCTCGGCCATAAATCCATTGTCTGCATGGCTGCGGGCCTCGATAATCTCAGCATCCTGTATTTTCTGAAGATCTATTCGCGCCTGATTAAGTGTTTCTGACGATTTCTCCAACTGTCCCCAGGTGAAATAGGCATCTGCTAAGGCAATTTGACTGCGGACCTTGAATACAGACCTAGGCATTTTTGCAAGAACCTTCTCAGCTTCTGGAATATACTCATCCCAAAAAGACAGCAGGTTTTGAAAGAGCGAAATCTGATTCCGCTCACGATGGGCGCTGGGTGGCATTGTGTCCACTAGACGGATTGCGAGATGCGGAGATTGTATGATCAGTGAAGATTCTACGGAGTCTTGAATCACGGCATTCCGTTGGTAGTTTTTGTCATTGCGAAAGGCATTATCAATCGCAATAATTTTCTGAAGTAGCCCATTATTTTGAGGCTGATGAGTTATTTAGGGCTTGCTGAAAAAGTCCATTCACGGCTCAATTGGCAACGCGATCGCCAATTGAGCCATCGTCTGAACAGAATCCATCGTGATGGTCATAAAAGGGATTGATTCTCTAACCGCTGATTGGGAGTCTTGATAG
>JANLSD010000195.1:0-17635 GCA_031362245.1 Acaryochloridaceae cyanobacterium OTE_25_metabat_464 | reverse complement strand
ATTTGCGGTCATAGGACATTAATTCAGGGTTGATTGGAGTTATATTCATGCATTCAATTATCTCCATCATGTCAGTATTTACTCTATCCGTCACCTAAATTTACTCTATCCGTCACCTAAATAAACAACGCCATCTCCACTTCCCGATCTCAAGATCGCCATCCACCCAGTCACCCACTGTTCGTTTTAAGCCAGATGACATCGCTTTGCCCTTCCTTTCTCACAACAAATCTGTTGCCAACAGATTTGTTGCAAATCGAAATCCTTCTGTCCAGAGGCGTTTTGGATGATTTTTATTTCAGTGTCTGGGGGCGATCGCTTTTTCACGCCTATGGATTGACTGGCCTCAAACTCGAGTCAGAGGCTGTTTTGGCGATCGCCCTCTATTGCCAGTTGAGCTTAAATGTCGCCCGTCATCACTCGAACGCCTTCCGGTACTAGAGGTGCAGAAACTGGAGCCGTTGTCACAAAAATGCCAACAGCCTTATTTCCCTTGGGAGGCGACTGCGGTGGACTAAGCTTTATAAAAACCGTTCCCTTCATATCAGTATTAAACGACCCACAGGGAAGAACACTTCCATTGCTCAACGTTAGCCACATCCGATAAACCTGATCCGGCGGCAGAGGGGGTAGATTCCCCAGAGAAACAACAACCTCCTTCCATTGTCCCGGCGTAAACAAAAGAGTCCCCGCCGCAGTATTTCCGGCACCCTTAAGCGAAACCAGACGACTATTGGGACGCTGTAGAATTGCCACCGTTGAGTCTGTGTTTCCCTTTTGAAGTGCCACACTCAACGCTTGTCGAAGCTGAAAACTATAGGCTCCGAGTAGTAATGTTGTAAAAATAGCAAGACCCGCAATAATTTTGCTCCAGGTTATTCCAGCGCGTTGGCGTAGAGAAGATTTTGAACTTATCTTTGTCCCTGGCTCAATAGCTTGCCCTGGGCTGCTCTGCGTCGTTAGAAGTTTCTCTCTTAAACGAATCGGAGGAGTCACAATCGGCAATGCTTGGGACGTAAGCGCCAGTGCAACTCGTAGCGCATTCACCTCTGTTTGCAGCGCAGTATTATTCTGAATCTGGATCTCAAATCGCTGCATCTCCTCCAGACCCAAATCGCCGAGCACATAGCCCGCTGCCAATTCTTGTTGTTCCTCAGTCAATACTGTGGTCATACCATACTTCCTGTGTCAATCGTATCCCCTAAGATCTGGCGTAGTTTCAGTAATCCCTGTCGTGCATTGGACTTAACGGTTCCCAACGGCATATCAATCTGCTGTGCAATCTCAGAATGGCTTAAGCCTCGGTGATAGTTCATCTCCAATACCCGCCGCTGATTTTCGGTTAACAGAGTCATGGCCTCTCTGACGGATTGCTGCTGCTCTTCTAAAGAGGCTTGCTCCAAAAGGGTGGGAGCACAGGGCTCTGAAAGTGTCCATTGCTGAAGCCGATCTAGGGCTTGCCCTTGAGTTGCTCGGCCACGAATTTTATTAAGGGCACGAGACCGCGTCAGGACACTTAGATAGGTGCTTAGCATTGCTCGGCTCGGGTCAAATTTCTCTTGTTTCCAAAACGTGAGAAATACATCCTGAGTCAAATCCTCCGCTTCATCAGCCTGACTGAGAATCCGAAGTGCAATGGTATACACTAACCCCCCATAACGATCATAGAGGATGCCAAGGGCTTTTTGATTGCCTGCTCTAAGTTGTTTAATTAACTCAATATCAGGCAAATCAGCGTGGATACGAACCATAGGCCGTAACTCCGCAAAACATTTTTTGTGATCCAGTAAATTATAGCTTGGGGATCTTAATGATTAGATGCCTGAGGCGTGTCATTGTTCTTGAAATCTATTTTACATCTCCTGAGAAATAGCTATAATTCTCTCTCTGCATGACTTTTAGAAGATCCAAAATACTTGAATAGAACTGCAAACAAAAAACTTTCAGAAGTTTAAATCCAAAACCGTCTGACGCGGGTAATGATTACAGAGCCATAAAACAACGAACAAAATTACTTTGAACGAGTTTTATGGCATGAGCAAATTAATATGTGCTCATTTCATATTTTGCTACAAAATTTTGGAGAATTCAATGCTGAAATTACTACTTGCAGTCATGACCTCTAGCGCTATTTTAGTCAATTCAGTCGCTGCCTATGCAGCAGATCCTGTAACCCTATGGGACACACTCCAGCCAAATAATGCGATCGCCTTTTCTTCCCAGGGCCAAGTTCCTGATGAAGCAGCGGACGACTTTACCATTACCAATGAAAAAGGTGTTCGTGTCACCAACATCAGCTTTCTGGGGCTTTTCACCAAGGAAGCAAAGATTCAAGACATCAATTTAGCCTTTTACAAGGTATTTCCTGAAGACTCTGACTTGACTCGAACCCCTGCGACTGTTCGCACCAACGGCCCTGCCGATGACGAGTTTACGGCTGTCTCGTTGGCAAATAAGCAACTTAGCTTTAAGGTTACGGATGTGAAAAACGGCTTTGAAGTCCAGCAAACGCTTTTACCCAGCTCAGGCCCCAATGCCCCTGGCTTTGGCAGCGGGAAATTGGGTGGCCCCGTTAAAGGTATATTGCGTCGCATTGACGTGAAGCTGACTACGCCCCTTGAACTCAAGCCAGGTGCTGTATTTCTGTCCATTGTTGTGAATCCGTCCGCAGGTGAATTTTTGCGGCTAGCGGGTTCCCGTCCCCCAACATTTCCCAGCCCACTACCTACGGGTGTGATTGATCGGCAGGCATGGTTCCGCACCAACGCAGGATTTACGAATGCCCTAGAGCCGGATTGGGTTCGGGGTTCAGATGTTGCGAATCAGCAAAATGGCACCGCAGACCCTGCCTTTAATCTGGCCTTTAAGGTTCAAGGGCTACCCATTCAGTAATCAGCTAAACCCTTGACTCAGTGTATTCGAGGGCACTGCTCAACTAATACGTGAAGAATCGCCTGATGATGATATGTAGAATGGCTTTTGAGTGTTTTAAGTAGGAAGTCCTAAAAACTCCACGCATCAGGCTTTCGCGGCTTTATCACGCTTTGAGTAAACAGTGCCCTTACGGCAATCCGCAATCTAGCCCCGCAATTTTGGACATCACGACTCCACACGACCATACTGTGCCGTTTTGGGCTGAGAAGACACCTGCTGGCAGAGCCATGCCCAAAGCTGATCGCCTAAGCTAAAATGCCACCATTCTCCAGGATGTCTCAAGAAGCCAGCTTGCTCCATAACGTGGTGAAGGGTTTGACGATGCTGATGGGCTAGGTTGGCGGTTTCTCGGTCTGCTTCAGGCGTACTGGCATCCAACGCGAGATTGCCAAAGTGGTTGGGGTGCGATCGCACGGAGACTTCATCAATGGGTGAACCCATGAACACAATTTCTTGGGTCTGGATATCAAATAGGGTTAGGTCTACCGCAGCGCCTGTGCTATGGGGTGGGGGTGTTTTCGGGTCTAGGTTGGGGGGTGCCCAGAATTGATACACGTCTGCCCAGAGTTCATCCATTGCGGACGGGGAAAGGCAAGAGCGGTCTAGTTTTCGTGTGTTTAGCAGCTCAGAAAAAGTCAATTCCACCATGAATTTCTGTACTGTCACTGGACGATAGGCATCAAAAATAAAGAGTCTCCAATGGGGGTGCTGTGCCTGCAATAGCTGTTGCGCTTGGAGCAGTGCGTTTAATACGCCCTCGCGCAGAAAAAAAGGTGAGGCGCTACCATAGGGTGCGCCCAAGGCCACATAGGGATGGGGGTTCGCATAGATGAACTCGCCTTCGGGCATGGGGACAAGGGGTTCTTGAGATTCAACAATGGGGATACCCCAGTAGGGTTTAGTGGGCATGGCGGTTTAGGAGGTTAATTTTTCACAAAGAGAACGGGAGAGTTGCGGATCGTGGGATGCCGTTCGATGAGAAACTGAAGAAT
This sequence comes from Acaryochloridaceae cyanobacterium OTE_25_metabat_464, assembly GCA_031362245.1. Taxonomy (GTDB): domain Bacteria; phylum Cyanobacteriota; class Cyanobacteriia; order Thermosynechococcales; family Thermosynechococcaceae; genus JAAURS01. Next base: position 13,709 of record JANLSD010000195.1, on the reverse strand, counting down.
ACTATCAACTTGACGAAACAAGGCGAATGACCAAAACTGCATGGGTATTTCCGGGACAAGGTTCACAGTTTGTTGGCATGGGTGTGGATTTGCTAGAGACGGCGATCGCCCAGGAGCGTTACCATCAGGCTGAGGAAATTTTAGGTTGGTCTATTTTAGACTGCTGTAAAGGTGGTCTAGAAATTCTATCTCGGACACTCTATACCCAACCTTGTCTCTACGTCATCTCAGCTATTTTGACCGATTTACTCCATGCCCAAGGTCAACAGCCCGTGGTGATGGCAGGTCATAGCCTCGGAGAATATGCGGCTCTTTATGCAGCAGGCACCCTCGACTTTAGGGCAGGCTTAAAGCTGGTTCAGCGGCGCTCAGAGCTGATGGATGAAGCCTCTGGCGGCAAAATGGTCGCCATCATGGGCTTTGACCGCGATGCCCTCAACGCAGCCGTTAGCACGTTGCCGGATGTGGTGTTAGCCAATGATAATCATGCCGACCAAATTGTCATTTCTGGTAGCCCTGGAGCGGTGGATGCACTATTGGCAACGGTTAAGGTTAAGCGAAGTGTCCCTTTAAAAGTGAGTGGTGCCTTCCACTCTCCGCTGATGGCTCAGGCGGCTCAGGAGTTTGGCGAAGTGCTGCAATCGGTTTGCTTTAGAGATGCACAGGTGCCTGTGATTGCAAATGTTGAACCCACACCCGCCTCAGATGCGGCAACCCTTCAGGCCAGATTGATGGCGCAAATGACAGGGCCTGTGCGATGGCGAGAGATTTGTTTGACGCTTCAAGATATGGGGATTGAAGAAGTGGTTGAGGTTGGCCCTGGCAAGGTGCTGACTGGCTTAGTTAAGCGCACTTGTCCCACCATGAAGCTCACCCAAATGGGCACGCTAGCCAACGTTTTAGCCTATGCTTCCGTAGATTCTTGTGTAGCAACCCCATGACGCAGCAGCGAGAACCGTTGATTAATCTGGCGCTGTATCACTTATTTAAGTGGTCGGTGGTGAGTCCAGCGCTTCACGGGTACTTTCAGGTACGCATTTATGGTGCGGAACATGTGCCCCTCCAGGGAAAATTGGTGGTAGTAAGCAACCACGCCAGCGATTTTGACCCGCCCATCGTGTCTAGCTGTGTGGGACGGCCTGTGGCGTACATGGCAAAGCAGGAGCTGTTTGAGGTGCCTGTTTTGTCGACTCTCATTCGCCTGTACGGAGCCTATCCTGTCAATCGTGGTTCGGCAGACCGCAGCGCAATTCGTGCTGCGCTGGCGTCTTTAGAGCAAGGATGGGCGGCGGGGATCTTTTTGCAGGGTACCCGTACCCCCGACGGTCGCATCTCTGAGCCAAAGCTAGGCGCGGCGCTGATTGCCCAAAAGGCCCAATCGCCTTTGTTGCCCGTTTGCCTGTGGGGAACCCACAATATTTTGACCAAAGGACAATATAAGCCGAAAAGAACGCCCCTCACAATTCGGATTGGGGAACCCATTGAGCCACCCAAGAGCGGCGATCGCGCTGATCTACAGGCTGTTACGGATCGCTGTGCCACTGCGATTAATGAAATGCATGATTTGGGGCGCTAAGGTTTGATCTGTGACAATCCGAAGGATCATGGATTGAAAAGATCCAGAATTAGGCCAGCGGTTGAAACCGCGCCTACAAGAACGATGTCCGCCTACGCGGACCAGGAGAGGATTTCAACCCGCGCAGGCGGGTTTTGTTCTTGTAGCCGCGATTTCAATCGCTAGGCTTTATTTGATCCACAATCCTAAAGAGATGAAGCTTTTGCCCATCATTCTTCTGGCAAAAACCCAAAATGCATTAGACCCTCTAACATTCCGGCAGCATACTGCGCAGTGGCTAAGTATCGATGGGCAGCAAGATTTTGAGCGTGCCAGCTCAGCAGTTCAGATTGGGCATTCCCCACAATAATGCCTTTATTCTTCCTAAACAGCGCAATGTCATTCCCTGAATCCCCGCAGGCCACCGTATGGGTATCGCCAATCTCATACTGGGCTTGGACAAACTGCATTGCTTTACCCTTATCCGCCCCCTCTGGCAAAATGTCTAGATCCTTGCCGCCGCTATAGATGAGCTGACAGGATAGCCCCTGCGATCGCAGCGCCTCCGCCACTTCCGCCATCACAGATTCAGCCATGTCCGCATCTAAAAAGTAGCTCACCTTAAACGGTCGCTGTTCAGGTTCGGGCTGGGGGTTGAGCGACTTAAACTGACTCGTTACCTGCTGTACCAGAGATCTATCCCAATTTTGCTGAAGCTTAGTAGACCACTCAGCATCGGCAAGCACTTGATCGCCTTTGTAAATTTCAGTCCCGACTGAGGTGATCAAAACATCCGGTGTCAGGAGAGGCGTAGTGGTGCAAAGGTAACGGTAGGAGGTGAGCGATCGCCCCGTTGAGTAGACTAAGAGAATCTCTTGCTGTTGTCTGGCCTCCATTAATCGGTCATTAAGGAGATTTAACGCCTCTAGGTTTCCGACTAACGTATTGTCGAGATCGGTAATGAGTAGCGATCGCACAGATCAAGTCCTCCTGGGCTAAAGTCAGCATAACGAAACCATTCCCCTATTATTTGTATAGAGAGACGCCTTTTGAACTGGCTACACTGGCTTCCTAACCTAAACCGTACCATCTGGATTTTGGCAGCAGGCCGACTCCTCTCCCAGATTGGGACTGGATTTACGCTATTTTATCTACCCATTTTCTTTGTGAACGAAGTGGGTCTCTCCGCCACCGCTGTCGGAGCAGCCCTAGGCAGCGCATCTCTTTCAGGGATGGTCGGTCGCTTTTGGGGTGGCTCTATGATTGACTCCCCCGCCTGGGGACGACGGCGAATTTTGCTGATTGCAATGGTGGTATCTGCCCTAGGTTCCTTTGCCTTGGCCTTCGCAAACGATCTCAATACCTTGGTGATTGGCAACTTGCTCATGGGTTTTGGAGTGGGGCTATACTGGCCCGCCACCGAAGCAATGGTTGCAGACCTCAGTCCCTTGGAGCAGCGGGGCGAAGCGTTTGCTATTACTCGCTTGGCAGACAGCATTGGACTAGGGTTAGGTGTGGTGTTAGGCGGTATTCTGATTACATTGGCCCATGCCTACCGTGCCTTGCTCATTGCGGATGGGCTATCTTTTCTGATCTTTTTTGGCATTCTCTACGTTTTGATTGCCGAAACCATGCGGCCTAATCTAAAACAGCATGCTGGACTCAAGGGCTGGAAAATTGCCTTGGGCGATCGCCGCTTCTTAATCTACGTCGCCGTCAATATTCTCATCACCACCTACCTGGCCCAAATTAACAGCACCCTACCTCTATACTTCAAAAACTTTGCCCGTCAAGGGTCAGGCTTTAGCGAGTTAACCATCAGCACCTTGTTTGCATGGCATCTGGGGTTAGCAATTTTCCTCCAACTCCCCATTGCACGATGGCTCAAGCCCTATTCCTATGCCCAGGGACTGATGATTTCAACGGTCGTCTGGGGGTTGGGCTTTGGGCTGATTTGGGTCTGTGGGGTTGCACCTGCGGGTGGGCTATTGTGGGCCGTTTTGGGGTTGGGACTAATGGCGATCGCAATGGCTAGCTACACGCCCATTGCCTCTGCCCTCGTGGTGTCCCTTGCGCCAGATTCTCTACGCGGCGTTTATCTGTCGCTAAATTCTCAATGTTGGGCGATCGGCTATTTGATTGGGCCTGCCTTGGGCGGTGCCGCAATGGATCAGCCCCAGGCTTTGGCGAATGGCTATTGGCTGATGCTAATGGGCAGTATCCCAATGGGGCTAATCATTTTGAGAATTTTAGATCGGCAGCTTCAGACTACATCTTGAGTAACCCTCAATTTTCCAGGTTTAGTCCTGTGATTGTTGCTGACGCTGTAGCTCCGCTTCTTGAATTGCTCTAAGCCAATAGTAAGATTCTGATTTACCAGGATGTCCAAACCTTGCTCTAGAAACGAGTCGTTCTGCCTCCTGTAGGTTGTAGCCCACCAGCTTAAGCAGCGTTTGCTGTAGCTCTGGACTGGCTTCTTCGCGCATGCGATAGGAACGCCATAGGTTTGCGGTCTTGTTTTTCTTGATTTTAAGAACCTTACATCCCGTGGATGAACGAGATCCAAGATAAAACCCGAGAAGAACCCCCAACAGCCCAATTAGAATGATCCCCGCCACTATTGCTGCCCTCAGCACGCTTCAACTCACTACCTCACTATAATGCCCTTGACAATGGGGTTTCATAAAGGCCGACGGTTCCCGAGGGAGACAGGTGAAGATCCTTAACCGTTGTTTTGAATACTTTCAACAATGGCTGGATTTAAATACTTGCGTAAACGATGGAGCGTCACAGGATTTTTCCGATTTTCAGCCTCTACCATGCCAATGAGATGATCTAGCTGTAGATTTAAGGCATCCAGACGAAGATTAACCTCTTTCCAATTGGCAACACTTCGTGCCCTTGTTTCAGCATCGGGAATCGTGACTTGACTAATCATGGCAAGTTCCAAATTTGTTTCGTGTCGCGGTTTGTGGCTTCTACAGCGTTGGCAGTTGCCGAAGCTTCTTCAACGGATCTGTCCAGTAAATCTAGCATAGCAACAGAAGCTAAAGGTTGGGCTTCAGAAATCGATAGAGCCAAGGTGTAGAGACGAGCGTAAGACTGCCTGAGGCGCTCCACTGCATTTTGCAGTTGTTCTAACTCTGGAAGAGTTTCCGCTGTTTCGCCAACCGTTTCAAACAGCCTAAATTCAGATGATTTTGTCTTATCAACTAAGGTCACTAAACGCTTAAGTAACCCAAAAACTGTATCTAAAGTTTGCGGGGAAAGTCTTGCCATAGCCTTCGATTTTAGTCTTTTTCTGACGATTATTATAAACCTGCCTACGCTTACTAAGCGTAAACGCTATCGTAGTAGCTGAGGTATCGCTCGTTGCAGCTCCCATGAAAGATTTTTCGATTCAGGCCCCCTTTGAACCGATGGGCGACCAACCCAAGGCGATCGCCGAACTCACCACATCACTCGAATCTGGCAACCAATACCAGACCCTCCTGGGTGCAACGGGTACAGGCAAAACCTTCACCGTCGCTCAAGTGATCCAGAAAATTGGCAAACCCACCCTGGTCTTAGCCCATAACAAAACCCTAGCGGCCCAACTTTGCAACGAACTGCGAGAGTTTTTCCCAAAAAACGCCGTTGAATACTTTGTCAGCTATTACGACTACTACCAGCCCGAAGCCTACATTGCCGTCACCGATACCTATATCGAAAAAACGGCTTCCATCAATGAAGAAATCGACATGCTGCGTCACTCCGCCACGCGGTCTTTGTTTGAGCGCAAGGACGTAATTGTGGTGGCTTCCATTAGCTGCATCTATGGCCTAGGGATGCCTTCGGAGTATCTGAAAGCATCGATTCCGTTGATGGTAGGAACAGAAGTGAATCAGCGACAGTTGTTGCGATCACTCACGAACATCCAATACACCCGCAATGATATTGACCTGGGGCGAGGCTGTTTTAGGGTACGTGGAGACGTACTCGAAATTGGCCCCGCCTATGAAGATCGCATTGTGCGCGTTGAGTTTTTTGGGGATGAAATTGATGCGGTACGACTGGTCGATCCAGTCACAGGAGAGATTTTACAGAGCCTGGATGGATTGAATATTTACCCCGCCCGTCACTTTGTCACCCCAACCGAGAAATTGGAAGCGGCGATCGCCGCCATTGATGCGGAAATGGAAGCCCAAGTTGCCTTCCTAGAAGGGGAGGGCAAGCTCCTGGAAGCCCAGCGCCTCAGCCAACGCAGCCGCTATGATCTGGAAATGCTGCGAGAAGTGGGCTACTGCAACGGGGTAGAAAACTACTCTCGCCACCTCGCCGGACAGAATGCAGGCGATCCACCGGAGTGTCTGGTAGATTACTTCCCCAAGGACTGGCTGCTGATTGTGGATGAATCCCACGTTACGGTGCCGCAATTGAGGGGGATGTACAACGGCGACCAGGCCCGCAAAAAAGTGTTAATTGACCACGGCTTTCGGCTCCCCAGTGCGGCAGATAATCGGCCTCTCAAATCTGACGAGTTTTGGGAGAAGGTGTCTCAGTGTATTTTTGTCTCGGCTACCCCTGGCGATTGGGAAATGGGGATTTCTGAAGATCGGATTGTGGAGCAAGTGATTCGACCGACGGGGGTGCTTGACCCAGAGCTATTTGTGCGACCAACGGAGGGGCAAATTGATGACCTTCTGGGCGAGATTCAGAAACGAGTCGCGCTTCAGGAGCGGACTTTAGTCACGACGCTAACAAAGCGGATGGCAGAGGATTTAACGGAATATTTTCAAGAGCGCGGGGTGAAAGTGCGATATCTTCACTCAGAAATCCAAACCATTGAGCGCATTGAGATCTTGCAAGATCTGCGCAAGGGCATCTTTGACGTGCTGGTGGGCGTAAACCTACTGCGGGAGGGCTTAGATTTACCGGAAGTTTCCTTAGTCGCAATTCTGGATGCAGACAAGGAAGGCTTTTTGCGAGCCAAGCGATCGCTGATCCAAACCATTGGTCGTGCGGCACGTCACATCAAAGGACAGGCCATTCTCTACGGCGACAATCTCACGGACAGTATGGCAGCCGCGATTTCTGAAACCGAGCGACGGCGTGCGATTCAAGAGGCGTACAATGAAAAACACAACATTACGCCCACGTCTACTAAATCGCGATCAGGCAATGCAATTTTGGCGTTTTTGGATGTGTCGCGTCGTCTCAATGCCCAAGATCTAGACACGGTCTTTGAGCAGGTGGATGCGCTACCCCTGGAAGATATTCCTGTGTTGATTCTGAAGTTGGAGGCTCAAATGAAGGAGGCTGCCAAGCAACTAGAGTTTGAGGAGGCGGGGAAATTGCGCGATCGCATTAAGCAACTGCGCGAAAGGTTGGTGGGTCGCCACAAGGTAAAAGACGAATCGGCATCATCATGAAGCTGTAACTGTAAGGGGTTGGGGCATGGTAGGGCAAGCTCATGGGCGATCGCCACCATGCCCTATTGGTTCAGATGGCGTGATCCGCAGTCACGTCTTTCCAGGATTATGGTTGGCAGTTGATGATCTGCTGACAGAAAATATGACCCAGGTGTTAGCGATTTTGCAAGAGGGTTTAGGCAGTCCAGAGCATATCGTGTTTTCACAGTGATTAGGGTACGACTCACCTAAAGAGTGATAGACGCCTTGGAGTCTTATCAAATAAAGACTTTATGATCACCTTTGCGAAACACATAGGCAGGCCAGAACCAAGATTAACCGATTGACCTTAATGCCAATAGAGGGTAAGATAAGATTAATTAACTAATCTTATTTTACCTATGCTTGAAATCGCGAAGAAGGATATCTTGTCCCGTCTTCAATTTGATAACCCGTGGTGGGAGCAAGGGAACAAGGGTAAGGTTGCTTATGAGAATACGCCTCGGCGAAAGTACTTTGAGTCTTTCCATCAGAATATTTTAGATGTGAGCGTTCGTCGCGCAATTGTTCTGATGGGGCCGAGACGTGTCGGGAAGACCGTCATGGTCTATCACAGTATTCGCAAACTTTTGGATTCTGGCATTGATGAGAAAAATATCTTATATCTCTCTCTTGAAACCCCTATTTATACTGGACTTTCATTAGAAAAAATACTGAATTACTTTCAGGAGCTATTCAGTCACCAGCGCGATGCAAAGCTATTTGTATTCTTCGATGAGATTCAATATTTACGTAACTGGGAAATACATCTTAAGTCCCTTGTTGACTCATTTGCCGACTACCGTTTTATTGCTACTGGCTCTGCTGCTGCTGCACTACGATTGAAGAGTATTGAATCTGGGGCTGGACGTTTCAGTGATTATATTCTTCCCCCACTGACCTTTGCCGAATACTTGATGTTTATTGGTCGAGAAGCAGAGCTTATTAAGCCTATTCTGATTGAATCATCTTACTTGAATTCCCATAAATTCAACTATTCTGCCCCAGATATCGAGGCGCTTAATGGGGAATTTGTTAACTACCTAAATTTTGGAGGTTATCCAGAAGCAGTTTTTTCAGAGACTATTCGGCAAGATCCTGGTCAGTATATTAAGAGCGACATTATTGATAAAGTGCTCTTGAGAGATCTGCCCAGTCTTTACGGTATCAATGACATTCAAGAACTGAACAGACTCTTTACGACCTTAGCGTACAACTCTGGAAATGAAGTGAGTTTAGACGGATTGTCTAAATCATCTGGTGTCGCTAAGAATACGATTAAGCGTTATCTCGAATATCTTGAGGCTGCATTCTTGATTCGACGTGTTGAGAGAATTGACCAAAATGCCAAGAGATTTAAGAGAGCGATGTGCTTCAAGGTTTATTTAACCAATCCTTCGATGCGAGCTGCACTATTTGGACAACTCAATGCTAGCTCTGAGGCGATGGGAGCACTGACTGAAACTGCAATTTTTAGTCAGTGGCAGCATAGTAAAAATACTGAACTTTACTATGCCCGCTGGAATTCAGGAGAAATTGATATGGTCAGTTTAGATAGTGTAAATCAGTCGCCCTCGTGGATTGTTGAGGTTAAGTGGAGTGACCGACCACATAGGGTACACTCCGAACTTGAAAACTGTATAGAATTTGTAAAAAAGAATCCAACCATATCTCAGCCGATTAGGATTACCAGTCGTACTGTCGCAGATGGTAATTTTCTGTACAAATCGGTGCAGTTCGAATTTGTACCAGCTAGCCTGTATGCTTACATACTTGGTGCCAATCTGTTGCGTCAGATGGACGACAAGGTTCACCAGCGAAACCTTCCGAAAAGAAACATGCCAGCCATTTAGCGTATAGACATCGTTCAATATAGCTAACGCTTCTGACAAATGGCATATTTTAAAGAACTAGAAATAATTCAAGTCTTGAAAAGCACGTTGCTGCCTATTCATTGATAGTTTTTTACTGTAAAGTTGTGGAGCGCTATGAATTGCTGACGATTGATTACTACATCTTTTTAGCACTGAATTTCCTTTCACATAGTCCATCTTCACAACACAAAAATTTCCCCTTCAGCATCAACAAGCTAAAGGGGAAATTTTTCGAGCTTAGTATTATGCTTTCACTGCCACCGCCGCACGTTTGTAAGCCTCATCCAACACCTCAGACAGCGTGGGATGCGTATGCACAAAATGCGAAAGCGTTTGCACCGTGGCACCCTGGGCGATCGCATTAGAAGCCTCATGGATTAAATCCGCTGCGTGCAGCCCAATAATATGTGCCCCCAACACTTCCCCTGTGTCCTCCCGATAGATGATTTTAGCAATTCCATCGGTTTCACCTTCTGCTAGGGCTTTAGAATTACCCTTGAAATAGCTCCGTACTGCGCTGACTTTGAACCCTTCTACTTCACCGAGTTCCTTTGCTTGGGGTTCAGTTAAGCCCACAAAGCTCACTTCAGGATGGGTGAAGGCAGCAGCAGGGATGGCGCGGTAATTGACAGTGCGATCTCGACCGCACATCGTTTCCACCGCCGCAATCCCCTGAGCCGAAGCCGCATGGGCCAACATCATCTTGCCCGTTGCATCCCCGATCGCCCACAAATGCGGAACAGGTTCGCCCTGGCTTATCACTTGCAAGTGATCATTTACCGGAATAAAACCGCGCTGATCCGTGCTGGCCCCTACGGTTTCTAAGCCCAGATTTTTGGTTGCAGGGACACGACCTGTTGCGACTAGGCAAGCATCCACCTCGATCGTCTCAACGACTTCTTTCGTCTTGGGGTCAGCTAATTCAATCACCACTGGTGATCCAGGCGTAACTTTCTTGGCAATCAGCCCCACACGGGTTTCCACATCCCGTGGATCGATTAGTACACGCTGGGCAATCTTGGCAATATCTGGGTCAAAGGTCGGCATCAGGCGATCCATTGCCTCAATCATCGTGACTTCAGAACCCAACGCGGTATAGACATCCGAAAATTCTAAGCCAATGTAGCCGCTACCAATAATGGCAACCCAAGATGGCAACCAGTTGAGCTTAATAGCATCATCGCTGGTAAAAACCGTCTTGCCATCCACCTGTACACCTGGCGGCACCCAAGGCACAGAGCCACTGGCGACAATAATGTCGCGGGCAGTTACGGTTTTCTCGACCGCATCGCCAATAATAGAAACCTTTTGAGACCCTGCGACTTTACCCCAGCCTTTGAGGATATCGACCTTCATTCGCGTCAGGCTATTGGTTAGGTCGCCTCGGAGTTTTGCGACCAGTTGACTGGCATGGTTGGCAATGCCTTCGCGCTCAAAGGATACCTGCTGAAGCTGAATGCCCAAGGATTTAAGATGATGCTCGTCTCGGAGTTCTCGCACGCGACCCGATGCTGCCAGCAGTGCCTTAGAGGGAATGCAGCCGCGATTCACGCAGGTGCCGCCCATATCGTGGGATTCTACAATGGCGGTTTTGAGTCCACACTCCACAGCATGAAGCGCTGCCCCGTGGCCGCCTACTCCGGCACCAATAATGACAAGATCGTAGTCAAACTGTTGCGTCACGTTGCTCTCCTGGTCGGCTTTCTATTGTCATTTTGATGCCTTTGACTACGCTTGAATCGCGTGTCAGAGGTGTTCTCTTCTTTATTCTTCAATGGAGCGCAGCTTTAGGCAAGCTGAACGCCTGTTCTATTCTAAATTGGATGCTGTGGCTCTAGTCTAGAATGAGGCACAGTCCTAGGTTTATCCGTAAAATGGATTTATCAAAACTTTTGGCTTAGATTAGGCACGTTTTATGACTCAAACGCTTGCTGCCACTGAGGTAACGTTAGGTGATTTACGCGATCGCTTTGGCCTGACGCGGACAACAGACGCGGTTTTTTCCCCTGAATGGGATATCTCAGCCTCAGCACTCACCGAAATCGAGAAACAAGCGCTTGACCGCGTCCCAAAAAACTATCTGAGCCAGCTTGAAGCCCAGTCAATGAATGAAGAGACGGTAAAAATGGTTGTGGTTGCGCCACTCCTAGATATCGCTGGATTCTATCGCCTTCCCTTTACGATTGATTCAGAAGTAGCTGTTGAGGTAACAGCAACGGATGAAAGCGGAGTGCGCTTAACCGGTCGGATTGACACATTGATCGTACAAAAGCAGCTTTGGATATTAGTGGTGGAGTCAAAGCGGACTCGATTTTCCGTGCAGACTGCCATCCCTCAAGCCCTCGCGTATTTGCTAGCGAGGTCCCAACAAAATCATGCCGCATTTGCGCTCATTACGAATGGCGGAGAGTTTTTGTTTATCAAACTCCACGGGCAAGATCCGCCACTGTATGAGTTCTCAAGCACATTTTCTCTGTTGAATCGTGGCAATGATCTCTACAAGGTTTTGAGTATTGTGAAAAACCTGGGACAATCTTTAGCAGTACTCTAAACCGCACATTGATCAAGTTCAGTAAAAAATCTTAGTTCTAGAAAATAATGCTTCGATCAACTAGCGCAAAAGCGTTGGTGCGATCGCCCCTCTCAATTCTGAGAGACGGTGTTTGAACCTTGCGAACTTCAACGTTGGGTTGACAATCGCCTAAACAAGTATTATCAAACAACTAGCAGATCGTATATTTTAATCCTATTTTTATATGACAAATTTTCACAGTAAAATTTCCTGGGTTTTACTGTCGGAGGTCTATACCGTATTGATCCTGGGGATATTGATCGTTGCTTTCCCTAAGAACGTTTTAGCCCAAACCGCTAAGCCGACGCTGCCCAAGCAAATCAACCCATCCATCCCTAATCCAATTTTGCCTAGACAACCGGAGCAACCCGTTCCGGTACCGCAACCCATCCCGCAACCGCCGCTGGATCTTTCGCCTGCACCTACGCCTCCACCAGGGGAACGGTCTGGACTTCCAGGCGGCATAAGCGTCTCGCGTTTTGAGTTTGAGGGAAATACAGCCTTTAGTAATCAAGACTTAGCCAAAATAACCGCTCCCTTTATCAATCGTCCCATTACGTTTACAGAGCTGCTTCAGGTCGAAACTGCTGTTACCAAAAAATATACAGAAGCGGGATATATCAATTCTGGTGCTGTGATTGCGGCAGGTCAAACATTGTCGCCCACCAATGCAGTGGTCAAAATTCAGATTATTGAAGGCGGGATTGAAGAAATCCGCATCTCTGGAACCAAGCGCCTCCAGCCAAATTATGTGCGCAGCCGATTAAAGTTGGCAACTGCACGCCCCCTTAATCAAAAACGCCTCCTCGAAGCGCTCCAGGTTTTGCAGTTAGATCCTCTCATCCAAACCATTTCTGCCGATTTATCCGCAGGGTCTCGACCGGAGTTGGGGGTTTTAGCGGTCACGGTGCAGGAGGCCAAGACCTTCAAAACAGAATTTTTTGCCGACAATAACAGAGCACCCAGTGTGGGTAGTTTCCGGCGAGGAATTCGCGTCAATCAAAGTAACTTGTTTGGCTTTGGCGATGGACTGGCCTTTGAATACGCCAATACCAGCGGCAGCAATGCCCTTAACCTCAGCTATAAGATCCCCGTTAATGCCAGAAATGGCACGGTGACGGTGTCTGGTGCTGTCAGCTTCACTAATGTGATTGAAAAACCCTTCGATCAACTGGATATTTCTGGAAATTCATATTCTGTAGATGTCAGCTTCCGACAGCCCATTATTCAAACCCCCAAAACAGAGTTTGCTTTAGGGATCACAGCCTCTCGGCAAGAGAGTAGCAATAAGTTTCTTGGGACTACCGCATTTTTTGGACCTAATTTTAAGCTTTCTCCAGGTTCTGACAATAATGGCATTACTCGAATTTCTGCCCTACGTCTTTTCCAGGATTGGACGCGGCGAGGATCTGAGGATGTTTTTTCGGTGCGCTCTCAATTCAATGCTGGCTTTGGAATCTTGGATGCGACCATTAACAATACGGCTCCCGACGGTCGGTTTTTTGACTGGCGGGGACAGGCACAGTATGTGAGGCTTTTGGCCCGAGATACGCTCTTTGTGTTTCGGTCTGATCTGCAATTGTCGCCGGGGGCGTTGGTTCCGGTGGAGCAGTTTGCCTTAGGTGGACAGCAGAGTGTGCGCGGGTATCGGCAAGATGCGCTGCTGACGGACAATGGCGTTTCGGCTTCGGCGGAGGTGCGGTTTCCCATTTTGCGGTTGAAGAGCATTAAGGGATTGCTGCAAATCGTCCCCTTTGTTGATTTTGGGCTGGGTTGGAATAGTGGAGGCAGCGCTGACCCTAGCCCTAATACGCTTGTGGGGGCAGGGGTGGGGCTACAGTGGCAGATGGGAAATAGCTTGAACGCTCGCTTTGACTGGGGCATTCCGTTAACGGATATCCGGTCGGATAAAAAATCGCTTCAGGAGCAGGGGCTTTATTTTTCAATTAACTACAGTCCGTTTTAAGGGGATATGGCAGGTTCTAATTCTGCGAGCCAATGGGCGATCGCCTCATTCACCCTATCCGCACATTCATCATGGGGACAATGCCCCGCATCCTCCAGCTCAATCAACTTAATCCGCGCATTCATCGCTGCAAACTTAGGGGCAAACATCGGGGGCACCATGCGATCTTGACGCCCCCATAACAGCAGAATGGGAATCTCCATTTCGGGGAGTACCGCACTCACCCGTGGACCAAACTTCGGGTTCACCATCGCCTGCAAAATCAGGCTAAAGGCACGGGCCGCCCCGCGATCGCCCGCTGGTGTGGTCAAAA
>JANLSD010000184.1:0-12743 GCA_031362245.1 Acaryochloridaceae cyanobacterium OTE_25_metabat_464 | reverse complement strand
GGATACCTCTGCTCTTACAGGTGAATCTGTGCCGCGCACAGTTGGGGTAGGCGAAACGATTTTTGCTGGGATGATTAACCAGACTGGAGTGCTGACGGTCAAAGTTACCAAGCTATTTGGAGAATCGTCAATCGCCAGAATTCTAGATCTCGTCGAAAACGCCAGCAGCAAGAAAGCCGCAACAGAAAAGTTCATTACCAAATTTGCGCGGCAGTACACCCCCATCGTGGTGATTGCATCGTTAGGCGTAGCTATCCTGCCGCCTTTATTCAATTTGGGCACAAATGCAGAATGGGCTTATCGGGCGCTGGTTTTGCTGGTAATTTCCTGCCCCTGTGGTTTAGTGATTAGTATTCCTCTTGGTTACTTTGGCGGCATTGGTGGGGCAGCCAATCGTGGGATTCTCGTCAAGGGTTCGACGTTTTTAGATACGCTGGCGGGGGTTAAAGCGATCGCCTTTGACAAAACGGGCACCCTCACCCAGGGCGTGTTTAAGGTGACGCAAGTTTCGCCCTACAACGGTTTTACAGAAGCCGAATTGTTGAGATTGGCAACAGAAGCCGAGTCCAATTCTAATCACCCGATTGCAAAGTCAATTCGAGAAGCTTACGGACAGCCGATTGATCCATCGACCATCACCGATTACACCGAGATTGCCGCCCACGGCATTATGGCAACAGTAGAGAATCGACGGGTGTTTGCAGGCAATGATCGCCTAATGCACCGCGAAAATATTGAACACGACACCTGCAATGTTGAAGGCACTGTCGTTCATCTAGCAGTAGATCGGCATTATGCCGGATACATCGTGATTGCGGATGAAATTAAAGCCGATGCGGTACAGGCAATGCGCACCCTTAAGCAATCAGGCGTTGAAACCATCATGATGCTCACGGGTGATTCTAAAGAAGTTGCTAAAAATATTGCCCAAACCCTTGGCATAGATTCCTTTCAGGCAGAGTTACTGCCCGAAGATAAGGTAACAGCAGTTGAAATGCTGCTCCTCAAAGTCAGACCCAAAGGCAAGGTTGCCTTTGTGGGTGATGGTATCAACGATGCCCCAGTGTTGGCTAGAGCAGATGTGGGCATCGCGATGGGGGGACTGGGTTCCGATGCCGCCATTGAAACTGCTGATGTAGTGCTGATGACGGATGCACCTTCTAAGGTGGCAGAAGCGATCCAGATTGCTCGAAAAACCCACGCGATCGTGTTGCAGAATATTGTGTTTGCTCTGGTTATTAAGGGGGTGTTTATTGTCCTGGGTATCTTGGGGTTAGCAACCATGTGGGAAGCTGTATTTGCCGATGTGGGTGTGGCGCTAGTCGCTATTTTTAATGCCACCAGAGTAATGAAGTAGCTCAAGGTGGAGGCTCCTCCCAAATTAAGGCAGCATGAGATCTTGAGCAAACCTCCTGTAGAATAACGCTATCGACATGGAGAGAATCATTTTGGGGCAAGCAGAATCACTGAAGCAAACGCCACTCTTTACGAGCCATACAACCCTCAAGGCCAAAATGGTGGGGTTTGGCGGCTGGGAGATGCCCATTCAGTATCAAGGCATTACCGCAGAACACTTAGCCGTCCGCAATCAGTCGGGGATGTTTGATATTTCCCACATGGGCAAGTTTCAGCTTCATGGCCCTGATGTGTTAGCGGCCCTTGGCGCTTTGGTTCCTTCAGATTTATCCGTGCTTCAGCCTGGGCAAGCAAAATATACGGTATTGCTGAACCCCGAAGGCGGCATCATTGACGACCTGATCATCTATGCCCAAGCCGATCTTCCCTCTGGACAAAGCACCGCGACGATTATTGTCAACGCCGCCACCACAGATAAGGATAAAGCGTGGTTAGAGGCGCATCTTGAGCCAGGGTATCTCCTCACCGATGAGTCTGACCAAAAGGTTCTGATTGCGGTGCAGGGTCCAAAGGCGATCGCCCTGCTCCAAACCCTAACCCCCGATGCGCTCTCCACAATCCCCAACTATGGTCACGCCTATATCACCCTCATGGATCAGCCCGTCTGGGTAGCCCGCACAGGCTACACCGGAGAGGATGGGTTTGAGGTGATGCTATCTCACGAGGCTGGCGTTGCGCTTTGGACTCAGCTTCTGGGGCTGGGCGTTCTTCCCTGTGGGCTGGGCGCACGAGATACCCTGAGATTAGAAGCGGCGATGGCGCTCTACGGTCAAGATATTAACGACACCATTTCTCCTCTTGAGGCTGGGCTGGGTTGGGTGGTCAGTTTAGACAAGCCTAGTTTTATTGGGCGTGAGGCATTGCGCAAGCAAAAGGAACAGGGTCTAACTCGTCGCATTGTGGGATTAGAAATGCAGGGTCGCTCTATTGCCCGCCATGATTATGAAGTTCAAGCGGACGGGCAAACGGTGGGCGTTGTGACGAGCGGTACCTTTGGGCCTGCGCTGGAAAAGGCGATCGCCCTGGCCTATGTGCCCACGCATCTTGCCCAACCAGGACAAACACTGGATGTGATGATTCGTGGGAAAGCTTGCCCTGCCACAGTGGTCAAACGCCCGTTCTATCGCCGAGCGAAGACCAGTTAGGATCATGATCATGGGCTTGATCCAGGATCCTTAAGGGTTTTGTGGGGGTTCAGAGCGCCCCATAAATTCTTCTGATGTTGTGAAGCCATCTTGGGTAATGCCATCTTGCCGAAAAACTTTCCAGACCGTTAGAAACAAAATTTTAAGGTCTAACCCTAACGACCAATGATCGATATACCAAACATCCAGCTTAAATTTTTCATCCCAACCAATCCCATTGCGCCCACTGACTTGTGCTAACCCTGTGATGCCAGGTTTAACCTCATGGCGACGGGACTGCTCGGTGCTATAGCGCTCTAAGTATTGCACCAATAGCGGGCGGGGACCCACAAAGCTCATTTCCCCTTTTAGAATGTTGAGAAACTGGGGTAGCTCATCCAGGCTCGTTTTTCGCAAAAACAGGCCGACTGGGGTTAAGCGTTCAGCGTCAGGCAACAGCTTCCCCTCTGCATCACAGGCACTGGTCATGGTGCGAAATTTGTAAAAGTAAAAGATCTTCCCCCGTTGCCCTGGACGCGGCTGTGTAAAAATAATGGGGCTGCCTAGGCTATAGTGGATAGCGATCGCAACACCTAACAAGATTGGTAATAGCAACAGTAGTAAAACACCAGCCGCCAAACGATCTCCAATTTCTTTCAGTTGTTTTTGTATCGCCAAAAAAAAGCGTTTTCTAGTCATACCAGGAAAATTACTAGAGTATATTTATATTCTATGCCTTAAAATCAAGTAAAAATATTTTTGTTTCAGCTTTTCTACTGTTGAAGAAATTATTAAAAAGATTAGGTTAAGAATTTGGAAGCCGCAAAAAAACCTATTTCTAATAAATATTATCTTCTACTTAAAGATCAAAAATTAGTAGAGTGGGATATCTATGATTCAGACAATTTAAGCTCCGAACTAATGTGGATAGCCTACTATAGAGAAGTTTTGCAAACGGTAGAGCAAAGCCTTGTCGGCAGCGGCTTGATATTTTACATCACGAGAGATGAACTCGAAAAACTACCATCCTACGGAAAAAATATCGTCGTCATTATTGCAGCAGATGAATGGTATCGTATTCCAAAATATGCTCATCAAGTATTGACTGTATTTAAAAGCTATGGAATCAAACCATTCCTCGGCTGCAATCCTCTGCTAGAGCCATCTTACTGCAATTCAATAAGTCTAATTCAATTCCTAAGAATTTGGTTGTATTATTTGCCAGGATTTTTCAACTATTGCTTAAATATATTAAAATCTTTTTATTCAAGCAAATTAAATGCACCTAAGATATATACTATACCCTTAGGCTATTACAATCAACTCAATGCCAAAACACAAAATATTAACGAGCGAACCTACGATGTTTTTTTTGCTGGGAGTGTTGACAATGACTCTTATGCTCCAGGTTCACTCAAGTCATTCATCGGAAAGTTGCTGACGCCACCCAAAACTCAGTCTCGCCAAAAAATGATTTATAATCTAGAGAAATTTCAAAGTAAATTTTTGAAATTCAAAGTTAAGCTATCTTTAACCTCTGGATTTTACTCAATGACAGAAGAGAACATTCAGACTTATGCTACACAATTGATGAACAGCAAAATTTGTCTGATACCTAGAGGTACTTCCTACGAAACTTACCGTTTTTATGAAGCAATTCGATTTGGATGTATCCCAATTATTGAACCACTTCCCTCCCGATGGTTTTATGATGGTTCACCAGCCATCAAAGTCAAAAATTGGAATGATCTCACAGAAAATTTAGAGAAACTTTTGACAAATAAAGATTTAATGAAAGCAAAGCATGAGGAAGCTTTGTGGTGGTGGCAGAATAAATGTTCTGAAATCGTTGTGGGTAATTATATTATTGACAAACTCAATGAGTCAACAAAGTAATAGAATTCTGCGATTCTATGGGATAGAAAAGCATAGAAAAATACTTTAAAATCTCAACTTTATTGATTTGTCATTTCCTAGCAGCTAACAAAAATATGAATTTTTCCCATGAAGATCGAGATTCTAAACATTGAATCAACTGAATTCAAGCAGGCCATCCGAAACTTTAGTCATGATATTTATCACCTCCCACTTTATATTTTAGCCGAAGCTCGACGTTTAGAAGCTCAAGCAGAAGCTATACTAATTTCGGATGGATCAAAACAGTTTTTGCTGCCCTATCTTATCAGGCGCTGCCCTGAAGAGATGCTTCTGGATTTAAACCAACGAGATTGCTCCGAAAGTATCTATGATGCCGTTTCCCCCTATGGATATCCCGGTATTCTGCTCAATGACGAGGCTCAGGCTGATTCTACCTTCGTGCTGCAATCTATTGAGATGCTCGTCACAACGTTCAAAGCTTGTAAAATCTGCTCGGCTTTTATTAGACTTCATCCCATCCTGAATGCTGAGATTCAACAAATGATTGGGGGGACTGAACTTGTCAAAAATGGAACTACCGTCTTTATCGATTTAACATTATCTGATGATGAACAACGCCGCCAAATAAAGTCTGCCCGAAGAACCCGCATTAATCAATGCCGAAAGCGCCAATTTTTTGCAAATATATTACCTTTTTCTCAAGAGCACATCCCTATCTTTATGGATATCTATAAAGATACAATGGATCGAATCGGTGCTGGGCAGTCATATTATTTTGATCGGTCATATTATGAATCTCTCACCCAATTATCACCCCATATTTTTATTTGCATAGTTGAATTTGAACAAAATCCAATCTGTGTTGGCCTAATTACGGAATGCTGCGGTATCGTTCAGTATCACTTATGTGGGACAAAGAACGAATTCTTACCCTTCACACCCAATACTTTAATGATAGATGAAATACGTCACTGGGCAACTCAGAGAGGGGACAGGACATTTCATTTGGGTGGTGGTTTAGGAGGACAGCAGGATAGTCTCTTTGAATTCAAGGCAAGCTTCTCAAAGCAAACTCATGACTTTTATACCCTTAGACTCATTGCTGATGTAGAGATTTATAGCAATCTTACAGAGATTCGTTCCCGACAACTTAATGTAAATCCAGAGATGCTTCTGAGTTCTGATTTTTTCCCTGCTTATCGAACGAATTCGATTTAATTCGTCTGAAATTTCAGCTTTATTGTGATTTCCATGAGTTCAAGTAAAATGACAATTCACCCCCCTATCTTGTTATCTCCACCCCATCTGGGTATTCAAGAGTTGGCGTTTGTCAATGATGCCTTTGAAACCAATTGGATTGCCCCCGTTGGCCCTCATGTAGATGCCTTTGAACAAGAGTTTTGTCAAGCCGTAGGTGCTCGGCATGCTGCCGCAGTGAGTTCTGGTACCGCAGCGCTACACTTGGCGCTGCGGTTAATTGGAATTGAGCCTGGAGATGAGGTTTTTTGCTCTACATTTACCTTTGTCGCAACCGCCAATCCGATCCTTTATGAACGGGCAAGACCAATTTTTATCGATAGCGATCGCCTCTCCTGGAACATGGATCCAGTTCTACTCTCAGACACCTTAGATCAACGGGCAAAACAAGGAAAGTTGCCCAAGGCTGTGGTTTTAGTCCACCTGTATGGACAAAGTGCTGATATTGACCCGATTTTGGCGGCCTGCGATCGCCATAACGTCCCCCTCATCGAAGATGCTGCGGAAGCCTTAGGCGCAACCTACAAAGGTAAAGCCCCAGGCACCTTTGGGAAAATCGGCATTTATTCCTTTAACGGCAACAAAATTATCACCACCTCTGGCGGCGGAATGCTGGTGACGGATGATGTGGCCATCGCCCAAAAAGCTCGCTTTCTTGCCACCCAAGCCCGAGACCCCGCACCCCACTATCAACATTCCGAGGTGGGCTTTAACTATCGCCTTAGTAACGTGCTGGCTGGCATTGGGCGAGGACAACTCCAGGTCTTAGACGAACGGGTTAAGGCCCGTCGTCATAATTTTGAGGTTTACCGTCAAGCCCTCGAAAGCTTGCCAGGAGTCACGTTTATGCCAGAAGCATCCTTTGGCAGTGCAACACGGTGGTTAAGCTGTCTAACATTGGATCCGCAGCTTAGTGGTATCACCTGTGAACAGTTGCGGCTGGCCCTTGCTGCCCATCAAATTGAATCCCGCCCCGTTTGGAAGCCGCTACACCTTCAGCCCATTTTTCAAGACTGTGAAGTAGTGGGGGGTGAGGTATCCGAGGCGCTCTTTGCCCAAGGACTTTGTTTGCCCTCAGGGTCTAGCTTGAATGATGAGGATCGCGATCGCGTGATTGGGACTATTCAGAACTGCTTTGCGCAGCGCTAAATAATAGACGAGTTCATAGACAAAGACGACATTGCGACTGGAACGTTAACGGCACTGGATGCCCACTTTTGATAATCCAGAACCAATTGATGTACCAATCGTTGCTTGACCGTCATCAAAATGCTCTTAAGCAGACCATTTCCCGTGGCCTCCACAATCGCCTTAGGCGTCATCCAAAGCACAGGGGGGATATCCACCTGCACTTGAAGATCGGCTTGCCCCACTAAATAGGTTTGTCCAGCCTTCACTTTGGGCGACAAAATCCCTTGAAGATCCAATTTAAATCGCTGATTGACAAAATCAATGCCGCGCAGCTCACAAGCCTTAGACTCTAAAACCATGGTGCCATCGGGACTGACGTGCAGCTCAATATCAACGGTAGGCTGTAAATTGAACATCAAAAACTGCCGAGGCTTCATTTTGAGGCGATAGCAATGTTCACTCAGCGGCTCAATTTGACTGGAATCTGTCAGAGCCTGCATCAATCGGTGAGGCTGTTTCAGATAGTGCTGAATGGGAACGGCAGCGTCTGGCACTACAATTGATACGGATTGAGAGGCTGTGAAAGTTGCGCGCATAATTGGGCATACTAGTAAGCTATGCTTCTGATTCTAAGCCTTGATTGGCAAAATGTCGGGTCTAATTCAATATTCCAGACGATTTTCATGTCAAAGCGCACAAAAACCATCCACCGTATATAGAACAGAGTTAACGCTCCCCAGCCGAATCGAAAAAGATTTCTGGCTCCAGTTGCTACCCTACAAACTCAGGATGATGATGTAAGAAGTTTAGTAAAAGCTTTTGGTGAGGGATGCCCATGGGACAAGTTCGCTGGGCGATCGCAGAATAAGCCTCTCCCGCCTCGATTTGGGCTGGCGTGAGCAATCCTAAATCCCAGCCTTCCCGTAAATCCAACTCGCGAATGGGGACGGTCAATTCACCATAAAACACATGGCGAACGACGCCAATATCCCGATCTTCACAAAATAGGGTTAAGGCTGGGGGCGTGTAGCAAATTTCTTCGGTTAGTTCTCGCCAGATCGCCTCTTCTGGGGTTTCGCCTTCATCTAAATGCCCGCCAAACATACCCCAGTGACCCGGATGAACAATGCGAGGGATGGGGTCGCGTAGCTGCATCAGGTATTGGTTGGCCTGGGTGAGAATGGCGATCGCCACATGCCGAACAGAATCAGTCATAGAACATTTGTCAGCCTTGGTTAAGGCATGATTTTACGGCAAAATCTCAGTCACCACATCTCCCCCACTAATGCGGAGGGTTTGGTCTTCCAGTTTGCCCACCGCTCTAGGGCCACGGAGGGTAAACGCAGGAGACGCCTGGACATAGTTCACATTGCCCAACGCCTCAATCCGCTCCGTTTTCGTATTCCACAGCAGCTTATCACTGGTCAACCTCGCACGATCCTTCAGACCCGTCACTTCTACCTTGCCCTGTAAATCAACCAAATTGCGTCCCTGCTCCACAGATCCACTATTGGCTAAAACCGTAACCTGACGGCGTGGATCCTGTAATTGCAGCAGCTCACGGGTTGAAATGCGTCCCACCAATGTTTCCCAGGTCAGCTCACGGCTCGTCAACACCACATCCCCCATCGTCAGTCGTACAGGGCTTCGCAGTGTCACAATGCCGCCCTTAAGGTCTGCATTGGCTTCCCCCGCTAAAGCCATCGCTTTTTCCCCAACCGGATTCAACTGCTCAATTTGAACGGTTGGCTGCTGTCCATCTCCCGAGACTGTCCCAGCCTGAAATTTCTGTTGCGCCACATTCCAGACTGCCTGATTAGCCTTCAGCCGTACCCGTTGATTCTTTTTGGGTTCAGCACTCGCCAGGGTTTCCATCACAACACTGCCCTTGACCTGAATGACTTGTCCCTGTTTTGAAGCCTTTAGCTCATTGGCCCACAGCCGGAGCTGAGGGTGAGTCACCATCAGCCCAGTACGCACCATCAGTTGCCCAGACTGAGGATTCCACTCTGCCTCTCGCCCGCGAAACACAACGCGACGTTGCCGATCTGTAACCTGAATCTTACCCTTTAGACTTACCTGCTGCGTCGTCTGAAGAACCGTCCCCTGCTCTGCCTCAATATCAAAAACAGGTTTTCCCGCCTCATAGAGTTGGCCCTTAATAGACTGAGCCTTTGCAGCCTGTTGCCCTTCGCCAGAGGTAACGCCCTTCGCCTGAAATTTCCACAGCAGTTTCCCCTTCACGTCGGTTTGGGCCAACACCACATCAGAAAAGGACACACCGCCTTGGACTGGCTTTGTAGAGGCTTTAAGAGACTGAGGCGCTCGCCAAGAGCAGGCACTTAGCTGAAGACAAAAAAGACCCACAAGACCTTGAGTCCCCAACCGTAACCAAACGCCAGATTTTCCATTAATCATTAAATACAGGTAATTCTGGACGATCATGACTGTCTACACCTACGCTGACCCCCGTCAGAGGACGATAGGTATAGCCTGCGCGGGGTGTTTTTTGAATATCCTCCTTGATGCCATCCAAGTCAATGTAGCGATCCGCCACATTAATCAAACTATCGCTCGTCATAGAACGTAGGCTCACTACCTCTACTCGGATCCCTCGGTAGCTCACCGCATCAACGGCATAGGCTAAATCGCCATCTCCGCTCACTAAAATTGCGGTGTCATAGCAACCCACTAGGGCCATCATATCCACTGCAATTTCCACATCCAGATTGGCCTTCTTAGAGCCGTCAGGAAGCTGAACCAGTTCTTTTGTAATCACCCGATAGCCATTGCGGCGCATCCACAGCAAAAAACCCTGCTGCTTTTCGTTGGTGGGGTCTACCCCTGTATAGAAAAAAGACCGCAGAAGTCGTGATCCACCCGTCAGGCGACAGAGCAGCTTGGTGTAGTCAATTTCGACCCCAAGCTGGAGCGCAGCATAAAATAAATTAGAGCCATCAATAAAAATCGCAATGCGACCGCGATTTTCCAGAACTTGGTCTGGTGTAAAAATGGCGTCTTGCCCCGATGCATTCTGAATCATTACGGATATTAAACCTTTCTGAAAAATCGGTCGATATTAAAAGACGGAGGAATATTAACCTGTGGAGAAGGGAAAATAAATAAATAAAGTCGCTTGAGTCAAGAGAGTAGTTAGTTGAGCCTTCTGAGGAAGACCGCAAGTAGCGGATAAACGCTCAACAAAGCTTTCTTTTATTATAGATAAGTAAATATACTCTTTTCCATTTGTCTCAGGTTTACGACCACAAGTCAATGAAACGAGAACAACTTAACAAGTTTGTTGTATAAACTTACAAATTCAGGTTTTTTGTCCATTTATGGACTTAAGTCGGCATCTAATGCCACTAGCTTTTGAAAAATGGGTTCTGGCTGACCAAATGTTTGTCCTGGTGAGAGCATCCCCCAACGGTCATGATCTTTACCTGTAAGGGATTGAATGGAATCTAAATCATTAAAATCAACACAATACCCCAGTTGAAGGTAAATCTTTGTACTCAAGGTCGGGACAATCGGTGCCAATAAGTAGGCAGCTAAACGAACACTCTCTAAAACGGCATAAAGAATTTGATTGACAGTCTCTATATCTCCTGCTTTGTAGCGGCTCCAAGGGGCTTGTTCGTCAATAAATTTATTGCCAACTCTGACTAAGCTTAAGGCGGCTTCACAGGCAATGCTGAAATTGAGATCGCCATAGGCTTGGGCGGCCCGTGCCCCTGCTGTTTGGGCCATTTCAACCAAAGACCATGTGGAAGGCAGCGCCTGAGGATCTACTGCTGGCACAGTGCCGTCGCAATACTTCACCGCCATTTTTAAGGTGCGGTTGAGTAAGTTGCCAAGGTCATTTGCTAAATCAGCATTGAGAATATCAATGAACCGGGTTTCGCTAAAATCTCCATCTCGACCAAAGGCAATTTCTTTCAGGAAGTAGTAGCGAACTGCATCAGCACCGTAGCGATCTACCAGATCAAAGGGGTCTAAGGTATTGCCTAAGCTTTTACCCATTTTTTGCCCATCTTTGGTCAAGAAACCATGACCATAAATCGCCTTGGGCAAGGGCAATGCAGCAGACATCAACATAGCCGGCCAATAAACCCCATGAAACCGAAGGATATCTTTGCCTATTAAGTGTAGGTTGATGGGCCACCAGTCTTTGAGGGCGTTTTCAAGGGTAGGTTCTGCATCCGGTTCTAAGAGCGCGGTGATGTAGCCCAATAAGGCGTCAAACCAGACATAAAGCGTATGCTTTGGATTTTCCGGTACCGGAATGCCCCAGTCTAGATTGACCCGCGAGATCGAAAAATCCTGAAGCCCTTGATTTACAAAGTTAAGAATTTCGTTGCGGCGGATATCAGGCTGCAAAAACTTGGGGTTGGCTGCGTAATGATCTTGCAACGCCTGCTGATAACGCGACAGTCGAAAGAAGTAGTTTTGTTCGTCTCGCCACTCTACGGCTCGATTGGTATGAATGGGGCAGCGTTTTTCGTTAAGGAGATCCCGCTCTTCTTTAAATTCTTCGCATTCGACGCAGTACCACCCCTGCTGTTGTCCAAGGTAGATGTCGCCTTTCTCCCATACCCGCAAGAAAAATTCTTTGACGATGGCGGCGTGGCGATCGCTGGTGGTTCGACTAAATCGGTCGTATTTGATATTCAGACGCTGCCAAAGATCTTGAAACCCTGCTGCCACCTCATCACAGTGGGCCTGGGGATCACGCTGGAGCTGCTCTGCTGTGCGCTGAATTTTTTGACCGTGTTCATCGGTGCCTGTAATCAACAGTACTTCGCGGCCCTGTAGCCGATAAAAGCGAGCCAAGGCATCAGCAGCCATTGTGGTGTAAGCACTGCCAACGTGGGGAAGCCCATTAACGTAATACAGCGGTGTGGTTAGTGAAAACTTGTTTGAATCAGAAATCGACATAATGGCGTTCAAAAATGCAGCGGTGTATTCCCCATGCTTTTCATAATACAGGGGAGTTGTTGGAGGATTTCTTGCGGCGCTCTACTTAATAAAGACTTATTTAAAGGACTTAGACAAACTGAGTTCTGTGCCGTACTTGTCCCAGTGAACCTGGTCAAACACCTCAAACAAAATAAAAAGACCCCGCCCACATTCACAGCCATGAGAGGGAAGGTGCTCTTGAGGAGGCGTAGGATCGCAAGGTGCAGCCGGAGGCTCAAACCCAACACCCTGATCGGTAATAATCCACTCGTGCCTGTCTGGCAAGCGTGCATAGCGCACAGACACTGACTTCTCTGGATTGAGTGAATTACCATGCTTTGCCGCATTGACCAAGGCTTCTTGCAGGCCCAGACGGAGTTCAGCGTAGAACGCATTGGGAACTTCTTGAAGCAGCAGGTCTAAAATTGGGCACAGGTAAAGCGTTGATGGAAAACTTAGGTTCAGCCACCGTGGTTTAATTGGGCGCAGCAGAAAAGCAACCAATTGGATTACCCAGAAGCGTAAACAACATCACGGGGATTGAAGAGTCCCGTTACTTCAACTATAACCAAAGCTCATAACCTCTGGCAATAGTAGATTATGCAATAACGGTATATGAAGATGAAAAAAAAGGATTGCTCCTGTGGGAGCTGGAATCATTTCCCCACGCATATCTAGAAGCTGAACCAAGACCAAATACAGTACTCCCAACAAGAGTGAAAAAATGCCGGTAAGAATAGGAATGATTTTAGAGCGGTCAATTTTCATGGTTGTCTTGAGTGCAATGCTACAGAACGGTTTTAAGCAATGAGCGTCTACTTGGCTAGGGTTTCTGGATGTAAATCCACAGAAAAAGGGTTAGCCGTAGACAGGGGAGACAGCGGCACTCCCCCAAAATATTTTGGGGATGGGGCGGTGTAAGGTAGGGGGGGATAAGGCTTTAGCGTTTTGTGGTTCGCGGCGGGGGGGGTAAAGTTT